>NZ_RQFT01000003.1:313520-627040 GCF_004769525.1 Leptospira bouyouniensis | reverse complement strand
AATCACCTAACATCCACGTATAAAAATTTCCTAAATGTGATTCGTAATGTTTTTTAGTTGTCATACCAATTACCAATAATGTTTCATGAGATCCGTTGCCCATTCTGGTTGCCGAATGGAAGACTGCGGTTCAAATTCTCGCAGAACAGGCTTTATGTCTAAAACAGGTGTTCCATCGATAGCATCAAGATACTTTACTGTTAATTGATTGCCATCTAGTTGAATTAACTCAACTGTGCAAATTCCCAGTTGATTTGGACGATCCTTTTTTCTTTGAGCAAAAATACCAACTTTTGGATAGTTTGTATTCCCACGAGGATGGTTTTCATAAACAATTTCTTGTTTTATTACCTGATCAAAATAATAGATAATTTCCAAATGCGAAAATTCCTTAATTCCCTGTAATGCTGAATGTGGAATATCAGGAGCCAGTATGATGTGGCTGACAACGCTAGACCATTCATCATCGATTGGCTTCGTTCTTACATTTCGCACAAATGCAACAGGTTTTAATTCAATTTTCATCTATCTTTACCACCCATGATTCCAGAAAAAATTCTATACGTTTTTTTCACTTCAAAAAATAATTGAGTGAAAAAAGAAAAATGAATATATTGATGCACACCTAACGGCCGTCTTATATGTTTGGATGAGACAAAACACAAACCAAATCAAGGAATTTTTTTTGTTTCAAAGGGACATTTTCCAATACTGTTTATTTATATTTCTTTATCCTCTTATTTTCCTGCTCACAGCGGAACCAAAGAACCTAAATTTATCTCAAGACTCATTCGATTACTTTTTCACGAGTAAAATTGATTCACTAGCAACCCACAACAGAATCCCCATTTTTGTTTCAGGAAGATTGGAAAAAAATGGAAAAATCGAACTAACAAAAGAAATAATACCCAAATCATCATTCTTGATGATTGTGCCTTCCTTTTCCGTTTGGAACGAGCCAATGAATCCGACCTTTGAAAATCAATTCTATCATTCCATCACCTTGTTACTTAAAACAAATCCAACAACCAAAGGTCTTGTCTTGGACGCTGAGTTCGGTGCAAAACAATCCAAAGATTCTTATACTAATTTTGTTTGTTCCATTCACAAGCTCATTAAAACAAAAGATTCAAATCTTCAGTTCCACTTAGCATTATTTCCACCAAACCACCCAGACCAACATGGTTATTATGATTTAGCAAAATTGTACAGTTGTTCTGATAACTGGATATTCATGTTCTATGATGAACATAGTCCAAGGACCAAACCTGGTCCCATTTCCACATCAAATTGGATTGAATCAAATCTAAGTGAGATCGAAAAGAAACTTCATAAGAAAAAGTTACCATTTGAAATACCCATCGCATCGATTCGTCAAAAAATATATTTAGGACTTCCTTTATATGGATATGCAAAAACCAAATCGGGAAAATTTGGAAAAGTAGTTCCCATTCAGAATTGGATTGTTACTCCTGAATTTCAAAGTTCAAGATCAGACTATTCAATCATCAAACATAATGGTGAAGTTATATACTTACCAACTGCTCACTTCCTAAAACACTGGGAAAAGATTAGCACCGAACAAGGATATGCTGGAATCGCTTATTGGAGAGAAGAATTTGCAACAATGTATTTGAATCAATAATAGATTTCAAAATTCTCTTCAAATATAATACTGACTTTGGTAACTAATCCCAATTTGATTTGCGCATCATCCAAAAAATGGAAAATTTAGAATATGGAAATACACACGAAAAAGAGGATAGATTGAAAATCAAAAAAGATATGCGATGAATCAACCAGGAATCAATTTCATTCCGTTTCCATTGATTCATCAGATGTGTTTTCTTCCATTTCTCCTTCCTTGAGATTGCAGTTGATAAATGGATCCAATTCATTTTCTGTAATATGCTCATCGATCACTCTTTGTAATTCTCCAACAAAGTCGACTCTTCGCATTTCACAAATATATTGTTTTCCATCACTTACACTTAAATCAAAGTATACTGCTTCTTCTGGCATTCCAAAACTTGACTCACCCATTCTGTAAGTGGCTGAACAATCAAATTCACCAACTTTACAATCAGTGACAATAAATCCTTTTCCTATAATTTTAAATTCAGTAGCTAAATTGTCATCTTTGACATTGAACGCATAAGGAAAGACCAGTTCTTGGAGATTTTTTTTATAATATCGAATATCATATTCATCATCGCTTAACGAAGTACGATTCACCCAACCTACTGTATCATTATAATTGACTTTCACATATCCGACATTGGCGGTTAATGGATTTGTATTTTCGATGACTTCTAAAAGAATATTTTTTGGAATGATTGTCAAAATGGAAGCTTTGGGACTAGGTTCTGATATTAGCTGAACTATTTTGTTACTAAGTGTACGTAATCTTTTATTAATATCTAAATCAAATTGACTTATTAAAATTTCTTTCCCTTTCCAAAATGCTTTATAATAAAAAACATTTTTATCAACTTTGACTTCGATGAATTTTCCGTTTTTATCTAAAGGTAACGTAACTTTGTCTAAAGGTGTAGGGGGATCTACTTTGATAAGAGATAAATCTAATTCAAGTCCAGGTATTATCGAACCAGGTGAAATAAATGTCGTCAAACAGTTGTATTGTTTCGGACATTCTGTTGGATCAATATTCTTAGAAAAATTTGTTCCATTTAATAGAGAGAGTGAAAATAAAAAAATTCCAAATTTTTTAATGATTCCAACTCGATCGATAACTTTCATATTTACTCCAACCTCTTGTGAAGAATTAACGTCTTCTAAACTCTGCTTCTTTCTACGACAAAGTAATGTTAATGTAAATCATTCCTTTTGGAAAGCCAGATTTTAAGAACTTTTTAGCAAACGAATGATATTATAAAAACGAAAGCGTATTTTTTTGTCGTATTCGCGACATAGATGGAAGTGACACACATTGACCAATGAATGTCACTTCCTTAGGTTTGAAGTATAACACTAATTCAACATCTGGAAAAAATCATTTCCCTTATCATCAACGACGATAAAGGCAGGGAAATTTTCCACATCGATAGACCATACGGCTTCCATTCCAAGTTCAGGAAAATCCAAAACTTCCACCTTTTTGATGTTTTCCTTTGCAAGTAATGCCGCAGGGCCACCTATCGATCCCAGATAAAACCCTCCATTTTTTTTGCAGCTATCTGTTACAACTTTGGAACGATTGCCTTTCGCAAGAGTGATCATCGAAAATCCCTTCTCTTGGAAAACTGGAACATAAATATCCATACGTCCAGCAGTGGTTGGTCCGAAGGAACCAGATGGCATACCTTCAGGAGTTTTCGCAGGGCCTGCATAGTACACCGGATGGTTTTTAAAATATTCAGGAAGTGGTTCTCCTTTGTCCAATTTTTCTTTGAGTTTGGCATGGGCGATATCACGAGCAACCACCAAACGACCGCTAAGCATCACCCGAGTTTTCACCGGATATTTGGTCAGCACTTTTAAAATCTCTGGCATAGGTTGGTTTAGATCAATGTGAACTGATTCAGTATTGGAATCCACTTCATCTATGGTTGGTAAAAATTTGGCTGGATCGTATTCGAGTTTTTCTAAATAGATTCCATCTTTTGTAATCTTTGCTTTGATGTTTCGATCAGCACTGCAACTCACACCAAGTCCAACGGGACATGAAGCTCCGTGACGTGGAAGGCGAATCACTTTAAAATCATGTGCTAAATATTTTCCACCAAACTGTGCACCTATCCCAGATTTTTGAGCCGCTAACAACATTTTTGCTTCGAGTTCTGTATCTCGAAATGCGGAACCAAACTTATCTCCTTTTGTTGGTAAATGGTCTAAATACCCAGCTGACGCAAGTTTTACGGTCTTTAAATTGGCTTCTGCTGAAGTCCCACCAATGACAACCGCGATATGGTAAGGAGGACATGCTGCTGTTCCCAAATTGGATACTTTGTCTGCAATAAACTTTTCAAGGGATGTTGGATTAAGAAGTGCTTTTGTTTCTTGGAAGAGATAGGTTTTGTTCGCTGAACCACCACCTTTCGCTAAAAAGAGAAAACTATATTTATCACCAGGTGTGGAATATATATCAATTTGAGCAGGCAAATTGGATCCAGAGTTTACCTCTTCATACATAGTCAAAGGAACCACTTGTGAATAACGCAAATTTCGGTTCACATAAGTATTATAAATTCCTTTGGAAAGAGCTTGTGCATCATCACCACCTGTAATGACATACTCTCCCTTTTTTGCCATAACAATGCCTGTCCCAGTGTCTTGGCAGGATGGTAATTGTTTATCAGCAGCAATTACTGCATTCTTAAGAAGTGCCATAGCCACAAAACGATCGTTTGGTGTTGCTTCTGGATCATCTAAAATTTTACGCACCTTTTCCAAATGGGCCGTTCGTAGATAAAAGGAAACATCCTCCATCGCCTTTTCTGCAAGGAAGGTGAGGCCTTCTGGTTCCACTTTCAAAATTTCTTTATCGCCAAAGGGGACTGTACTGACATAATCTTTTGTCAAAAGTTTGTATTCGGTTGTATCTTGAGTGAGTGGGAATGGATCGGCGTAAAAGAATTCTGGCATAGAAACCTCTATTTTGTACTTCTAATCTCTTAGGAATCCTTCTTTCGTAAATGAATTTTTCACGACAATAAGAGTGGATTGTGTTTTGCTGATTCCAAATGGAACCAAATGTTTTCAATCAAATTGCAAATCAATATGATACGGCAGAGAGAATCCAACTTGCTCGACGCATTTTAGAAAAATTAAATCCAACTTTGTCACTTGGCACAAAAAAAACCCTTCTTGATTTTGGATGTGGGACAGGCCTTCTCGGGATCCCACTTACCGAACATTACCAAGAAGTAATTTTTGTCGATGACTCCCCTGTAATGTTAGAAGTGTTACAGTCCAAGATCAAAGCGAATGGGATTCAAAATGCAAATACGATGGCCACAGGTGATTTGACCGGTTCAAAGTTTTTGCCAGTGGATGAAATTCTTTTGTCACTTGTATTATTGCATATACCCGATACAGAAAAAATACTAAGGTTTCTGTATGATTTACTCAAACCAGGTGGAAAACTTTTTGTTGTGGACTTTGACAAAAATCAAAAAGTATCCCATCCAAAAGTTCACAATGGCTTTAATCAGAAAGACTTACAGGAATTATTCATAAAAATTGGATTCCGAAAGGTATCGTCTTCTACCATTTTGGAAGAGAAAAAAGTATTTATGAATGAGGACGCATCGTTATTTCTTTTAGTAGCTGAAAAATAACAAATTGAGCAAAGTCGCCTATTGAATATTAGGCGAATCTTTGAGCTTCAGAATGATTGAGGCATGAGAAAAATCGTTTAATGTTTAAAGCCAGATAATCCTTTTGCTTCTGTGTCCGCATTCCATAATAGAGATTTTAGATCTTCTGGAATCGGCATGGGAGCAAAAATAGGTACAGTTGCACTGCCAGTATTTCCCACTGGGATCCTATTGAATAGACTCCCAATCCAACCAAAACTCATTCGCACAAATTGTCCTAAAATTTCATTTATATCGAACTTTCTGATTCCAAAAACGAACATCCGGAAATGAACACCCGTATGTGAAACTGGATGGTATTGTCCAATGATATGGGCTCGCTCCAAATGATGCCATGCCAACGAATCGTTATTATGTGCTAAAGCTTCTTTGTATTTTTTTAGTTCGTTTTGATAAGCAAACTTCAAATCATTTGGCATTTTTAAATTTAGTTTCATGATGGTCCCTCTCGTGCCTTGGATTCCTAACATTCCAAAATTCAAACTACTGTAGACGGATCATCATGAAAATTCTAGCAATTTTTCAATGTTTTAAATAAGAAATTCCAAAGTATGCTTCACCTAACAGGGTCTAACATTTTAAAATTTCGAATCCACTCCTCTGATACAATTGGATCATCATAAAAATGTTCATTCTCTTTTCCGAATCGTTTTTCATATTCTTGTATTTTGTAGCTATCCTGATGACAATGAACTGCCGCATAACATTGAATCCCTTTTTCTGATGTTATTTTTAAACCATTGGCCTCTTCAAATAAATCCAAATAACCTATCCTCCAACCATACTCACTTAAAAGAAGTGGCATCACATTTCGATAAGATTTATGCGCATTGACTGAACTTGGATTCAGTCCAAAAAAGTTGACGAATATTTTGAATTTAGTGCCTTCTGGTAGCGCTTGTAACACTTGCGTCAGATCCTTTGCCCAAGCGGTTGCATCTGCTTCCGAGATTGGACCTGTTAACCTTGTGGTGATTAAATTTGAGTCCTTTTCCCATTTTGTATAAAATTCTATTTCCATATGACTTAGACTCAAGTTGGACAGATTCCAAGTCAAACTTAGTATTTTCAGATTGCCTCATGATGAAAACATTTGAATCCCTAATCGACCGAGGACCAATTGGAATAAGTAAAACAAAACAAATGTAAGAATGATACTGACAAAAAGAGCCATATAAAAACCAATTAGTTGATTCAGTTTTGGAAATACCAAAAACATCGGTAAGGTAGGAATTACAAACCAAAACGTATAATAGGCATGGTTTGAAATTTTTTGATCTGATGCATTTTCAACTTTCAACCAAATTAGTGTTAGAATGGTAACGAGTGGAAGGGATGCAATGAGGCTCCCCAATCGGTCATTTCGTTTTGCGACTTCGGAGATGAGGACAACAAGGGCTGCTGTGATCAGGTATTTGAAAATGATGTAATACATAAATGATTTCTCCCTGAACTTCCTATCCTGTTACTTAAGTTAAGCTGATTTATTTGCTTATTTGATTCTCACCAATCTATTGCAAGGTGTACAAGAAATACTACTATTTGAATTTAATGTTCCTACTTTGCCTTCTCTTTCGACTTCGGAAGATTCTTTTCATACAATGAAATCCATTCCTTAGGACCCATTTTACTGACTAATTCACCAATCAATTTCCAAGGAATCTCTTCTATTTTTTTGAATCGAATACAACTTTTCCCCATATCCAATTTGGTTTTGCTATGTTTTGGGTATTCCGTTTGGAACCATTGGAGTAATTTTGGATCGGAATAAATTCCCATATGGTAGAGGGCAAGGCCATTCTTTTGAGAAGCAATATGGAGGAATGGTAATGCAAGCTCAGGTGTGACATGATAACCCGCCGGGTACATTTTTTTTGGCACCACATAACCAATCATATTGTATTGGAAAGTTTCTTCAAAACCTTTCGGGAGATTTTTTTGAATGACCTTACGAAGTTTTAAAAAAACGGTTTTTCTTTCTTCTGAAAGGGTTTCAATATATTCTTCTATCGATGATGCCACGAGAGAAGGATAAACAAAATGACATTGTTTCGGAAAGAAATTTTCATTCGATGCATTAGAAAAATGATCTGGCTGAAAATTGATACATTATTATTTGTGAGGTTGTATCCTTCCCTAACATTCAATAGTAGGGAAGGAATTTAGGATTATTTTTTAGCAGGAATCCACAAAGGACCTACTCCAATCAGTAAAACGATTCCATTAAACAATGCGTTTGATGGATTCCCGGATGTTATAGAACCCGCACTATCCAAAACAAACCAAGAAAGCAAACCAAATAAAACTGCTTTTCTAACTTCCTCGGGTGCCTTATCATAAACCAAGACTGCCAACATCCAAACTGTCACTCCCCAACCTAATAAAAATCCACCTGTTAAAGCAGACAAAAATTTTGTATCTGGTGAAGCATACGTTGTATGTCCATCAATTGGCCAGCTCAGTAGATCCAATGTAAATCTTGCAAGTTCAGATGTTTCCTGCATGGTTCCCAAAAAAAATATGGGAGCAAACGATGCGATTACAATGGATGTAACCTTTAAATAGAATTTGTGAAATTTTTGAGTCATCACGATTACCTAGTTCTCTTTTAATACCTTCACATGAGTTATGAAGTAAGAAATTCACAATCAAATTCATATTGAGAACAAAAGAATCGATGTACGTATCCGTACAGTAAATTATAGTGAAGTTAAATTTAGAATCGTTGTTTTTAAATTCGCAAAATAATTTTTGAGCCAAGACTCGTTTAAATTATCAGAATGAATTTGAATATAAAAGTTTTCCAATGCTAAAGAGAACATTCCTTTCATTTGAATTTCAGTTAGTTCTATTCCCAAATCTTTTTTCCAAACATTTAAGAATGGAATTGTTACGATCGAATCGGTAGTTTCAATCAATTCAAGATAAGAAGGATTGTTCCGATGAATCCTAATTTGTTTGTGAAATAACAAGTCAATTTTATGTTCAATAATGATATTTATGAGTTCAGGATCAATGGAATTGGCATTGGCTTCTTTTTTTGCCATCTGAATGCATTGGTTCAAATGGAATTCAATCATTTGTTTTGTGAAATTTTCCAAATCAATGAACAAAAAATAAAAAGAAGATTTCGGTTTTCCAACAGCTTTGGCTAACCTTTCAATTTTCAAATGATCAAATCCATCGATGGCTACCATTTCGTAACCTTTAACGATCCAAATGTTTCTTGTTGCTGGCATGAAAGTGAATGTTAAATGAATTCCTGAATGTGGTTTTACATTAAGTTAAAATTTTGAAGACGCAACAACTAAAACAGCATAAAAAAACCCACCAAAACTGGTGGGCTTTTATTAGAGAAAGGTCTCTAGGTAAGAAAATCGAATTTCTTATTTAGAAACAACTTGGAAAGTCACACGACGGTTGATCGCGTCTTTTTCATCAAAACCAGAGATTGGTTTAGAAGAACCAGCTGCTTTTGTCACGATTCTTTCCGCAGGGATCCCTTGTTTTACAAGTGCAGCCTTTACAGCATCAGAACGGATTTGTGAGTAGTATCCATTTCCTTTTTTAGCACCTTCTGCTTCTTCAGGACCAGATGCATCTGCATGCCCTGTGATTTCGATTGCATAGCTATCAGGAAGTTTTGCAAGAGCGTCTTTGATATAAGCAACATTGTCTTTTGCCCAAGTTTTGAAATCTTCTGCTTGGATATCTGCTTGTTTGTAGCTAAATCCTCTGCGACGAACGCCATCTGGGTAACGGTAGTCTTTGAGTGCTACGTTGATTTCGTCCAAAAGAGCTCCATTGAGATCTCTCGAAGAAACTGCGGTTGTGTTGTCCGTAGTTGTGGACGTTTCTTTTGGAGTTTCTTTTTCTTCAGAAGACGAACAATTCGTTAATGAAATAGAAAGACCTACGAGGAGGATGAGGCTTAAAAAAAATCCTTTTTTCATCAGTTGACCTACCTTAATGTTTCCATAGTTTAGTTCTTTTCATTAGATAACAACCGAAAATGCAAATATTTGTAACCGTTTCCGAAGATTATGACCAAAGTCGCTTAGACGTTTTCCTAAAAGATAACGCTGGCGACGATCTTAGTCGTTCCACCGTTCAAAAATGGATCGATTCTGGCTTTGTGACAAACAAAACAAAGGACCAAGTTGTCCATAAAAACGGCTATAAGGTGGCCTTAGGAGAAGAGTATGTGGTGGATGTCATCGCAAGACCCCCTTCTCGATTGGAACCAATCCCCATGGATATCCCTGTTTTGTATGATGAAGATGAATTTATGGTGATCCATAAAAAAGCAGGGATTGCGTGCCACAGTGGTCCTGGAGACGATTCCCCTTCCCTTGTGAATGGACTCCTCCACCAATTTAAGAACCTATCGGGGACAGGTGGAGAACGCCGTCCAGGAATTGTCCATCGTTTGGACAAACCCACAGAAGGGGTTCTCATCATTGCCAAAACTGATCGTGCTCATGCCGCATTATCAAAACTCTTCCAAGATAGGCTTGTTGACAAAACCTATTATGCTTGGGTCTTACAAGCACCTGTGGAAGCAGAAGGGACCATCAATATGCCAATAGGTCGTCATCCCGTAGAACGAGTGAAGATGTGTGTCAGAGAAGATGGACGTATGGCCATCACCCATTACAAAACAGAAAAAATTGTCCAAACCCAAACGGGTCGTAAGTTTAGTTTGATGAAGTTGGGATTAGAAACGGGTCGTACCCACCAAATTCGTGTTCATATGGCAAAAGTAGGATGCCCTGTGGTTGGGGACAGTTTGTACTCAAGATCCGCAAAAGATTACACTCAGTATGGACTTTTACTCTTTGCTAAAAAATTAGATTTCCCTCATCCCTTTGTTCCTGACAAACGGATTGTTGTGGAACTTGAGTTCCCAGAACGATTTAAGATATTTGAACGAAAATGCCCTAGTTATTAAAATTTGGAAATTCAAAAATGGAAACGGCATCGAATACGCGTTTATTAACAATGAATCAATCACATTCGATCACCAGTGATTCCTAATGGATTGTAAGAAATCGTGAAACAAATCCGTTGGTTCAAACCTTTCTTTTTCCTTTTGGTTCTTTTTGCCAGCTTCCATCTGTTTTACGATGTGATCTATGAGAACCATTTGGGAGAGGGGACGGATAGTGATGTATTGTATCCCTACTTGTTTGCCAAAGATGTTTGGAATGGGAAAGTAAGTGGTTGGAACTTACCACCAAGTACCACTTTATTTCCAGATGGAATGATATGCATCCTACTTTATCCCCTCACAGGATCGGTGTATTCTTTCCATCTAGTGTATGGATTTTTTGTTTTTCTATTACCTTTTATTTTTGCGAAATCTCTCGGGCTATCCAATTCACTTTCAACCCTAACCTCTTTAGGATTTTTAATTCTCGCAGGCCTTGATCCAAACCAACTCGGTCAGTTTTATTTTCCAAGTTTTCATGGTATGACATTCATCTTGGCAGCTTGGGCATTGATGGAAATTGAAAGATGGAATGATGAGAACAAAGAGTTCCCAAAACAAATTCGGTTTTTGTTCCTTATGACAATGATTTGGATATCGGAGTATTGGTTTTTTGTGAATCTTGCTCCCTTTCTATTCTTATATGGTTTGGTTCGATTGCGATGGAAAATCATCATTCCAATTGGTTCAACATTGTTAGGATTTTTCATTGCAAAATTGATTACAAAAGGGTTTCGGACTTTTGGAATTGGCACAATTGGGACAGAAAGTTTTGAATTGATCCCAAAACTAAAAATTTTACTCACATTATTATTTCAAAATCCAATCCAAAGTTTTGATGGAATTTTAATTTCAAGTACCAAAAATCCATTCATCAACGTTTGGTGGGAACGTTACCTTGTTTTTGGATTCCTTTTTTTTATTCTCTCAATCTTTCACATTTCAAAAAAAAACATTGGAAAAGAGTTTCTATTTTTCCTATCACCATTTTTTACGATGGTTTTCCTATACGGATTCCAAATAGAACCTAACATACGATATTTGTATATACTTCCTTTTGGTACGTTGTATTTTTTATTTCGAAGTATCGAACTTTTTCCTTGGTTTCGAAAAATCATTCCGGTCTTAATTTTGGTTGGACTTTTTATCTTTTATCTTTCGATTCATTCGGATTTGATCACAAAAATCAAAACAGGTGAGTCTAGACGTACGAACCGACTTACATGTTTGGAGGCATTTAACCCGCACATTGTTGGAGCCGCCACCTATTGGCCGATCAAATATATTTATGCCTTTTCCAATCAAAAATGGACTCTTGTTCCTTTCACAAAAGACGGAACATATTACCCTTGGGTGGCAAATACCAGTTGGGATGGCGAATCCAATAACCTTTCCTTTTCTTCCTTCGTTTGGGGAGTCACGGATTCAAAAGAAAATTTGGAAATATGGAAGGGAGTAGAACTGGTGAAAGAATGTGAAGGTTGGTATTTTTTTCAAAGAAATTCAGATCAACGAAATACGAAACCTAAGAATTGAATTGATTCCAGTTTTCCTTCGAGCAGTTTAGGACAGGTTATGATAGAACTGTTTTCCGATCCTTCCCTTTGGCTTGCCCTTCTCACGTTAACTGCTTTGGAAATCGTTTTGGGGATTGATAACATCATCTTTATCTCGATCCTTTCTTCTCGGTTACCAAAATCCAAACAAAAACAAGCAAGGCAAATTGGACTGTTCTTAGCCATGGGAACACGAATTTTACTTCTTTTTTCCCTTTCCTTTATTATGAAACTCACAACGCCACTATTTACAATTTTGGAGCATACGATTAGCGGAAGAGATATCATTTTGATACTCGGTGGTTTATTTCTCATCGCAAAATCAACAACAGAAATCCATCATAAGCTGGAAGGTGAAACTTCGATCAGCGATGAATCTAAAAAACAAATTTCATTTATGCAAGTGATCGTACAAATTTTGATTTTAGACGTCGTTTTTTCTTTGGATTCCGTCATCACGGCCGTGGGTATGACAGATAAATTAGGGATTATGATCGCAGCTGTCGTTTTATCAGTTGGATTTATGTTATTATCAAGTGGTAGTATTTCGGACTTTGTAGACCGCCATCCGACAATCAAAATCCTTGCACTTAGTTTTTTGATTTTGATTGGTGTTGCCTTACTTGGGGAAGGATTAGAACTGCATATCCCAAAAGGGTATATCTACTTTGCGATGTGTTTTTCAGTGATCGTTGAATTTTTAAACATGAAGTTACGAACCAAATCCGAAAAACCTATTGCTTTAAGAGGAAAATAAAATGAAACGTAAAGAATTTATCAAACGATCCACTCTCACACTTGCAGTCGCACAACTTCCATTATATGGTGAGTCCAACAAAGAAAAAGAGAAAGAAATAGAAAACAAAGATTTGATTGTGTCTCCCTGGCTCGAAGCAGAATTTTTAAAAGACTACCATACCTTAGTCATCAATTTGCTCACGAAACCAACCGAACTAAAGTTAGCTGGAAATTGGTCTCCAGGAAAAGTATTATCACATTGTGCTCAAAGTATCGAGTTTTCGATCAACGGATATCCTGAAATGAAGTCTTCTCTCTTTCGCGGATCCATTGGAAAAATAGCATTTTCCGTTTTTGCATTTAAAAACAAAATGAATCATGGATTGGAAGAACCCATCCCTGGTGCCGAAGAGATCAGCAACCAAACAGAAGTAAAAGTTGGTGCAAAACGCCTTATACAAGCGATTGAATTGTTTGAAAAAACATCCGAATCTTCACTTCGCCCGCATTTTGCTTATGGAGAATTAACCAAAGAAGAATATGATCTAGCACACACACTTCATATCAAAAATCATATGGAAAGGTTATTACATTAAGATCATTTCAATCTGTTCACATAGATCTTCGGCTTTGTACATTTTCGATAGGTAAGCGGATACGATTGTTTCCAATCCTTCCTCTTCTAAAAAAGAATTTCCTCCTGACAAAGGAGCATCGGAACTGATGAGAATGATTGGGATTTTTTGGTTTTGTTTTCTTTTTCCTTCCCATTCATGAATGAGAGAGATTCCATTCATACCAGGCATATGTAAATCTGTGATGATGAGCGTAGGTGTGATCCTAGATAAATGAGAAAGTGCTTCTTCTCCATTCCCAGCTTCGATTACAATCCATTGGTTTCTTCGCATAACTTCCGCTAAATCAGACCTGAAATTACCCGAATCATCGACGAGTAATACTGATTTAGTACTTTTCGACAGAGAAATTTCAAAAGAAGAACCAACACCAAGAACCGATTTGATTCTTAATTTTCCAAAGTGAGCTTCTAGAATATTCATACAAAGTTGTAACCCAAGACCAGTCCCTCTTTCACCTGCAGTACCTGGGGTACTTTTGATATTTTCTTCACCGGTTAGCTTATGGATTTGTTCTTCGCTCATTCCGAGTCCACGGTCTCGGATTTCAACACTCAGCCATTTACCCTTAAAGGAAACTCCTACCCAAACTTCAGAATTGAGATTCGAATACTTAATTGCATTCGTAAGAATGTTTTTAAAAACTTCGCCGATAAGAGTTCGGTCCGCTATAATTTCTGCTTCGATCGGTGTATCTTTTTGGATTCGGATGCCTTTGAGAGTTGCGAGAGGTTCAACTGATTCAATGATTTCATTTAACAATTCATTCACGGAAAATTTGGTTTGGATAAGTTTCGTTCCAATAGCATCAAAACGACTCACGTCAAGAAGTTGTTCCAACATTTTTAAAGATTGTGCTACGCCTGATTTACAAATTCCTAAAAATTTCTTTTTTTCTTCTTCGGAAGTTTCGCTAAAACTAAAATCGATTACGTCCAAAATTTGATTCACACTATTGAGCGGCGAACGTAAGTCATGCGAAATTAATGAAACAAAGTTAGCCTTCCAACGATTTGCTTTCTCTAATTCTGTTGTACGAGCTTTTACTTTTTTTTCGAGTGCTTCTTTTCTTTTGTAGAGTTCTTTTGAAATTAACTCAGATCGTTTGTAGACTCTTACAAGACCAAAGGTGACACCCAATGTTTGCGGAAAAATAAATAAATATAATGAAATTAGTCCCATTGGCCTAAATCCAATATTTGGATTCGATATCAGAATTACATCGATCACTCCGCCAATGACAGCAAGAAACAAACTGAAAAAATATAACTTACTTTCTTTTCTTTGGAAGTAGAGAGCAAGTGAAACCGAAAACAAACCCATGATGACAAAAATGACTGAAAAAAATTCAAAATAATAACTAACAAGCGCTAAATGTTTTACAGGAGTCAATAGTGAAACTAAAAAAAATGTTAATGAGTAAACTTTAAGTAAAATTAACATTTTTTTGAAGATTCGCATTTGTGCCAAATTTAGCAAAACGCTTCCTCCAAAAAATAGAACAATGACAAATCCTAACCGTGATAATCGGAATAATGGAATACAATACTCATCTGATAAAAAATTAAATAAAATTCTCGTTTCAGTTAAGGTAGCACTTAGAATCAATATTCCTAAATAAACAAATGACATTCTTAGCGCATTTTTTTCTGATCGATTGATCAAATAAACTAACGCATGATAGATGGATAGTAGACCCATAAATATCAAAATGATACATGTGGCTGAATGATACCCATTCCATACTTGGATTATTTTATCTAACTTTCCAAACTGAATAATTCCATGAATGCCTGCATATTTATGAGAAAAGTTGGAAATATGAATTACCAAATCTATATTTTGTTCCAGGTCTAACAAAGGAACAATTTTGGTATGAAAAGATGGTTTGTGTGTTTCAATATTTTTTCCAATCACTCCATTCTCAGCAACTAACTTACCATTGGCGTAAATTTTATATGCGCTGTGAAGCACTGGTATTAGTAGTGCGTAAGTCTCCCTCTCTTTATTTTTTTTTGGTAATAAAATAGTTAGACGATATGTGGCATACCCGAAACTGGGATAGTCATCTCCATCTTCATTGACTTGAGAAAACCACGGAACACCAACTTGGAGGTATGATATATTGGTTCGTGAAGTTTCATTTGGATCTAAAAATTCATTCCAATGAAATTCCCATTTTCCAATCAAGTTCACCGCTTCCTGTGATAAATCGACCGAACTAGCGTCCAAAACACCATCTTTCGCGAGTAAGGTTGGGGAAACTTCCAAGTGGCACGAGAGAGAGACCAAAAGGGAAAAGACGAAAATTAAGGGATAACGACAAAATTTTACTAAGTCAGAAAAAGATTTTTGGATAGATGAGATGGAGACGCTGAAAATCATAAGGCTGTGGAATCCGTTAAAATTGCCATCTTAGAAGACCATTCCGTTGTCACTGAAGGAATCATATCTATTCTGAAATCCAATCCTTTCTTTTCTCTTGCCGGAGAATTTCGAACGGCCGCTGATTTGTTTCAATTCATTGAATCAAATCCCATCGATTTATTAGTCCTCGATATTGATCTTCCAGACCGAAACGGAATCGATGTTTTAAGAGAAATCAAAGAAAAACACCAACCTACCAAAGTCATCATTTTTTCCTTACATGGAAGCCGTGTGTATGTGGAAGATGCTCTTAAATCGAAGGCAGATGGTTACATGCTCAAATCAGATCCCATCTCAAAACTACCAGAAGTCATTCAACTTGTGATGAAAGGTGGCTCCTTTGTCTCGGATGGTGTGAGCAAAGTCCAACTTCCGTTTTCACCATTCCAAATGGAAATCCTAAACCTTCTCGTCCAAGGACTTTCCCAAAACGAAGTGGCTGACAGGATCCAAAAATCAAGAAAAACAGTGGAATACCACTTAAACCAAATGAGGACAAAGTTTTCCTGTAAAAACAACAACGAACTCATTTCTAAATACGAAAAAGAAATACAAAAATAGCGATTTCGTGATTTCTAAGTCATATGTTTAGACTAATCTATATGTATGAAACATATCTATTTACTCAGACATGCTAAGTCTGAATGGGACGAGCCATACGAGACAGATTTAGATCGTTCCTTGTCCCGCAGGGGAAAAGAACAATCCAAAGCCTTACGGGATTATCTCAAAGAAAGTCGATTTGAATTTGACCAATGTTTGGTCTCGCCAGCCGAACGAACATTGAAAACCTATGCTTCTCTACGAAAGGAAATCCTTAGATTTCCCAAACCTGAAATCCGAGAATCAATATACGATGCGGATCAAGAAGATTTGTTATTTGTATTACATGGGCTTGCTGCAAGTACCCGTTCCGTTTGCCTCGTTGGACACAATCCTGGATTAGAGTCCTTTGGTTCTGCCCTTCTTTTGGGTGACAAGGACCAATCCATATTTCATAAATTCCCGACCGCTTCCTTTTTAGGACTTAGTTTTTCTGAAGATACTTGGAAAAATCTTAGTTGGGGAAGTTGCCAATTAGTAGTATTCTGGATCCCTGGGCAAATAGGAAAAGAATGAAACCTTTATATTCAGAAGAACGTATCCATCACCGCGTGGAAGAATTGGCACGCGAAATCTCTAGAGATTTTTTGAGTAAAGATTTGGTTGTCATTGGAATTCTCAACGGAGGGTTTATCTTTACAGCTGATCTTTGTAGGAGTATTGCCATCCCCCACGAAGTGGATTTTATGGCGGCATCTTCCTATGGTGATGGGACTACTTCTGGAGAATTCAAAATTACAAAAGAACTAAAAAAATCAGTCCATAATAAATCTGTTTTGTTAGTCGAAGACATCGTGGATACTGGAAAAACTTTGGAATACCTTCTTTTAGAAGTCCAAAAACAAAAACCTAAGGATCTCAAAGTGGCTGCTCTTTTCTGGAAACAACAAAAGGCTAATCCTCATATCCTTGTCGATTACCCAGGTTTTATCATCGAAGATGATTTCCTTGTGGGGTATGGATTAGATTTCAAAGGTAAATATCGTAATTTACCTTACGTTGCGAAGTTAGAAGGTACAGATTGAAAGATTCTATCATCAAACAAAAATTTGACACCCTGAGATCCTTTCCCGTTTTAAACTCAAAGATATTACAAATAGCGGAAAATTATGTAAACCATTCTGATGATTGGAAATTACTCCGGATCAATCCTTTGAAATTTGCCGCCGAACATAGTTTAAGCGAAAATGATTCAGTAGATTTTTTTGTGCATGCGGCAAAGGTGGGACTATTTGATTTTGCCTATAATTTGATTTGTCCAATGTGTGGAGGAATCGTACATAGCCACCATAAACTCGACGATATCGAAGGAAAAGAATTCCATTGTGTTTCTTGTAATATCGTTGTGCCTACTCTACTCGATGACCAGGTGGAAGTTGCCTTTCAAATACACCCATCATTACAAAAAAATCATATCGATCCTTTTGTTGACGTAACCAACTACTTCCGTTATTTTTTTTCAGAAAATTTTGATAAATCAAATGAACTAAAAACATGGATCCAATCATCGATTCGAGATTATGCGAAACTTGATATAGATGATTCCTATACTTTCGAGTTTGATGCAAAATACGGTGAATTACAAGGCCATCTCATTCAGTTTGTCAGCATCGATCGAAATACAATGTGTTTGTTTTCCGTGGACCCAAACCTTCCTCATTCTAATCAAGTTTACTTAGTGGATTTGATGGAAAGCGGAATGAAACCAGATGCTGTATCGATTCCTGAAGGCCATCACCATTTTACCATTCACAACCGAACTCGGTTCCAAGTAGGACTGAATGTTTTAACTCCGAATCCAAAAGAAATTGAGAGGATTGCCAACTCATTCCCAACTGTTCGCCATTCTTTTTTAACTGCTAAAATGTTGTTAAACAACCAATCATTCCGTGATTTATTTCGCATCCAAAAACTATCTCCCGATTTAAACTTAAATGTAAAATCACTTACAATCATGTTTACTGATCTTAAAGGTTCAACGGAAATGTATGACACAGCGGGTGATATCCTTGCTTATAAATTAGTACAAGAACACTTCCGTATCCTAACAGAGATTGTGCGAAAGTTCAAAGGTGCTATTGTTAAAACTATGGGTGATGCGATTATGGCAACGTTTTCCACACCAACTGAAGGACTTCTTGCAGCCCTCGAAATGATGCAACGAATTGAATCCATGAATCTAGAGTGGAAAAAAGAAGGCTATGAAATTGGTTTGAAAGTGGGACTCAACGAAGGGTCTGCTTTGGCAGTTGTCAATGATGAACGCCTCGATTATTTTGGCCAATCCGTGAATATAGCAGCCCGCGTGCAAGGCCTTGCCAAATCAGGTGAAGTATGGCTCAGCGAAACTGTTTGGAATGCCACTGGATCTGAAGACCTAGTCAAACAACATGGTTATTTTTTTCGCAAACAAAAAGCAACTTTGAAAGGAGTCGGAACACCGGTTCCAGTTTTCCAACTCAGCCGAAATAAGTTGAAATCCCCACCCATGTGGAAACAACTCTTCAATAAATGATAAATTTGAATCTTAGATTTAGATTTTGATTTTTAACAAAACAATCTACCGTTTCATTTTCTCCGAGTATCGTTCAAACATTTGCAACGAATGAAGTTAATTTGCTGAAAAAACGGATTTTGTAATTTCACTATAATATGCATCTTCCGCATATAATTGTTATCCTTCAGAAGAATAACAATTATATATTTTATGTTCTGCTATAGATAATTGGAATCGGTCTCACCCTACTTCACAGGTTCAGCTGAAACTTCTACTTCCGGCAATGAAGCTCTTAAATAACCAGATTGTAAAACTGCTACTTGTCCCTCTTCACTTGTAAGGTAAGTAACAAATGCATCAATTTTATCCCCTTGGTCTGTTTTATAAATCATAAACAATTCACGCGCAAGTTTATATTTGCGATCATATACATTTCGAACGGAAGGTGCCACATAAGGGTCTTGCGCATTTTTGGCATAATCCAGTGCCTTTAATTTATCTTTGTGATCAACTAAAGCAGAACCCATTCCCATATAACCTATGCTATTTGGATTTTCTTGTATGAATTTTGCCATTTCTGCATTATCTTTTACGATTTTGGCACTTGGTGAAAAAACATTGGTTTTAAACTTTGCAAATTCATTAGAACCTAAATCCTTTCGTTTTAAAATGTGATTTTGGAAATAGTCTTGGGTTCCAGATTTATCATTACGAATCACTATCGAGATCGGTGCGTCGGAACCACCCACTTCTTTCCAGTTTTTAATTTTCCCAGCAAATATATCTGAAGTTTGTATCAAATTTAACTTTGTGACAGGGTTTTTGGAATTCACAACCAGTGCAACACCATCATATGCCAATCTTACAATTTCCAAGTTTCCTGTTTTTCTTAGATCGTCAAATTCAGCTTCGTTGAGTGCCCTTGAAGAAACTGCCATGTCAATTTCTCCTTTTCGGAGACGGTCAATCCCTGCTTCTGAACCACCACCTTCGACTGTTACACGAATATTTGAGTTTGCCTTTTCGTATTCTGTGCCTAAAAATCGCATCATGCTGTTCATTGTCTCAGAACCAGCTACTTTTAAAGTTTGTTTGTCCTTACAAGCGACAAAGTTGATTGTAATCAAAATGTAAAAAAGCAGAGAGAGGTTTTTCATCGTAATTCAGGTAAAGCCCAAATTCAATCCTCCGTCAATCGCAAAAACCCTTCGTTTTTTCCAATTCTCCCCTCAGTTTTTATTAAAAATCCCCGATCTTTGCTAAGTGATGACTAAGAGCAGATTCCTACTGATTTGTTTTATTACAATTCTACCATATCTGGATTTGTTAGCAGTCCCAGTTGGTACAACAAAATTCCATTGGAAATGGGCCTCAAACCAAGTTTTGGAACTGAACGAATACCATGAAGTTCTGTTTCGAGTTGGTACAAAAACCGTCGAACGTGAAGACAAAAATCGAGTAGTAATGAAAACCAAACAATGCTCACAAGACTCCTGTTTGGTGAATGCATGGTTTGATACATACCTTCGGTATGGCAAAACATCTGGCCCATTTTGGAAAGATAAGGAATTTGTTTCCGATTTTACTTTGTTTCGAAATGGTCGGTATGAAGTCCCGAACGAATTCATTATGCCAAACCTTCGAAGTTTTCCTTCCTTTCCTGATTCACCTGTATCAGTCGGAGATGTTTGGAAACTACCTGCGGAGGAATCATTTGATTTTTCATCGGAACGTATCCGTGTGAAGGTCACACCAGAGTATACATTTCAGGGAATATTTCCATGGAAAGAAGGTAACTATTCTGGCAATTGTGAAAAAATTACTTATACCTATCCAATTTTTTATGCGAAACCAGAATCAGAAAAAATGGCGCCTAACGTACCTTATAAGATATTTGGTTTTGCAACTGGAACTGTTTTTTTTAATGCAGAACGAGGAGTTCCTGAATTCAAAGAAGTTAAACTTTCTTATACATTTATTTATCCAAATGGGACGGTACAAGAAGCTAACTTTTTTGTAAAAGGTGTTTATTTTTTAAGAAACCACGTGAATGCCAAAGATAAAGAATCCATTCGTGAAGACATCTTAAATGATTTGATTGTAGGATATACGAAGGATGGTCTTCCCAATGGTAGACGCATCCAAAGAAAACAAAATCCAGGAAAATTATTTCCAAATGATAAACTTCTTGGAATACAACGACCAGAAACATCGGGAATTCAAGAAAACACTAACACCCAAGGTTCACCCCCAGAAACAAATGAAACATTAGAGCCAAATTTACGACCAGATGACCCAAATCAAATTGCCGAACAATTACCTGTGAAGGTTCGTACCACAGACGATGGAATTGTGTTTTCATTGGATTCCATTCTTTTTGATTTTAATGATAGCAAATTAAAATCTGATGCGGAATCTGCTGTAGCAAAAATTGCTGAGATCTTAAAAAAATACCCTGACCGGGAAATACGAGTTTCTGGTCACACAGACAATATTGGAAAAAAAGAATACAATCAGAAATTATCCGAAGAACGAGCGAAGTCCGTATTACATTCTTTAGTCGACAATCATAAAATGGACGAAAAACATATCTCCTTTCGAGGGTATGCAGACGAGTTTCCTATAGCACCGAACGATACAGAAGAAAATCGACATAAAAACAGAAGGGTAGAAATTACTTTGGTTCTTGATTAACCGATTTGTAAATCGAGACCAACTGAATAAGGAGGAACCAAAGGTTCACTTTCCTTTTTCCCTCGATCCAATAGTTTTTCCATCTCTTTGCGAATATCACCAAGTAACAAGTGACAGCTGTCTTTTTTATTTGTTTGGTATTTTTGAAAATAGGAAGTCAGAGGGATAGCTGAAGAGGCATAGACATAGGCTTTTTTTGCTCTCACTTCTGATTTGCCAAAGATATGCCGTTCGAAACTACAAATCCATTCCATCAGACGCTCTGCAGATGGCCATTGGATAAGGCTTTTAGGTTGGGTGACGAGAAAGGCATACGCTGTCTCTACCAATTGTTTGGCACGTCGTACATTTTGGTCTGTTAGGTGTTTGGGGGTAGATTCCAAGGGAATTCCAGCCTCAATTCGATCTAATGTATGGAATAAAATTCTGATTTTTTGAATGGCATTGTCTGAATCTCGGAATTTTAAATTTAGTATTTGGCCTGCGAGATTGAGTGCAGTATGCCTTGCTCTCCCCAATCGGTAGTCAAAATCCTTGCCGTCAATTGCAGATCTTGGTATCCCAAGTTCAAACTCGGTTTCTTCCAACATCACACGACCCACAGTCAAAAATCGCCTTAGGATTGTCCTTCCACCAGGGTATAATTTTAACTTACGTTCAATTCGAGATAATGAAGTTTCTATGTCTCGGAGAATCGAATCACGAGTGCCCGAAATTTTATATTTCACAAATGTGGGTTGCACAAACATTTCAGCATTTGGATCCTTTTTTTTGGCTTCTTCCAAACCCCAATAAATGAGTTGAGCCGTACTTGGCAAAAAAGAAACCAAGTTATCATTCTCTCCTGACATAATCCCTTCTGGATACATCACAAGTTTCCCTTCTTTATCGGATAATATCCGTTTAGTGGTGCGTATCATTTTACGATTGGAACTTCCATGTAAAACAGAATAGGCACCAACCCTTTTGATCAGCTCTCCAACAATACCGAAACCCCAATTGAAAATACTGCGTGATGCCATAAAATGAAAACGTGTGCCAATGGTATTGGCAACTTGGTATGCGATAATGGATTCGATTTCTGTAGGTTGGTTAAAAAGATACACAACTCGTTTGTTTTTTGTTTCTTTCAAACGTTGTTCATCTTCTTTTGGTATAACCACTCCATCTAAGTTAAACAAAAGTTTTGTGAGAATGGGAAATCCCAAATCCAATCCCAAGGCTACAGGAAATTCAAAACGAGGAGCGATAAAAGTATCTTTCATAAAACTGTCTATTTAGACTAAGAAAATACCCGTATTCACTACGAGCAATTATTCGTGTATGTAACCCCAAGTTTCTAATATTTTTTTCACTTCTTTACCCATTTCTTTTTGTACTTCTGTTTCACCGGATCCACTAAAGGCACCATCATTATATACCCATGGTAGTGGTGATTGGAAGAGTCCTTCTGGTTGCCTTTCCGATACAATTAAGTCATCGAGATTCGACATGGACCTTTGGTATTCCAATCCAAACCTTCCAAAACGAACAGGGATCGTTTTTCCATTCCGAGTGAATTGAAAATAAGCTCCTAGTTCTGGATTTACCGTTTTCAGAATAATCTCTTCAGGTTGGTCCAAATTTTGATGTTTAGGATCGTTTGTTTTTTTAGATCCATTCGGCTCATTCCGTTTTTGAGATTCCTTAGTCACCGATACTGATTTTGCAGAACCTGATAGTATTTGCACTGTTTCGGGCGCTTCCCAATCATAAACGGAACCTTGCACATTCATCGATAAAAAATCACGGCAGATCGCTTCCTCACAAGCTGGGATCCATATGCGAATACCATTCCGTTTCAAAAAGTTTTCCCTTCTAAAATCGACTCTTGCCATTTGCAAAAGAGTTTCCCCATCCTTCTCTAAACTTAAGTTGTGCAGTTCTTTTGGATCTTTTTTAAGATCGTACAATTCTTCGGCCATAGTATGGGGTTCACCAGCAACGGTTCGCCTAACCGTCGTAAATCCTGGATAACGACGGATGTATTTATAGGTTTCTGTTCGAACTGATTCCGACATCCTCCCTTCCGTATAAATATATTTTTCCACTGGGCACGGATTGGATTGTAAAATGCAGTTTGCATAATCCACTCCTTGGTAAGTTGCATTTTGGGGTTTCAAATTCAAAAATCCCAGGATGGTTGGTGCCAAAGATAATAACGATGACTGACCAGAAATTCGGATTTGTGTTTTCTCAATTCTAAGTGAACCGATTTGAGAATCGGATACGTTTTCCAATTGGTTTTGTGTTGTGAAGTGTTTCACAATCGGGTAGCGGTTTTGTATTGAATCTTTATCTTCGCTAAACAATGATTTGTTTTGTTTATTTACCAAATTATCTGCCAGTGATTTGGGTAGTTTGATAAAATAAGGCACATTGATTTCTTCATCATAATGGGTCTCCCCATGACCAAACCGTGTTTGCATGATAAAATGATAACTATAATCATGTTCTGGGCTAAATAGTTCACCGTGATCCCCGGTCACGATGATCATGGTCTCATCATAAGTTCCAAGTTCTTTTAATTTAGTTACCAAACGACCGATCTCACGGTCTGTATAGTGCATTTCACCTAAGTAACGCTGTACGGGGGATTCAAATCGATAAAATTCGGAGTCAGGGACAATCTTACGTACTGCCTGCATATCTTCTTGCGGAGGAGAATAGGATGCATGTGGAGTGTTCAAATTAAAATGTAAAAAATATGGAATGTCTTTTTTCTCGGACACAAACGAAATGGCCTCGTTTGTCAGGACTTCTGTATCCACAATGTCCATCCCAACTTGGAAAGAATTATGAAATCCTAAATCCAATCCCACAGTTGTATAATCCAAAAAGAACACATTATTCATAATGGTTTGGGTAAAATACCCAACTTCCCGAAATGTTTTGGCTAAATTATCACGTTTTTTTCCGTAATACACTTTTCGTTGGTAGGGTTTTGTAGAAAACCAAGAATTCCCCAAACCGAGGTTAGATGAGTATTCCGAATGAAAAAAAGACATCATCGAAGGTTTTGTCCAGTTCCCATTTGCGAATGGATTTTCAAAGAACACTGATTCTTTCGCAAGTTCATCCATTACAGGTGTAACGGAGTGTTTAAATCCATATGCACCAAAAAAATCTTTCCTTGCGGAATCTATGACAATCAAGATCACTGATTTGGGTTTTTTCAAATTGGAAAAAGTCTCTGACCACTCAATTGGATATAACAAAGGTTCACCGACAAAAAGATAACTATCCTTACTCTCCCAAACAAGGCGTAAGTCCCCATCAAGAGTGATAGTTTCCCTTTTTTTTTGCCACTGTTCTTTAGGTGTGCCCGTTAAGTCCCATTCCAAAATGAGTTCTGATTGGGAATACAATTTCAATTTTCCTGATACTGAGGATTGGAATTCTTTTTCACCTAACAGACCCATAAGCGAAGAAAATTGGTAACTTCCTTTCGGAATCGTAAATTGGTATTCTTGTCCTGGTGGGAAAAATAGAGCATCCAGGGAATGATTTAAAAATATATCTTTGTTTGTGTTAAAGGTGATCTGCGTGTTTTCCCATTTTCGAGACAGAGGCAGTCCACTTTGCCTCCCTGGATTTTTTTTCCAATGGTAGGGTAATGGATCCTTAGCAATTTTGATTTTAGACCTAGCATGTTTTAATTCCAAAACCAAATCCACAGGGAAACGAAATTCCGATTTGTTCAAACAGTGAATGAGACAAAAACAAAGGACTAGGGCGAAGGGAAGGATCTTTCGCATTTGGAACCAGTTTGCAAAACAGGTTTCCTAAGAATAGGAAAAGTTGTTTCTTTTTAGGTTTCCATCGTCCATCCTTGACATCTATGAGCAATTGGGAACAAGCCTACTCCCGCGTGGAGTCTACCTTTCAAAACAAAGATGGTGGTAAAATTTATTACCAAATCTACCGACCAAAGTCAGGTGTCAAACGAGTGCTCGTTGTCCACCACGGGATCGGGGAACATGGTGGTCGTTATAATTTTTTATTGGAAGCGATGGCGGAACGTAATTATGCAATTTACCTGATCGACTGTCGAGGCCATGGTAAGTCCGATGGACGTCGTGGTGTCATCACTCATTTTTCTGATTTTTTTGCCGACTTAAAACAACTGATTGATATCGCCAAACAAAATGAAGGTGTTAGTAAAGTCACTTTACTCGGTCACTCTATGGGTGCTGCCATCACTTTCTTATACACAGCCACTGACAACTACCAAAATGATTTGGATGCTTATATCTGCAGTGCCCTTCCCATAAAAGTGAAAACTGATATCGTGATGGACATTAAAAAAGCAGCAGGTGGTTTTTTAGCTAAAGCGCTCCCGACTCTCACTATCCCAACTGGTCTTAATGTGAATCTCATTTCTCGTGACAAATCAGTAGTTGATGCTTACGTGAAGGACCCACTTGTACATGGAAATGTTTGTGCTTATCTAGGCGATTACCTTCTCAATTGTTATACACTTGCTTTGGAATCTGCCGAAAAAATCAAAGTGCCAATTTACATGTTCCATGGGAAAGAGGACCAAATTGCTCTCCCTGAAGGGACAAACGATGCCTTTGAACGTGTTGCGTCCAAAGACAAAACCAAAAGACTTTTTGATGAATTATACCATGAAACCATGAACGAACTTCCTAAAGACAGAGCTATCGTCTTACAAGAATTAGTTGCTTGGATCGACAAACACTAAGGAGAAAATGCCAATGGCAATAACAAAAGATATAGTTGGAAGAAAACTAGATCGTTTTGATTTCACAGTGGAACGAGGAAAAATCAAAGAATTTTGCCTCGCCATCAACGAAAAAAACCCTATCTATTTTGACGTAGAAGAAGCAAAAAAAGCAGGATACTCAGATGTTCCCGCTCCACCAACTTTCCCTACAGTCATCATGTTTTGGGGATACCCAAAGATTTGGAACGATATGGCCGAACTTGGGATCGACCTTTCCAAAATCCTTCACTTGAAAGAAGAATACACGTACCATAAAATCCTATATCCGGGCAAAGTGTACGCACAATCTGAGATTTCTGACGTTAAAGTGGGAAGAGCAGAAATCGTAACTTTCAAAACCACCATTTTCGACGAAAAAGATGATCCAATTCTCTCTGCAGAGATGGCGATTTTCATTCGTAAGGATTAATTCCAAGGAGGCAAACAATGGCAAAAATTCAATTTGATAAAGTAGAAGTTGGTCAAACTCTTCCTCCGCTAGACGTTCCTGTGATCGAACATGCAAATTTAGTTCGTTATGCGGGGGCATCTGGAGATTTTAACCCCATTCACAATGATCCTGATTTCGCAAGGAAAGCAGGTCTAGATGGAACTATCTCTCACGGTATGTACGTGATGGCACAAGTAGGAAGGCTTTGTACTTCTTGGGCAGACCAAAAAGACATCGCATACTTTGGTGTGACTTTCAAAGCGATGACAAAACTTGGCGAAAAACTAACAGTTGTTGGAACCATCAAAAAGAAATTTGAAAAAGATGGTAAAAAAACTGTGACAGTTCTCGTAGAAGCAAAAAACGAAGCTGGCGAAGTGAAGGCTGGTGGAGATTTAGTCGTCAACGCAGTTTAAAAATTTTGAATCTCAAATAAGATTCGGAAATTTTAATTTACATCAAAAAAGGCATCTGACGAAAGTTGGGTGCCTTTTTTATTGCCAAAGTTGGAACAAACATACACAATTGGCACTTCTACCTTGAGGTGAAAGGAAAATAATGCAAACTTCGGACCAAATCAAATCACAAATCCAAACTTTACTTTCCAATCACCCTGAAATCAGTGTCGACGTTCTATTTTTGTATGTGCCTGAATTTAAAATCCTAAACCAGTACCTTCAAGAGGATGAAACCATCCAAGGGTATACCATTGGCCTTTTGGAAACAAAACAACAAAAACATACGGCGGGAAAATGGTTACTGGTTCTCACGGACAAACAAATCCATTTGCTCCGTAATCCAATGTTAGGAAACCCAACGCACATCCCAATTGACTTCGTAAAATTACAAAACACGTCAACAAAACTCGGTTGGTTTTTTGGCCAAATTCAATTGGAAACAGAAGAAGAGACGTTTCGGCTCATCCAAATTGGAAAAAAAGATTACCAATTCTTTTTGCCAAGTTTCCAACCGCATTTAAAATAATCCAAATCTTTGCGCATTTCATTTAGTAATATAAATCGAATAAAAGTTTTGAATTGTTCGCTTAACACTCGCAATCTATTTGCTTCGAATCAATTCTTGGCGCCTCGAATTGATAGTTCATTCGAAATCGATTCCAAATCGACCGCGCTTTACGCTCCAATCTTTCGCTTCACGAAAGGATTTCCGCTACAATCGCTGGCGCAGGGATCGGTTGGATGGAGGATCAAAACTGGAAATTAAAAATTCAAATTTCACTGAATCACAAAATCTAAAGTTCGAGCAAAGATCTTGGTATGTTTTTAGACCGAAGGGAAACTGGAGGGTTCAATATTGCCGTAGCAAAATCTATCTTTAATTCTTGCATGATCAAATCCAAATGCTCCAAATAGATTTTTATTGCTAGAGAGTCCTCATCAGAATACTCTATCTCTTCAATTTCCTCCGGCCAATCGGGGTTATCTAACATTTCCTGAGCCTTTCTTCTCATCTCCTGAAGCTGACGCTTTGTCATTGGTTTTAAACTCGCTTTGAACATCACATTATTCCATTTCTTTTTTTATTGAATCATAAATTCTAATTAAAAATTCTCACAATCAAATTTGAAATTTTCCTTAAAAATCTATCCAAACACAATTAAAAAAAATTGAGTGAGATTGATCAAAGATAACTTTTTTTTTGCAATTTGAAGCTAATTTGTCCGACCAACAGGCGTTTAGCGTCAAAACGATTATTTAAATTTTCACTTATCAACTGTTGTGTTCAAATTATCGATACTACGGCTCTAATTTCAAAATACCTCTCGAAGAGAGAGTATAAATTTCGACTGCTGTAGGTGCAGTCATTCGACAAAACTGGAATCGCTCGAAAAGAGGAAATATATTTCTAAATTCTTAAAATGATAAGAAAAATTCTTACCCATTCCTATTCCATTTTCAACTTTCTAGTCTTCCCAGCTTCCTTCACTTCGACCAATCGTTTTTTGGCATCGAAAGAAAGGATCGCATCATATAGGACCGGCACCACCAATTTTCCTTTTCGATTAATAAGTCCATACAAACCACCCACAATTCGTTTGTGTTCTCCTTCTGGTTTCAACTCACATCCGTTACATACAATCGCATGTCCATTTTCAAAAGGATATACAAAATCATAAGTTGCAACAATGACCTTTTGGCAACGTTCGTTATGAAATCCCATTTTCCCATTTTCCACAAACCTTGCGAGCTTCTCAGAAAGGTAGTCAGGACCATTGTCATACAGAAAACTTTCGAGTAATACATTGTTTTTTTGATCGATACAAACCCATTTATTTTTTGAAACAACGAAGGACACACCGGTGCTAGTGAATTCCATTGTTTGTTCATATTGGGGTTGAATAATCACATTTCCTTTTTTGTCTTTAAATCCGTACAATCCATTTTCTTCAAAGGAGGTAAGACTCTTGGTCTTTGCAAAGAGAGAATTAGATACAATCAAATACAAGAGTAAAATTCGTTTGTTCATTCGTATTACCTTACACCATCATCTTGTAACTCTTCAAATGGAATGTCCAATACTTCATACCCTGCACAATCCAAAAAATCAAAATGCCACCATTCCGTTTTGTTGACTCTAAATCCAAATCGGCTCATCCCGGCGATGAGTTTGTCTCTGTTTTGTTTGATCATTGGATCAGATACCGGAGCATTCGCCCAAGCTGCTTTTTCAAAGGAATCATATTCGGTTGGCATTTGTAATTCCTGTTTCGTTTTGTTATCTACCAAAGTTAAATCGATCGCACAACCTTTGTTATGTCTTGATCCGGTTTTGGGAGATGCCACATAACGAGTATCCTTGATCAATTCATAAAACGTAACAGTCGCGCGATATGGTCTATATGCATCGTAAACCTGAATCGAATATCCTTGTTTTAAAAAATCCATTTGGGCATTGCGGAGAGCCTCTGCGACTCGTTTTCTAGCAAAGGCCTTACCGAGGGTGTAAATCTTCCTACCCGAGAAATTGTTGTCTGTGGCATAACGAATTTCCAAAACAATTTGGGGAATGGTTTCTAAGTTAACCAAAACACGATTTGGATCTTTTGTAGCAGAATGTAGATAGGCCTTTTTGTCAAAAACGATGAGTTTCGTTTCCTCACTGTGTATTGAAAAACTTAGGATTGTTAGAAAAAGAAAAGGGAGATAGGAACTCTTTATAACCATTTTTAAGGAAGTTACGATTCTATTATGCAATTGATTGATACGAATTTCAGAATTTTTAAACATACCACGACCTTCCATCTTTCCTGCTCACTTCCACTTATTTTATTCCAAATATAATTGCAAAATGGATACAACTGAGCAAATCACTGTGTGGGATCATTTTTCCTTTGATCTGATTCTAATAATGGTTCATACATCATCCAAGCGATATTTTCTGTGACCAATTGGTCATCCACTATTTCCTTTGTGGATTTTAAGAAAACCTTTCTACGAATAGTATTCCTACGTGTATAACCACCATAAGGCTCGGCATGGAAAGCATGGTATGATTCATAAACGGAGTAAGAGTAAGGGATTTCACGATCCGTTCTCCATTCACCATTTAAATGATCATTTTGAATCCAAATATGTAACACAAACGGTTGTTTGGTTGTATTTTGAATTTGTAGGTCGATGTAATTATAAGACAAGGTAGCCCCCGATCCAAAGGGAAGTGTTCGGTTGGAATCAGGAAAGATATCAAAACTATGCCGCCATCTTTCTTTTACCGTGAGTGGCGAGTGGAGTGTCATCCAATAAATTAAATTTGCCATTTGGCAAAGACCACCACCTGTTCTTTCCACAAACCCGCCATTCTTAAGCTGCATCCCTGGCAAATAACCTTTTCGTTTCGTAGGTTTCCCCACTAAATACCAAAAAGAAAAAACTTGGTCTGGTTCCAAAAGGATTCCATTTATCTTTTGTAAGGCGATTGATAAATTGACTTTTTTATTTTCTTGGAGGTACATAGGAACATCTTTCAGTTTTCGATAGATGGGAGAATTGTGTGAAACTATAGAAATTGGAAATTCTTTCTCAATAAGTTTCGATTCCACAATTTTTTTAGCGAAGAATTTCTGTTCGCATAACCAAACAAAGTTTCTTTTCCATTGGAAATACAATTTTCCTAAGAAGAGACGGAGTTCACTTCTGTGAACTTTTTTGGGGAATAATCCAGGAATGTGTTTTCGAAACCTAAATCCCATATTTTTGTTTTCTCTGAATGAATCCTGGCCGTTTACGATATGGATTTTTCCAAGACTTGGCAATCGATATTAGTTTCGAATTTCTTTTTTCTAACCAATGACGGTAATGTTGCCAATCATTCTCCAATACGAGTTGGTATTCACCCATGGGTTCTATGAGAGAAAAAATTGGATTTCCATTCTCTTTACTGGCACGGAGGTTTTCCATTCGGATGCCATATACAAGTCGATACACTTGCGTTCCTCTAGGAAGTTCCGAAATGGCTTTGTCATCTGGCTCCCAAGACATACAATCCTTTCTAAATTGAAAATGATAGTATTCGCAGAAACCATGGTGTGCAACAAGCAGACCATTACTCGAAACAGATGCGGCTTTTTCCCCTGGAATCCACATAGTTTCATAAGGGTAACGAAATAAATTGGGAGTTTGGATCAAAACAAAGAACCACAACCCAAAACTAACAGCTGTAATGAGAACTTGTTTGGAATTGAATTGGGAAAAAATTTCTGTCACAAGTAGAAAAGAGATTAAAATTCGAAATTGGATATCGGCAAAATGAAACAACGGTAGAACGAGAAACATTCCGATCAAACCAAGGTTAAGGCGAATGGAAAGGTATCGATCTGGAACATTTTTTCCAAAAATCAATACAATCCAATCCCACAAAATCCCAATACCCATTATTTCATATGCTGCATAGATTGGAAAGGTTTTACCATCCACCACAAAACGGTCATTATCATTTGTAGGAAGCAAATATGGGACGATGACCAAAATCAAAAATAGAATTAAATCATACTTTCTTGGAATTTTATAAATACACCAAAGTCCTAGTCCCAAAACCCCTACCATGGTATGAAACCAAGTTGTGCATAGAAAAAAGATTCCAACAATCAACCATTTACCATATTTTCTTGTGAATCGATCTGAAAAGTAAATACCATATGTCAAAAGGAGAAATCCAAGTGCCCAAGCTTGTTTTGGATAAAGAAAACCCAAAACAAAAACCATAACACTTGGTAACGGATTCCAAGATTCATTTGATGATTTGAGTAAGTACCTAGCCAAATATAAACAGGTTAATAACCAAATGACTGTTAGTAATTGAAATACAAATAAACTTTGGTCGTTGGTTCCTAAAAACCGAAAAACGAGGGCAACAATGTGAAAAACAGGAGAACGATCTGGAGAATGTAATTCTCCAGTTTCTATGAGTGAAATTGCTTGGACACCATACCAATAGATGTCCTTACCAAATAAGGAATCAAACAAACGAGTTAATTGGAAATTTGGACTTTTTTGCCCACCATTTGGATTCCGTTCCCAACTTTTTTCACGATCAGCGTATCACCAAAGATCACCGTTGATTTCTCTTCCGTTTTTTCAGAATAAGGACTATTGGAATCTAAACTTTGGGTCACCACTTTGTGATCACGACCAAAAATTTTAATTTTTGCTTCGGTGGCTGTAGCTTCCAAAAAGACCCAATTACCATCTAACACTCGTTTTTCATTCAGATCATCTAACCAAATCACAAAGGATCCATTTGATCGAAAGACATAATCCATTCTCCCTTCAGGTATATCTGCAAAGTAAGCTTTGTTCACTATAGAAGAAAGAATCGTATTTTTGGATTTGGAAATAATCGATTCTTTGAATTCGTTAGCGTTCTGATCAAAGACGGTAAATCGTTTTCCTTTTTCACCAAGAAAGATGATTTCAGCGATCACAGTATCCTTCCAAGTTTTCCCTGTTCTAACCTTTTGGATCGTAAAAGTAAAGGTTTTGCCAGAAAGAGTTTTTGGAAAAAAAATCCTTTGTCCTCCTTGTTTGTCCGCTACAGGGATAACAAAGGATTCCGATCCGTTGGACACAAGTAATTCTGTGACCGATCCATTTTTATGAAAAAGTGCATCCAACCTTTGGTAACCATTAAAAATCTCAATCCCTGCTAAATCAATCTTGTCTTCCAATTGCACTTGGATGGATTCTCCCACCCCATCGGTTTTTACACCTTCCACCCAAGCAAAATCGATACTCCCATCAAACAATCCATAGGCGGGATAGTTAGGCAAAGTACTACTAGCAGTTACCTGTCCTTCTACTGGTTCCGGATAAAGTACATCGAGTTTTTTTCCATTTTTAAAAAATGAAACTGTTTTGATACCATTGGCAGCATCGGGTAAAAGATAAATAACATGGACACCATTGGATTTGATTTTGAGTGGTGTTTCTTTTGAGCAGTCAAAATTAGTCGCATAACTTCCATCTTTATAAAAAGCTACGTATCCTTTTTTCTCTTGGCATTCGATGGATATTTCATTAAAGTAAGCACGTCCATCTGTTTTCCCAGCTTGGTTCCATTTAGCTCCATTGGAAAAAAAGATGGTAATCCCATCTAAACTTGTTTCCGGTTTCCATAGTTTACCAGGGATGAATACATTGATGGGAATGGTTCCATCTGCGGAAGAAGCTGCTTGGATCCTTTCAATGACAATTGACGTTTCAATCGAACTTTGATAGGAGAATAGTAAATAAAATGACAAAAGAGCAAAGATTGTTTTTTTCAAGAAGGTTCACCTCAGAGAAACAAAGAATCCAATACTCTTTTGGATGGTTCAAGTAAAAAATAAAGAGTTAAATGTAACTTCCAAAAACTTTTTTAAACTCTTCACTTCGCATAGCACCAGAAATACGATGAATCTCTTTCCCATTTTTAAATAAAATAAATGTTGGTATTCCTGAGATTCCATATTTGCCAGCAATTTCTTGTTTTTCATCAGTATTCACTTTGATGATGGAAACCTTTCCTTTCCAGTCCTTGGCAAGTTTTTCAAGTTCAGGCGCTACCATTTTGCAGGGACCACACCAAGGAGCCCAAAAATCCACTAAAATAGGTTTATCATGAGTTTGGAGTAAGGATTCAAAACTTTTTGGGTAAACTTCAGACATAACTGCCTCCTATCCATTAGACTATATACCTGCCAGGGTATATAGAAAAAGTAAAAAATTTTGAACTTACATTAAATTTTTAAATATTATTTTCTATCAAACTTCTGAATTCGTAATGGAAATGGGAATCCTATGACGCAATTACAAAACCATACAGATGAGTGGGCACAAATCATTGAGATTTTCCAAAACAAAGGCAAACTTATAAAATTAAGGAAAAAAGAATTCTATGCAAAACAAAACGAATCTTTCGATAGCATTGGTTATGTGAAAAAAGGTGCGTTTAAACTTGTTTATCATAACACGAAAAAACAATGGATCAAATCCTTTCTCTTTGAAGGTTCATTCCTGGGAAGTATCCCAAGTATTTTGCAAAAAAAACCAAGTACCTATTCCATCATTTCGATAGAAACATCTGAAGTTTTCGTATTACCAAAAAACGTTTGGAAACAATTGTTTGGAGAGGAATCCTCCTTCCAAAAATTTCTCATTCAATTTTTAACGACTCTGTATTTAAAAAAAGAAAAACGTGTTTCCGATTTTTTGCTTTTAGATGCTCGTCACCGATACCAAGAATTTATAAAAGAATATTACCCTCATATTTCAAGAATTTCCCAAATAGACCAAGCTGCCTATTTGGGAATCACAAACGTGGAAGTTAGTCGGTTGAGGAAACGTTTTTTTGCAAATAATCCTGAATAGCTTCCCAAAACAATTCGCTAAATTCGATGCCAGAAAATGGATTTTGAGATGTGATTAAATTTCTGTCTCGTATCGCATAACTTCGACCAGGTAAAAAAGAAGATTTGTAATCCATACCTAAATCTTTTAGAGATCCTGAAATATTTCTTACTTTGGGTGTACCCTTCATGACAAACGTTTCAATAAACCACTCTTCAATTTTTGTTACTGAATTCACTTTATATCCTTTGAAAATAAAATGTTCATTTTCACCTTCCAAGTGTAATGTAGTTAACAAAGCAGGTGCATGGCAAACAAGTCCGATTGGTTTTTGTTTTTCGTGGAAAATTTTTAGTAATTGTGGTATTTTTCCATCGTACAACAAATCGGTCATAAGCCCTTGTCCACCAGGTACTAAAATTCCCAAAAATGTATGATTGTCTCCTATCGCTTTTTCTAAAGTGATTGGTTTTTTGTATGTAGGAAACGATGATAATAATTGGATTGCTTCCTCTTTTTCAGCGTTGGATTTCCAATATTTTTCTTTTGTGCTTTCGGGATCGATTGTTGTCTTTTTTCCAAATGGTGTCGCAAACACAATTTCGAATCCTTTTTCATGTAACATTTTAACAGGAAAATAGAGTTCATTTAAAAAAACACCTGTTGGATGTTTTCTGAAACCATCTAACAAAATTGTATCGGAGGCACTCATCACCACAAGAATTTTAGGTTTTCCTTCGGGATCTGCCATAAGTCCAGATGGCAATAGACTCGTTAAACACAATGTTACCAAGTAGAATCTAAATTTTCCCCATCCAAGAAAATCAGTTTGTTTGTTATCCTTGTTCTCTTTCGATTGCGTAATGATTTTACCATTCTTTTGATTCAAAATACCCATCACATTCACTCCTACTAACTAGTATTCAAAGCCAATCAATGGAATGATTGGCTTTATCTATAGAGTGTGGAATGATCGGGAAAAATTTTAACCTAGGTTAAATAATTAAAATAAATCAAGAGATTCAAAACCCTGTAACAACTGAACTTGGATTTGGTCTTTCGATGTTCTTTTTAACAATTCTTGCATATTGGCATCAAAATCATCTCCAAGTTTCAGATTTGGTTCCAACGGTTTGTTTAGTGGTTTGAAAAAATTATCCCAATGGATGGGAATGATGAGTTTTGGATTCAATTTTTGAATGGTTTCTTCGAAGTATTCTTCCTGGAAAGGTTTTGGTTGTAAGGACAATTGGGCAATTCCTAAAAACAAAACATCTGCTTTGATTTTGTCATATGCTCCCTTTACAAAATTGGTACTACTTTTGATCACAATTTTATTTTTACCATGTTGGATAAAAAAATCAAAAGTTCCCCCCTCTATATACTCTAATGCTTTTACTGGAGGGACTAGCGGAGTTGTGATGTTAGGAAAATTTGGATCCGTTGCATTAGTTTTTCCTAAGATACGAAAAGGAGGAGTGTGTTTGGACTCTAATACAGTAATGGTAAACTTTCCCAGTTTGATTGGTTTTCCAACTTGAAACTCTTCCATGTTTTCCTTATCTAAACCTGCCCCAAGTCCAACATTGATTGTCGAATTAGATCCATATAACTTTGATTTGGTGAATTTTGCCACAAATGGTGCATCCATGGCATGGTCATAATGTGAGTGGCAAACGAAAATGCCTTTCAATCGATTGATCTTTGCCTTTTCTAGAACAGAAGTCAGAGTGACGGGATCAGATTCGATTTTTGTAAATGCCGTTTTCCACAATGACGGTCTCGTAAAAAATCCATCGGTTAAAACTTGTGTTTCTCCATCATCTAACAATATGGATGTCGTACCTAAAAAAGTAACTCTTATCTTTCCTTTTTGGATGGAAGTGTTTGGATTCTCATGAGGAAAATACGATTCATATCCTTTTAGATCACCTGAAGGTCGAAACGCACAATGAAGGCTCATTAATGCAAATGTTCCAAACAGGAATCCTCGAAACAAAGCTTGTAATCGATTGTTTTTTAAATATTGAATCATTGTTTCTCCAAAATTATTTCTAATGTCCTCTCCTTAGAAAATTAAAAATCCTTATCACTTTCCTTCCGCAAAAGACACTTCTCTAGGATCGGCAACCCCAAGCAAACGATTATTCTTTGCATCATTAATCACCGCACATATGGCTCCAAAGTCATTATCCAAATGTCCTTTTTGATACACTTTGTATCCTTTACTTTTAAGCGAATCGGATACAACTTTATAAAGTGACTCTTCAAGTTCAATACCACCAGGACGATAGGTATGAGGAGAAAAACTATCAGGCCAGTTCACGGATCGAAACCTTGGTGCCTCAACAGCTTTTTGTGGGTCCATTCCAAAAACGATTACATTCAAAAAAAACTGAATCATCGCTTGGCTTTGCACATCTCCTCCAGGAGTACCAAAACTCATCCATAATTTTCCATTTTTGAGAACCATACCAGGGTTAGGTGTTATTCGAGGTCTTTTGCCTGGGAATAAGGACGAAGGATGATTAGGATCCAATCGAAACTGTGTCATACGAATTCCAAGTGTGAGCCCAGTACCTGGAACCATCGGTGATTGTGGAAAATCACTAGGTGTGAGTGAAACTGCATTGCCATCGGCATCTACTATGCTCAGATAAGTTGTGTCTTTTCCATACTTAATTTCACTTACTGATTGATCTTCATGTTTGTTGATAGAATCATTTTTTGATTTAGGTTTTTTGCTCGAAAAGGCCCAAGGATTTCCATTAGGAGGTGTTTTACCAAAAGCTTCCTTTTGCAAAAGTTTTCGTCTCAATTCAGCATATTTTTTGGATAATAAACCATCCATAGGAACATCAACAAACTTAGGATCGCCAAAATAAGTTTCTCGGTCTGCAATCACCAACTCAATCGCTTGTGAGACCGTATGAATGTATTCAGGTGAGTTATGACCCATTGATTTCAAATCAACTCCATCTAACAGTTGCAAAACCATTGGTACCACTGGTCCTTGTGTCCAAGTTTGGTTTGATAATATTTGATAGTCACGATACTCTCCAACAACTGGTTTTTCCCAACCTCCAGAATACTCGCTTAAGTCATCCTTTGTGATAAGACCACCTTTTTCTTTATGTAATTTGACAATCGCATCGGAAACTGGTCCTTTATAAAAATAATCCCTGACTGCTTCTAACGCTTGTTTTCTGGTTCTTCCTTTTTTTAATGCAAATTTTTCTTCATCGGACATCAATTTCCATGTTTTTGCCAAATCCAATCGTTTCGTTAATTCACCTTCTTGGATATTGTACCACCATTTTTTTTCTAGATAAACTTCCGAATTGTAAGGCATAAGGATTGTGAAACCCAACCGCTTGTACAGTGGTAAATCCAAATTTTTTACCAAAATTCGGTTGGCTGGGAATCCCTCTTCTGCGATACGAATCGCAGGTTCCACTAATTCTGAAAAAGATTTGGTTCCATGGTCCTGTAACAGACGTACAATGACATCAGGTGAGGCAGGTAATAACTGTGATAAAATGGAATTTTTTGGCATTACATCATAACCTTTCTCTTTGAACCATTGGATCGTAGCTTGTTTGGGGGCTGTCCCTGCTCCGATATAACTTTTGACTTTGCCAGTTTTATTTTCATAAATCAAAGTTGGTGCAACGGAAGGGAAACTTGCAGCCTCTCCATTTGTTACATTTAACACGAGTAAGGCTGCTACTGCTGCATCAGTTGCATTCCCTCCGTCTTCTAAGACTTTGATCGCTGCTTTCGTAGCAAGAGGATTTCCTGTTGCTACCATATACTTTTTCCCAATACTTACATCTCTCAAACTACCTTGCGGGTCGACATACCCGGGAACGATTGGTCTTCGACTTCCTAGACAATGGTACAAAAAAAATAGTATGAAGATAGTTTGACTAACTTTGATTAAGATTCTCATGATACCCCGAAATATTGGATTGCCTAAACTCTAATCGAAATTTATTTCATGTCTAACTATTTTTTTATGGCGCCTCTTCCGGCTCTACGCTGCAATCTTTGCTTCGCAAAGGATTTACGCTACGATCCGGGGCGTAGTTTGCTCGTTTAACTGTGATTTGTATGCTTTCGATGAATCAATTTGTACTTGCGAGAGGGATTTGAAGGACTTGGTCCCTCTTTTCCACATTCTGGAAAAGAGGGACGGGAGCGAATGCGGACTCCGGAAAAGCCCGACCCATAGGGACTCGCCCACCAAAAGAATACAGATTTGATTTTTGTTTTTTTGTATTGGTTAGGAAATGTTGGCACTGCAGATACGATTCGAGTCTAAATTTTAATATGAAATTTATTAATGAAAATTTGCCCGTTGTTGTCACTGGTGGTTCAGGATACATTGCTTCTTGGATCGTAAAATATTTGTTAGAAGATGGAAAGAAAGTAAGAACTACGATTCGAAGCCTTAAAGATACTTCGAAAATCCAACATCTCTTGGATTTAAAAGAAAAGTTCAAAGACAATCTGACTTTCTTTGAGGCAGATCTTATGGTCGAAGGAAGTTTCGACAAATGTATTGAAGGCTCCGAACTCGTGATTCATACTGCTTCTCCTTTTTTTGTGGCAGGTATTAAAGATGCACAAAAACAATTGATCGATCCTGCATTACAAGGAACCAGAAATGTTCTCGAATCTTGCAATCGCATTTCTTCCGTTAAACGAGTTGTTTTAACTTCGAGTGTAGCCGCAATTCATGGGGACAATATTGATTCCTTACAAGTCCCAAACCAAACATTTACAGAAGAACATTGGAATACCACAAGTAGCCTGACACACCAACCATATGCTTACTCGAAAACACTTGCCGAGAAGGAAGCATGGGAAATTCAAAAAAAACAATCACGTTGGGATTTGGTTGTCATCAATCCTTCTTTTGTAATGGGTCCATCACTTTCCAAACGTTTGGATGGTACAAGTGTGGAGTTTATGAAGAATATGTTGAAAGGAATTTTCCGCACAGGTGTTCCTGATACAAAAATGGGATTTGTTGATGTCAGAGATGTCGCAAAAGCACATATCTTAGCAGGTTTTACACAAAACGCAAAGGGAAGGCATATCACTTCGGCGGAAGTTTTACCGATGTTAGGCATTGCAAAAATCATCAAAGAAAAATTTGGAAAAAAATATTCTGTTCCAACGAGTGTTCTTCCTAAACCTCTTGTGTATTTGATAGGTCCTTTTTTTGGATTATCTTGGGGTTATACAAAAAAAAATATTGGCCAACCATTAAACTTAAACAATGATTATAGTAAAAAAGATTTGTCTCTCACCTATCGTCCGTTAAAAGAAACTATCATCGACCATGTGAACCAAATGGAAAGCTCAGGATTGTTATAATATTGAATTGATTTAATGAGATTGGGAATTGGTGGAACTGCGAAATTTTCTTGAAAATTTTTGGTAAGATTGAATTCCCAAGAGACAAGCGTTATGTTTTATGGTAGGAGTTCGGGCAGGAATTTTCACCCACAAGCCCACCACCACCACCCAATGAGGGTGGGGGCCGGTACCGAGCACATGAGACATAATATGCAATCGCTAGAGACCAATCCGTTTTTACAACCAGACTATTTGCGATTGGGAAATCCCAAACAACAAGAATTGTGGGCAGATTTAGAAAAATGGAAAATTATAAAACACTTAAATGGATTTAAACCAACTCTTGCCGGTACGATCCCGATTGGAATTGATACCGAGAAAAGTGATGTCGATATATTAGTCAAATTCAATCTCCCTTCACATTTGCAAAAAGTCTGTTACGCAAAATTTCGTAACCTCCCGAATTATTCATTCTCAGAAAAAACCATTTCTCTTCGAGTCAGTTTGATCTGTCGTTTTTCAACATCGAAGTTCCAATATGAAATTTTTGGCCAGTCGGTAGAACCAACGGAACAATATGCTTGGATCCATATGATGGTAGAAAATCGATTTTTAAATTTAGCGAATGATCGTTTTCGAGTGTCCATACTTGATTTAAAACGAAATGGAATGAAAACAGAACATGCCTTTTGCCAAACTCTTTCGCTCAAAGGGGATCCATTCAAAACACTTTTGCTTTGGAATCAGAAATCGGACGATGAGTATAGAGACTTGCTATCCAAAAATGGTTTTTGATTCTTTTGAGTGTTGGGATTAATTGAATGAATGATTCAATGAAGGAATTGAATGGATTTTAATCTCTTTTACGAAAAGATTCTATTTGAATCGAATTGATTCTCACATCATTCCAAATTGCCGAAAGGTTAAATTGATGCGGGGTCGTTTGACTTTGAGTGCTTTCGGTAAAGAATGAAGCCAATGGTGTTGGATCTCTGCTTGCATCAAAAGCAAACTCCCCGGTTCTAAAGACAATTCCACGAATGAATTCTTTTTTTTATGTTTGAATCGAAAGATCCTCTCTGCGCCTAAACTGACAGAAGCGATCGTCGAATTTTGTTTGAGAGACGTTTCATCATCACTATGCCAAGCCATCCCTTCCGAACCATTATGGTATAAATTTAATAAACAGGAATTGAAAGTTTCGTTTGTTTCTCTTTCTACTTCTTCTTTTAATTCTAATAGTTCTTTGGACCAAGGTAAGGCGGTTTTCGTCGTCCCAGAATACCGATAGGAAAAGCCTTTGTCTGCATACCAAGCTACACTTCTTTTGGTCGTAATGTGTTTACCATAAAGAATGGCTTCATCTTGTTTCCATTCAATGGTTCTGAGAAAGGTTTCGAAATATTCATGGCTTTTTTTCGAATCCAAAAACTGAGGGTGGTAAATCAAAATCCCATCAAAGGGCAAAAGATTCGAATGCGGAGTTTGTTGGAATAAATTCATAACTCAAAAGATAATCTCAGTGATTGGCTGATTAGACTCGATCAGAACCTAGTGAAGTTTTCTCCTAACCTCAGGAAAAATCCAATGAATTTCATCACCTTTTCTATAAAATTTTGGTTGGATTCCCTTCGATCCCGAAGAATCTATACGATAGTATGACCCCGACGCGAACAATACAAGCTTTCATCGATGCCAAAAAAGAAAATACCACACCTTCAGTTGAAGTTTGGAATGCATTAAAAGGTTACCGCCAATGGAATGAACCTGAACTCATCGGACTTCGGAACGCCTCAGGATTTTATCCAGAAATTTATTTTGAACCTGGTATGGATGAAACCATTTCGAAACTACTCGCAAAATTCAAAGAGAAAGTGGTACCACACAAATTTTAATGAATCCCAATACCCCTAAAGTTTTATACCAAGAAGCAAATCCTTATGGTTCGTTCACTGCCTTTTTAGAAGATGATGGAAGGACCATTTACTTATACTTACAATCACATAACAATCCTGAGTGGCCGATGAAAACACTTTGGGTTCGTAACTTAATTGATGCACCAGATTCTAGAACTGATGAAGACTTTGATTTGGGACTTGCTCCCGTTCTCACAAAATCAGAACTCACAGATACAAAAGCTCAATCTTCATTAACAGAAGACCAAATCCATTTCATTTGGTCTGAAGAAGGTGATGCGGTTGCTTTATTTGTAGAAGAAGAACTACAAGCTTATCTTCCCTCTTGGTCTGGTATCAAAGGTATCCATGGGTATTCAAAGTTTGCAAAAGAAGAAGCACCAACAGCTTCACCACTTGGTGACCCAGAGAATGGTGTGATCGCAGAACGAGTGAGAACCAATCGAAAGTTCTGGGAATCTGTCGCAGAAAAAGACCACTGGAAAAAAGCGCAAAACTTAAGATTAGAATTTTTAGAATCAAAACTTGGCAAACACCAAACTTATTGGTCGGCAGATGGAGGAAAATACCCTTCCCTTGGGATTGCTTCTTTTCTACCGAAAGAATTTCCAGGGATCAAAATTTTTTCAACCATTGGGATGAGTGTACAAAACCAACCGAGTATTGAACTCTATCACAAAGACTACGAAAACTTTTCACGTATCGAACTCGTATTTGCGATCCAATTATTAAAAGATGCGCCAGATAAATCAGAAACTTGGATCCAACATGTTTTAGGTGAAATGGTAAAATTCCCTTGGAACACTGGGATTTGGTTTGGTCATTCTCATACGATTCAAAATCCAAGGAAAGACCCTGACCAATTGTATTTAGATTTCAATTGGTTTGTCTTTCGCAATGTCACAGAAGAACTTGAACAAGGATCGAACGAACTTTTACCTAAACTGAATGGACTCATCACAGAAAATGGAAAACGAACAAACTTTCTTTTTCTAACTCCTATCTCAACAGAAGAAAGAATTTGTTTTATGAGAGAAGGTTCACAAAAGTTTTGGGACACTTGGAAAAAAGAAGGATATGGTTTTTTTCATGATTCAGAACGCAGAATGTTAGAATTCTAGTTCCAATTTTCAAAAAAAATCCGAATCAAACTCTAAATTCTGTCCGTTACTCTATATGATATGGCAGAGACGTACACAAAGTATTTCAATTTAGAGTTCGAACCCTTTTCTTTAGAAAAAATCCTCGAAGAAAGACAAGATTCCGCAGGATTTTTCCTCTCTACCGTATTTCAAAAGCGGTTTTCAGAAGAAGTGAATCTAAAACGGCATGAAGATCAAAAATTATGGATCCAATCAAAGAACTTACGCTACGTAGTGCTCGATGGAATCCAAAAAATTTCAGATGAGAATGGAAGACTCGAACCGACAAATATCCTCTACTTGCTTGTTTTTTTCGATTTTAACTCAATCACAGAGTATGGATTTGAAGAAGTGTGCAATGTTCTCATCAAAAGATATGATTTACCTTCTCTCATCCTTAAAATGCCTGACAATGATCATTTAGAGATTTGGGGAAAGGATCATGCGAGAAAAAGTTATAAGAATGTGATCCATCCTAACATTGAATCACTGATGAAAGCTCTCTTTGATTCGATCAATAAAAAGGATCATTTTCAATTTATAGGCATTGAAAGAACAAATTCAGATAGAAAATCCGGTTTTCTCATGACAAGAAGGGGATTTACAAGGGCAATTGCGTAAAATTTTACGAACAGAACCTCTATAAATGAAAAAACCCGCAGGTTTTGCGGGTTCACACAATCTTACTTCGATAGTTTCGAAGGAAGAATCGAATCTAAGTTATTTCTTAGATTTTTTCTTTGCAGCTTTTTTCTTAGCGGCTTTCTTTTTTGCGGCTTTCTTTTTAGCAACCATTGTGATCGTCCTTATCTTTTGATTTCAAAACACGGCTGTCCTTGGCAAACAGAGAGTGAATTGATACGACATAATTAAATCAGATCATTTTAAATGTAAAGAAATTTTATTTTTTGCATGAATTTTTATTCAAAATAAAAAAACAGACTAATACTCATTCTACGGAACATTGATAACAATCTTACCGATCGTTTGTCCTGATTGCATTGTACGGAGTGCATCATGCATTGAATCGAATGAAAATTGATGTCCAATCGTTTGTTTTGGTAAAGATAACATCATTAATTCCGAAAAATGTTTTCTAAGTTCATCAATTTCATTCCACAACCATATTAAATTGAATCCCAACACTGATTTATTGTCTGAAATCATCGATAAAGGATCAATTTTTGGTCTTGTGAGGTATGAATAGACGATTGAAAACCAATTTCTGAATGAATGAGATGGTGTGAAGTTAGCACTACCATACGTAACTAATCTTCCCATTGGTGATAACAAATCATAACTGTCGTGAAAATAACGACCGCCTAAACATTCTAAAACGATTTTTAAAGGTGCTCCTTGGAGAATTTTATGCATATCTTCTTTAAAATTTGGTGATCGAGTGAGAAAAAAATCATAACCAACCTCTTTTAAGATCGAAAATTTACGAGAATCACCGACAAGACCGATCGTAATCGCTTTTTTTTTCTTTGCGATATGACTTGCCATGATCCCAACACCACCTGCAGCACTATGTATTAAAACATGATCACCTTCTCTCACTTGTCCGAGTGGTACGAGTGCATAGTATGCAGTGAGTGCTTGAACAACAAATGCTGCTCCATCTTGCATACTCCATTCCTTTGGTAATGGGAAGATTGTTTTTTCTGAAATGTTGAGATGAGTTGTGTATGCGCCGAACCGAGTGACACCAAAAACTAGGTCTCCTACCTCAAAATCCTTAACATTTGGGCCTATTTTTACGATTTTCCCTGAAAATTCTAAACCTGGTATAAAACTCCCTTTGGGTGTTGCTGAGTACAAACCATAGACTGAAAATACATCCGCAAAATTGAGACCAATTGCTCCCACTTCGATAGTGACCTCATCGTTCTCTGGTGGACGTAACATTTCTTTTTTTCGATGTAAATGATCGATGGATCCAGTTTTATCGATTCGGTAGACTTCTCTTTGCATGATGGGTTAAAAAAAATTCAATTCCATAACGATGAAACCATTTTTCTATGGTATAAGAGTCTACATAAGAGAACACCGTGGAACTAAAACAAACACCCTTACACTCAATTCATAAAGAAATGGGAGCCAAGATGGTTCCTTTTGGCGGATGGGACATGCCTGTCCAGTATACTGGAATCATCCAAGAACATTTGACAACACGATCGAACGCAGGCCTCTTCGATGTTTCCCATATGGGTGAAATTTTTGTCACAGGTGATGCCAATGATGTTTTGGAATTTTTAGAATCAGTCACATGTAATACCATATCTTCAATGAAAGAAGGCCAAGTGCAATACAATGCAGTTGTAAACGAAGTAGGTGGACTCGTGGATGATATCACTGTTTATAAATTCAATGAAACAAAGTATATGATTTGTTCCAATGCATCCAACTACGAAGCCGTGACCAAACATTTACTGAAATATTTAAAAGGAAACGTCACTGTTGTTGATGATAGTAAAAATTGGCACCAAATTGCATTACAAGGCCCAAAGGCTGATCAAATATTCTCAAAATACTTAGGAAAAGATTTATCATCACTACTTTATTATCATTTCAATGAATTGAATTGGAAAGGAGAAAACATCATCGTGTCTCGCACTGGTTATACGGGTGAAGATGGATTTGAAATTTATACTTCCAACTCACTTGGAGTCAATTTATGGAAAGAGTTACTCGAAATAGGAAAGGATTTTGGACTTGTTCCCGTTGGCCTCGGGGCACGCGACACACTTCGATTGGAAGCAAAATACCCACTTTATGGACATGAATTGAATGCAGAATGGACTCCTGTAGAATCGGGAATCAATTTTATCGTGAAGGAAAAAACAAAACCATATCTAGGTTACGACCGCATCATGGCAGATAAAAAAAATGGCCCAAAATCAAAAGTTGTGGGGATCCGCCTGATGGAGCCAGGGGTACTACGAGAAAATTTTCCTATTTTTTCAGCAGATGGCAAAGAAATTGGCAAATCAACCTCTGGAACCCACTCTCCAAGCCGGAAAGAATCCCTAGGACTTGCCATCCTTCAGACCGAATTCACAAAAAACCAAACGGAAGTATTTGTGGAGATTCGTGGCCAGAAGAAATTGGCTAAAGTAGAGACTGGTGCCTTCATCCAAGGCAGTGTCCGAAACAATCGCTAAACCAAAAGATGTAAGGAAAAAAACCATGGCAGACACACAAGCAAAAGACGGATATTATTATACTGAAAAACATGAATGGGTAAAGGTAGAAGGTGATGTTGCACTCATTGGAATCACTGACTTCGCACAAAATGCATTAGGTGACATTGTCTTCATCGACCTTCCAAAACCAGGAAAACAAATCAAAGCAAAGGATAGCCTTGGAACCATTGAATCTGTGAAAGCAGCAGAAGATTTGTATTCCCCAATTTCCGGCGAGGTAGTAGAAACCAATGCTTCTCTTGGATCAAATCCACAGTCTGTGAATGCAGAACCATTTGATACTTGGATGGTTAAATTAAAAAACATCCAAACATCTGAGTTGAGTGGATTATTAAACGCAGCACAATACAAAGAATACGTTTCGAAATTAGACTAATAGGAGTTATTTGCAAGTGAGTTCCGTACAACCTACATCACCCATCCATTCCCCATACGAAGAAACACTTGAACCAAGTGATACCTTCCTTCGCCGTCATGTAGGCGTGACAGAAACTACTGTTTCTGAAATGTTATCTACGATTGGCTACAAAGAGTTGGATGAACTCATCAATGATGCAGTACCCGAAAACATTCGGTTGCGTAAGGAACTCAATTTACCAAAACCCATTGGTGAATATGCTCTTCAAAAAGAACTCAAGAAGATTGTTTCTAAAAACAAAATTTACAGATCTTATTTAGGACTTGGTTACTATTCTTGTATCACACCTCCTGTAATCCAAAGAAACATTCTGGAAAATCCAGGTTGGTATACTGCTTACACTCCTTACCAAGCAGAAATAGCACAAGGACGTATGGAAGCACTCATCAACTTCCAAACGATGATTACAGATCTTACCGGAATGGAAATTGCTAATGCATCTCTTCTTGATGAAGGGACAGCTGCAGCGGAAGCAATGAATATGTTGTTTTCATTGAAAGATGATACACAAGGGAAATCATTTTTTGTTTCTCAATCCGTTCACCCACAAACCTTAGATGTGATCCGCACACGTGCAATTCCGCTAGGAATTAATATTGTTGTAGGCTCTTTCAAAAAGATGGTTCCTTCCAATGATTTTTTTGGAGCGATTGTCCAATACCCATCCACTGATGGTACCATTTATGATTTTAGCGAATTCATTGAAAGTTTGCATAAAGTTGGAGCCAAAACTGTAGTTGCTGCTGACTTACTTGCCCTGACAATTCTCAAAGCACCAGGGGAAATGAATGCAGACGTGGTTGTTGGAAGCACACAACGATTTGGATTGCCACTTGGTTTTGGTGGACCTCATGCAGGATACTTTGCAACCAAAGAAGAATACAAACGCAATATGCCTGGTCGTCTCATCGGTGTTTCCAAAGATTCACAAGGTAAACCTGGTTATCGACTCAGTTTACAAACACGCGAACAACACATTCGTCGCGACAAAGCAACATCTAACATTTGTACAGCGCAAGTATTACTCGCAGTATTATCATCCATGTATGCAGTTTACCATGGACCAAAAGGCCTCAAACAAATTGCCTCTCGTGTCCACCGAATGACAACCATCCTTGCTACAGGACTCGAAAAGTTAGGATATAAAATTATTTCGCAACCTTACTTTGATACAATTCGTATTGAGTTATCAAAGATATCATCCGCAGAAATCATTCATTATGCAGAAGAAAGGGAAATCAATATCAGACAAGTTTCTGGTCATGTGATCAGTGTATCTTTAGATGAAACAACCAATTTAAAAGACATCAAAGATTTACTTGAAGTATTTAACGAAAACAAAGCACTACATTTTCCACTGGAAGATTTAACATCAAAAGACGAATGGAAAATTCCAGAACTACTTGAAAGAAAGTCATCTTACTTAACACATCCTGTGTTTAATAGTTTTCACACAGAAACAGAGATGTTACGTTACATTCGAAGACTCGAAGCAAAAGATTTATCATTAACAACCTCCATGATTGCATTAGGATCATGCACGATGAAACTCAATGCATCGACAGAAATGTATCCTGTAACATGGCCTGAACTTTCCAACATCCATCCCTTTGTTCCAGAAAACCAAACGGAAGGATACAGAACTCTATTTAGCCAATTAGAAAAATGGTTATGTGAAATTACAGGATTTTCGGAAGTATCACTCCAACCTAATGCTGGTTCACAAGGTGAATACGCTGGACTACTTGCCATTCGTAACTACCACCAAAGCCGAAATGATATGCATAGAGACGTTTGTCTTATCCCAATTTCTGCCCATGGTACAAACCCAGCATCAGCTGTGATGGCAGGATTCCAAGTGGTTCCAGTCAATTGCGATATCAATGGAAACATCGACGTAGATGACTTAAAGAAAAAAGCAGTTGAATACAAAGACAAGTTAGGTGCTTTAATGGTAACCTATCCTTCTACACATGGTGTCTTTGAAGCTTCCATCAAAGAAATTTGCCAAACTATCCATGACAATGGTGGCCAAGTGTATATGGATGGTGCCAATATGAATGCACAAGTTGGTTTAACACGACCAGGTGACATCGGTGCTGATGTTTGCCATTTGAATTTACACAAAACTTTTTGTATTCCTCATGGTGGTGGTGGACCAGGAGTGGGTCCGATTGGTGTGGCTGAACACTTAGCTCCTTTCCTTCCAGGGCATAGCCTTGTAGAAAATGGATCCAATAATAGCCAATGGGCTGTGTCAGCGGCACCATGGGGATCTGCATCCATCATTGTGATCTCTTGGGCATACATTGCGATGCTTGGATTTGATGGTCTGCGATATGCAACCAAAATTGCCATCCTCAATGCTAACTACATTGCAAAAAAATTAGAATCCGCCTTCCCTGTGTTATACAAAGGTAACAAAGGTCTTGTTGCTCACGAATGTATCCTTGATATGCGTGGATTCAAAAAAACAAGTGGGATTGAAGTAGAAGATATCGCAAAACGTTTGATTGATTATGGTTTCCACTCCCCTACTATGTCATTCCCAGTCCCTGGAACACTCATGGTTGAACCAACTGAATCTGAATCCAAAGAAGAATTGGATCGTTTCATCGACTCCATGTTGTCCATAGCGGGTGAAATCAAAGACATTGAATCCGGTGTTCTTTCCAAAGAAGATAACCCACTGAAGAACTCACCTCACACAGCAGACATGGTAATCAGTGATACATGGAATCATTCGTATCCAAGAGAACGAGCGGCTTACCCATTACCTTGGTTACGAACTCGAAAATTTTGGCCTAGTGTTGGTCGAGTAGACAACGTATATGGCGATAGAAACTTGGTCTGTTCTTGCATTCCGATGGAAAATTACGTCGTATCTTAAGAGACCTATTTTCATATGTTTTACGAAAAACATCTTTTTGTCTGCGAAAACCAAAGGGCACCCGGCGAACGGGTGTCTTGCGGGAACCAAGGTTCAATTGAACTTCTAAAATTACTTAAACAAAAAGCGGCGAAAGCTGGAATCGAATACAAATTTCGAGTCCAAAAATCCGGTTGTTTGGATCGTTGCGAACTTGGTCCTATCCAAGTATCCTATCCCGAAGGGAAATGGTTTGCAATGAAAACAGAAGCGGATGTCGATACCATTTTAGAATACTATTTAAAAACCAACCAACCTGAAAAGTACCAACATCTAATTGTGTTAGATGACAAATTACAGTAGAAACGCGAACAGAATGTTCGGATAACATGAACATTCTTTAGAATTTTTTTTTTAGTTTTGGCGAATGATTCGTCAAACGAGAGGATTTGTGGTAGGTTGGCGTCAATGGGTGGCGGGTGGATAACCCCACCCATTGTCAGGGCGGGGAGATAATTTCCGCAAATTCCCCCCAAATCCCACTTGACCAAATCCCCCACTACACTCCAATTCCTCCACCTATGAAAAAAATTTCCCGAATTCTCCTTATCTTTTTCGTAACCCTAATCCTCCTCATCACAGTGATTGTCTCCGCGGTTTACCTAATCAGTAATCATCGCATGGCAAAAACCTTTACCATAAACCCAACCCCAATTCCAAAATATATTTCTTCCCAGGACCTTTTGGAAGGGAAACGGCTTTACCAATCGCGTGGTTGCGGTGATTGCCATGATGTTGATGGTAGCGGTAGAACATTCATCAATGACCCGGCCATTGGGACAATCTCTGGTGCAAACCTAACAACCGGTAATGGGGGGATACTCAACGAACGCAGTGATGAAGAGTTGGCAATTGCCATCCGCCACGGAGTTGGTAAAAATGGACGTGCCCTTATTTTTATGCCATCCACAGATTTCCACGGGATGACAAATGAAGACGTTGGGAAACTGATCTCCTATCTTCGTTCAGCTCCTGCTGTCAACAAAGAACCGGGTGATATCAAACCAGGACCTTTGGGTAGATTTTTATATCTGATTGGTGAAATTCCAATTTTCGTATCGGCGGAACAAATCGATCATGATGTGAAACATCTGGAAAATTTGAAACCAACGGTTTCCTTAGAATATGGAAAGTATGTAGCAGCCACCTGCACAGGATGCCATGGGTTGCAATTGATTGGCGGACCCATCCAAGGTGCTCCCCCAGAATGGCCACCTGCACAAAACATAACTAAGGTTGGGCTTACTCATTATTCTGAGAGCAGTTTTATCCAAGCCATCAGAACAGGCAAACGTCCCGATGGATCCGAGATGAAATTCCCAATGCCTTGGCAAAGTTTGGCAAAACTAACAGACACAGAACTGAAAGCACTTTGGATGTACTTACAATCCATTTAAAAAAATGGATCGTTCTTTGCCCACATAGGAAACTTCGTATCTAATTTTCTTTTTCGAAACTCAGTTCCACTCCATTTTCAATCTCTTTAATGGATTGGAACTGAACGGTTGAATTTCCCTCCAATGCATTAGAAAGTTCCAAACTAAATCCCTTTGTTTTGATCATTTTACTTCCAGGGGTCCAAGAACCAGAGAATTGTTTTACTTCTTTATCGTTTAACTTTAATTTTGCGACAAAGTCTTGTCCATTACTTGAAATTTCCATAAGTAAATTTTGTGGACCGAGTTTAGGATTCCAATACATCGATGACCACTTTCCTGTAAATTGAGAAGGCAACTCTTCCAAAGACATCGCTCTCTTTTTCACCATCTGCTTTGGTTCATTCCAAAATACAGATACAAAATTAGAGTCTTTTGATTCGGATCCAAATTCTGATTTGGAACGAACCGAATATAAATACAAATCTCCCGATTTACCAGGGAACGGTTCTGTAAAATTTGTTTTTTTTCCTTCTACACTCGAAACAAATTCCAATTTACCTGGTTTCCCGTTTTGAATTGGTTTTCGGTAAATGTAATATTCAAAACTATCCTTCACAGTTTCCCATTTTAAAGAAACTTGTTTATCCTTTCCAACTGGATTCGAAACTAATTGTTTTGGAGCAGCAAGTGTGACTCCACCCGCTCGTTTTGTAAGACCCGGATCTGTTTTTCCAAATGCAACTTCACTAGGCTCCGCATAACCCATATCATTTGCTGCGATCACTGTATAAATATACGATTTTCCATTTTGAATCGTTGTATCTGCATCCGTATATGCAGTTCCAGAAACTTCATATTGGCCTGATGGCTCGGCATTTTCATCAAATCGAAATAAAAAATAATTTTTAGCGCCCGGGGCCGCATTCCATTTCAATAGAATTTTATTTGCATAATCTCCATTGGTTGCAGAGAGTTGGGTCACTTGGTTTGGTAACAAATTTTGATTGGCTACTTCCACTGCAATTGAATCACTCCAATCAGTGGAAAGTTTCGAACTAAGCACTGCGTTTACTTTGTAATAATTCACCTCACCAGATTTTGGTGATGTATCCACAAAATCGGCGGATTTTGTATTACCAATGGTTTTCCATTTAAAGGATGAATCTGCTTTTGCGATGGAATAGTTTGTCGCTCCATCAATTTCAGACCATGTTAATTGTACGCTCGTTGTATTCCCAGTAGAGAAAACAATTCCTGATAATCCGGCCACTTGGGTGACATTTCCATCATTTGTTGACTCGGATGAGGTAAAACCTTCCACTTCCATTGAAGCAACAGAAACTTCGTCTGCTCCTATTGCCAAAATACGATACGCATAAGATGAATTAGGTGATACATTTAAATCAGTAAAACTTGGTTTATCAGAATATGCTAAGTCAAAAAAATCAGATTCTTCCCTTCTTTGGATCAAATAAGCAACTGCAGATTCTTGGTGATTCCAAGTGATTAAAATTTTACTATCAAAATCACCTTTGGATACTTTAATTTCTGCTGGAGGGAGAAGTGGTTTTTTAGTCGGACTTACATTGACAGTGGGTGTTTGTGTGTTTGGTTGTGCAGGTTCATCAATAATGGCATAGGTTTCTTGCCCTACTTTGGCAAGGATAGAATACGAAACCCAACCAAAACCTTTGTCCCCCCAATTGATTCCCCAAGAATTTTGTAATTTAAATGCACCTTTTTTGCCTGATTTGGATTTTTTGTTATCATCATAACCTACAATTGTCATGGCATGCCCACCATAACTTTGTCCACCGTTGGCATCATAAACCGTATCACCTTTTAACTTATAGAATGCATCATCTATAATCATTCCCACCATCACCACATTTTTGCCAGCTAATACACGTTTTATCTCATCTGGATTTTTAAAATTCAATCTAGAAAACGATTTAATTTTATACTTTAACGCTTCTCTTTTTGAATCTACGGATGGTTGCGACAAATAATCTTTGTCTGTATAAGGCATGGAACTCCAAGGAGCCACTCCATTTGACTTTAAAAATTCCATCGTCTTATAATAATACAATCCTTTGTCTTCACCACCATTCTGTTGGTTGTAGATAAAGGCTGGCGAAAAAACATAATTCCCTTTTCCACCGGCAAATGGAGGATCATAGGATGTACTTTGTCCGTTATTTTTCAAAAGATACGATTTGATCGCATAACCGGTTGCCCACGCTACACAACTATTTTGCCGACCTTGATTCCCAACGGGTGGCATTTGCGATGATAAATCAATAGACGACGGTAGGTCTTCAAAAGAGTTAAAATCTCGTTTGAGAGGGATTGTATCTTGGATTTCTTTAGGGCTTGGAATATATCCACAGGAAAAAGTACCTGGTTTGCATCCCGGCGAACGTACGCTACTTGGATCAAATTCTTCAGCAATAATTGTACTGATTGAGAACAATACAAGTCCAACTAAGATTGTTTTATGTTTGATTTTCATGGTTTCATCCTTTCTATCGATTCAATGATTGCTTTTTTTTGTTCCCATTCTGGTTGGTTAATTTCTTCCAAAGTATAATAAAACTTTGATTTGGTGGAACTATACCTAAAATTCACGAAATTATAACTGATACCGGTGATTTGTGATTCTGGAATTTCTTCAAAAGATAATTGTTGAATACCAATTTTGAAAAGCTCATTCATCCATTTTTGGTACAACTTGTCTGGAATTTCTTTTGTTTCTTCCAAAACTAATTTTCCATTTTTGATTACCTTTCGTGAGAGGAAAATTTTTTTAACATCTGTAAAAAGATGAAACTTTTTTGCATAACGAAATTCTGGTGCCACTGCTCCAGAACTTTCTTCCCAGGTTAGTTCCATCGGTTTCCAATTTCCTTTATGATTTTTATAATTTGTCTTTTGGATCGAAAGTTTACTCGAATCCAATTTTACTTTTCTATTCTTTGATACTAGATTTGGACTTATCTTTGAATTTGTTTTTTGAATATGAATTGGTTCTGACTTTTTCTTTGATGGTGTGGCGACAGACTGGATTTTAGATTCCATTGTTTTTGGATTTGCTACAACATCTCCTCCATATGATAACCATAAGGACAAAGATAGAAATATCTTTACAAAGAATACCAAAGTGGATCGATTCCATCTTGTTTTAAAAAGAAAACAAGACATTTTTTCAATGGAAAACGGTGTTCGAATCTATCGATTTGAATATGTTTGAAAAGAGGAAATTGGAATGGTTTTAACTACTTCCAATCTCTGATTTCAACCATTTTTTCTCACCAATAGACCTCTTCATATTTTCAATGAGCGCGACTGTGATATTGGTATTGAGTTTCACCATGTCTGGATCTTCTGCCACAAGGATCATTTCATCAATTAGATAATCAATTAAGTTCTCAATCGATTTCCTTCCAGAAGGATCTGCTGCCATCGCAACAGTTGCTTGGGACAAAGCTGTGTAAATAGTCAAACTAATTTGTTTGGTGAGATTTGCCTGCATTTCTTTTGGAAGTAAAGAGATAGGTTTCATATTGGTCGACACTCGTTCTGAAACTTCTGTCACTAAGTTTTGGATTAACGCTTGCAAATTTGGATTTTGTGCAGACTTAGCTATGTTTTTGATCGCTACCTTTTTTAACTCCGTACGGTTTTGGTCAATGGCATTCACCAATTGGTCAAGTGAATTGCCAGATTTTACTTCATTCTGCATTTCTGTTAAAATTTGGATGGTAACAATATCGGAAATTTCTTCTTTGATGATATTGGAATAATACCGAAGTGTTTTACTGATCAAATCATTCCCTAAAATCTTGGTGAATTGATTTGTTTGTAACATTAAATAAATTTTATAAACACGAACCAAGCGAAAAAATCGAAATTCAACAATAGGGATAAGACCTAACACATCGTACCAATGGTAGATGGGATATAAAAACCATGCAATATAGGTTTTATTTTTGATAGCGAGTAACCAACTCAAAACAAATTCTGCCAAAAAGAAAAACAGAAATGGAGCATCTAACAACAAATAGTTGTTTACTGGATTTCCATCAGAAGCGATGGAACGGTAATAATTGAGTGAAAAATACTCTCGAAAATTTTGGTTAAAAAAATCAATTTTTTGTTCTAAAGACCTGTTTTGGTCTCTCCAAAACCATGCAAAAGCGACAACAGTGGAAGGAATTCGATCACGACCTAGGATTGGATCTAGTTCTTGCCTTAATTTTAAATCTCGAGCTTTTGTTTTATGTGTTTGGTATTCGTTTTTAATTCCTGATTGGATATCCAATAAAAATTGCGTTTGTCCAGACATCGCAAATGGATTGGTTTCAACAATCTCTAACATCCGTTTGTCCATTTTTTGAATGATGGATGAAATTTCTTTTGATTCGTTCGTTTCAATACTCAACCGATTGATAAATGCATACTTTTCAGAAAGTTCTCCAAGTGTTGTGATTTCATCTGTTTCTTCCATTACACTGAAAAAATCATTCAATTGTGCGAGTATCTCTTCTACTTTCTTTCTTCTGGATTGAACATCCTCAATTTGAAGTGCCAATTCAAAATTGACATAAAGTGAATCAAATTTCTCATTTGCCACCTGGGTTTTGAGAGTTGTTAGTATTTTATAAATTTCTTCTCTCGTATTTTTTCTTTGTGATTCGCGAAACTCATCATCTCGTAATTGTGTGAGGTATTTGAGGTCGTCCACCAAATCAGTGTATGCTGTCGTAGTTCTGTGAGGTTCTATCCCTAAAATAGGTTTGTCATATAATGTAAGGATTTCTGGAAATTTGTGAAAGTAAAATGGCCTCATACTCAAATAACTCAAATCAAAAATGATGAGAGCCAAGTTTCCTAGGACGACAAACACCATTGTGATGTCCCATAATAGTGGAATTCCCAATTTGTGTTTTTTGATCAAATCCCAGGAAATCATAATCTTACCAAGGGCAGACTTTCCCTACCCTATCCTTTTTACATATTGCGGCGGTACTGACCTCCCACTTCATATAAGGCATGGGAGATCTGCCCTAAAGACGCCACTTTCACTGTTTCTAGCAACTCTTGAAAGATATTTTCTTTTGCACGGGCTACTTGTTTTAATTTTGTGATCGCAGGTTCCGTTTTGGAAACATTTGCTTTTTGGAATGCTTTAAGATTGCCAATTTGTTGTTGTTTCTCCTCATCTGTTGAACGAATCACTTCTGAAGGGATGATCGTTGGCGAACCATTGCGATTGAGGAAGGTATTTACACCGATGATCGGATACTCTCCCGTATGTTTCAAAGTTTCATAATGGAGAGATTCTTCTTGGATTTTATTCCTTTGGTACATCCGTTCCATGGCACCGAGGACTCCACCACGTTCTGTCAATCGATTAAATTCAGTTAAAATTGCTTCTTCTACCAAATTTGTAAGTTCTTCGATGATGAAAGCCCCTTGCAATGGATTTTCATTTTTTGCAAGACCTAACTCGCGATTGATGATGAGTTGGATGGCAACTGCACGACGTACAGATTCTTCTGTTGGTGTTGTGATCGCCTCATCATAGGCATTTGTATGAAGAGAATTACAATTGTCATAAATAGCATATAATGCCTGCAATGTGGTTCGAATATCATTGAAATCAATCTCCTGGGAGTGAAGCGACCTTCCTGAAGTTTGAATGTGGTATTTCAACATCTGTGAACGTTCATTGGCACGATATTTGAACTTCATCGCTTTTGCCCAAATCCGACGAGCTACGCGTCCAATGACCGAATACTCCGGATCAATTCCATTTGAAAAGAAAAAGGACAAGTTTGGAGCAAACTCATTGATATCCATCCCACGACTGAGATAATACTCAACATAAGTAAATCCATTCGCTAATGTAAATGCCACTTGTGTGATTGGGTTTGCACCTGCTTCCGCTATGTGATATCCACTTATCGAAACAGAATAAAAATTACGAACTTGGTTTTGGATGAAATGGTGTTGGATATCACCCATCATCTTTAATGCAAACTCTGTAGAGAAGATACAAGTATTTTGTGCTTGGTCTTCTTTTAAAATATCCGCTTGCACTGTTCCTCTCACTTGGGATAAAGCATCTTTTTTTAACTTTTCATAGGTTTCTTTAGGAAGGACATCGTCACCTGTCACACCAAGTAATAATAAACCTAAACCATCATTAGATTCAGGCAATACACCATCAAACTTTGGAATGGCGACACCTCTAGAATCGTAAATTTGTTTGATTTTGGATTTGATTTCTTCGGTTTTCCCTTCAGATCGAATGTATTTTTCACAAGCTTGGTCGATGGCAGCATTTAGAAAAAAAGCAAGCACCATAGGTGCCGGTCCATTGATTGTCATCGAAACGGAAGTTGTTGGGTCACAAAGATCAAAACCTGAATACAATTTTTTTGCATCATCTAACGTTGCAACATTGACACCTGAATTTCCAATTTTTCCATAAATATCTGGCCGGATGTCAGGGTCTTCTCCATACAATGTAACCGAATCAAATGCAGTTGACAGACGTTTGGCGGGCATACCTGAACTTAAGTAATGAAACCTACGATTGGTCCTTTCAGGGCCACCTTCACCCGCAAACATACGAGTTGGGTCTTCTCCACTTCGTTTGTAAGGGTAAACACCAGCTGTATAAGGAAAAAATCCTGGGAAATTTTCTTGGTAAGACCATTCCAAAATATCTCCCCAATCGACAAATCGAGGAGTCGCAATTTTTGGAATTTTTAGATGGCTAAGGGATACGGTATAATTATCAACTTTGATCTCTTTCCCACGAACAAAGTATGAATATTGGTCTTTACGAAAGGATTCAATGGTTTCAGACCAGGTTTCAATGATTTTTCTAGAATCAACAGACAAAGTATTCCATACCAATTGGTATTCCGATTCTAGATCAGTGACAACTTTTCCTTTTTTAGAAAGTTGAGAAATAGCACCTTTCAATTGGTAGGCGGTCCTTGCTAGTTCTGCTTCTTGTTTGATCCAATCTGCATTTCGATTGATTTCTTCTTTGATTTCTGTTAAGTAACGAACTCGGTCAGGAGGAAGGACAACCGATGCTTCTCTACCGTTTTGATTTTTTTGGTATTTTGATTTCCAATCCAGTTTTGTCTTTTGGATCACAACACCAAGTAAGTGCGCATACAATTCGTCCGTACCTGCATCTTGGAATTGAGAAGCAATGGTTCCAAATACTGGCATCGCGTCAATTGGATCATTGAATAAATTGCGGGACCTTTGGTATTGTTTTTTGACATCACGTAACGCATCTAGTGCTCCCCGTTTATCAAATTTATTGATCGCAATCACATCGGCATAATCGATCATATCAATTTTTTCTAATTGGGTAGCAGCACCATACTCTGGAGTCATCACATACAAAGACACATCGGCTACTTCTGTGATTTCAGAATCACTTTGTCCAATTCCTGCTGTTTCAACGATGATCAAATCATATCCAGCTGATTTTAAAATTTGGATGGCACCTTTCACACTACGATTGAGCGCAATATTTGCTTCTCTCGTGGCAAAGGAACGCATGTACACCCTTTCATTAAAAATGGAATTCATTCGAATTCGGTCACCGAGAAGTGCTCCACCCGTTTTACGTTTGGATGGATCCACAGATAAAATTGCAATGGTTTGATTTGGAAAATCATCCAAATACCGACGGACCAGTTCATCGGTTAACGAAGATTTGCCTGCACCACCTGTTCCTGTAATTCCAAGGACAGGGATTGTTTTTTTAGGAGTAGGAAAATCAAAGTTAATCGAATAATTTGTTTTTTCCTGTAAGAGCGAAAATTCCATCTGTGTGATGGCTTGCCCCAAAGCTAAATAGTTTTTCTTTTGGATATGAGACGCCAAATCTCCGTTAAATGACAATGGAGTAGGGAAATCAGATTGTTTGACGACATCATTGATCATACCTTGTAATCCTAAGGTTCGACCTTCGTCGGGGGAATAAATATGAGCTACACCATATTTGTGTAATACTTGGATCTCAGAAGGTAAAATTGTCCCTCCTCCACCACCAAACACACGTATGTGACCAGCACCTTCCTTTTTTAACAAATCAATCATGTATTGGAAGTATTCTACGTGACCACCTTGGTAACTAGTGATGGCAATCCCTTGTACATCCTCTTGGATGGCACATTGGACAATCTCTTGAACGCTACGATTGTGACCCAAATGGATCACCTCTACCCCACTTTGTTGTAAGATCCTTCGCATAATGTTGATGGAAGCATCGTGTCCATCAAAAAGGGAAGCCGCCGTGACAAAGCGGATTTTGTTTTGAGGGGTATATGTCGAAATTTCGGTGCTCATAGAGAACAACGTTCTATAATCACGGGTAGGGATTCAATATGAAAATGTGACGAGAATGACATAACTTCTAAGATCATGCCATATTTTCATAAAAAGGTCGAGTCTAAAGGATGGATTCTGCCTCTTTCATCAGCTCTCGGACTCGATTTTCTAACATTTCTGTCAGTTCTTTTGCTGCTTTTTTCTCAGGCCCCGTTGGAAACTCCGAAGGTAGGATTGGTTTCCCAATTTGGTATCGGATTTTGGTTTTGAAAGCATCACCCGTGAGAAACGCTTTGGGTTTGGACATATTGGTCGCACCAACAATCCCTGAAGGAATGATGGGAACACCCGCTCGGATCGCAAGTTTAGCTGCCATGGCGCGGAAGGGTTGTAATTCCCCCGTTTCGGAACGAGACCCTTCTGGATAAATGGAAAGTAGCTCTCCATCCTTCATCAGGTCGACCATATAGGTTTCCAATTTTTCGTAATATTCCATCGCTGCCCGTTTGTCCATCTCTGATTCTTTGGCTGCATTGCGGATGATGGGCATACTCCCCCAATTGATGAGGTTTTTTTTCACCACACTGCCAAGAGAGTTTAACAGGATTTCGATGACTGGTTTTGTGAGACTTAAAGGTGGATAATGGAATGGAGAGTTTTTATGGTTTAAAATGGCCATAATCTCTTCTTGAGGGTGAAAGAGTTCATATTTGCCTAAATATACAATTTTTCGATCCGCAAAAGCTCCCTGAACAGGTATGTCTAAATAATCTGTATGATTAGAAATGATCAGTGCCCCACCGGATTCTGGGATATTCTCAGATCCAGCCACTTTGACATCATAAATCATCTCCAAAAGGTTACGGAGGATGGTTTTTGGCACTTCACGAGGGATTACGAACAAACTTTCAAGAATATCAGCTGGATTTTGGTTAGGTTCCATAGAAACATCACATATTTCAAAATAAAACTTTATGAAATCAAGTTCGATTTTCATCTTAGATGGAAAATCCTATGAAAGAACTCATTTTAGCAGAGACTTCCCTTTGGTTCTCCCAAATCCCTCTCGAATCCTTACACACCCTAGACCCTTCCCTTGGGGGAGTCTTTTATTTGATTTCTACTATCTGCCACTATTTGGGTGGGAGTAGTTTTTTCCTCGGTCTTATCTCCTTTCTTTATATTTATTACCGACCAAAACTTGCATTCCAAATTGCACTAGGCCTGCTCACTTCAGGAATTTTAGGTTATCTTTCCAAATTTTATTTTGAAAGTCCAAGACCCTTTCCCTACCCAGAAGTCTTTGATGAAAAAGCATTTGGTTTGCCTTCTGGTCATGTGTATACTACAACAGTTGTTTGGGGAATGTTAGCGTATTATATTCCTATTTTATGGTTACGAATCGTATCCATTTTCATCATTCTTATTATGCCTTTTTCAAGAATGTACCTTAAAGTTCATTACTTGGGTGATGTTAGCTTAGGATTTGGTTTGGGAATTTTACATTTAATCATTCTATTAACTTTATTGAATCAATTTTACGTTCCTAAAGAAAAAGTTTTTATTGAAACAAAACAATACCGAACTTTGTGTTTATTAGGTATTGTCATCACACTTTTACCAATCACACTTGATTCACCGTTTCTTTCGGAAGAACATCATTATACTTTGGTAGGGATGATCATGTCGAGCGGGGCACTTGGCGGATTTTGGCTTGGGATATTATTTTACCCAAGACTCAGCAAAAAAGAATTTTTGAATTGGAGTATGCCAAACCTTAGTTTTCAGTTTGGCTCCAATTCTTTTGGAACTTTTTGGAAAACCTTTTTGGTAAGACTATTGGTCCTAGGAACTATCATTGTTTTACTTTATGTTGTTCCTGGCATTTTGATTAAAAAATCCATTTGGAAAGATGATTTGTTTTTAAGATACATCCGTTATTTAGTGGTGGGATTTGCCTTAGTTTGTATCGTACCTCTAACCTTACAAAAGATACAAAAAGGAAAGTTTTTGCAAAACTAATACATGCAAAAAATCAAAAAAATCTTCCAAATGTTAAAAGTGGAACTCATGAAAGAAGGAGTTTTAAAAAACTCATTCTATGTGAGTAGTTCCAAAGCGATTTCCGCTGTTACCAATTTAGTATTTATGATTTATTCCGTAAATTTGCTAAGCAAAGCAGAAAACGGAAAACTCCAATACTTTTTAGGCTTTCTCCCGGTTGTCCTAGCGATTGCTGAATTTGGCTTACCAAATGCACTCATCAAGTACATCTCTCCATTGGCAGATAAAAAAGAGAATCCAGGTGCCATCTTAAATGCATCTCTTCGGATTAAGTTTTATTCTTTTGTATTTTTATCAATTGTAACGTTAATCGCATACTTAGTGAGTGATGAAAATTATTTTGTCTTATTACTTTTGTTATTCGGCGGAATCATCATATCCTTTATCTCTTATTTTGAAAGTTTGTTTGTTTCCTATCGAAAGTATAAATCTTTATCACTTTGGAATCCACTCCCCAATGTGATTCGCCTTATCCTACTTATTTACTTTTCTGAAACAAACAAACATCCATTGACTTATATGGATATCCTAGCAATATTTTGTATTGCTCCTATTTTTGTATTATTTTTGTTTTTTCTTTTTTTTGGAAAAGAAGAGATTTCATTTTCAGCTGATACAACTGACATCCATTTGAATGAAAAAAAACTACTTCTATTCAATCTGTGGGCATTTGCTGCTTCCATTTTTGCAATTTTATCAGATCGAATGGAGATTTTCTTTTTAAATCAATTCCATCCACCAGAAATTGTTGCAGATTATGGAACCGCCTTGCAATTGTTTAGTGGATTTATTATTATTTTAGCGACTTTTAATTCAATTATATATCCCAAATTAGCAAGACTTGCAGAAACAGAAGAATTTCCTACCGTACTTAAAAAATCTGTCTTTTTAGGTGGTATGATTGCTATATGTTTAGCACCTGGGATTTTACTTGCAGAACCTATTTTAACTTTATTATTCGGAACTAAATACACAAACTCTATCTCCGTATTTAAGATTTTATATCCAAATTTTTTATTACAGTTAGTGTTTGCACCTCTTGGAACCGCTTTGTTTGCGTTAGGTTTACCGAGGTTACTTGCAGGTCTCGCTTTGCTTAGATTGGTATTTGGAGCCCTATTTGATTATTGGATCATTCCAGACTTTGGTGCTAATGGAGCTGCAGTTTCGTTATTTTTAGGACAAATTGTTTCCTGGTTACTTTTAACCGGATATTTTATGGCTTACTTTCGGAAATAACATATTCATAAATCTTTTTGTAATTTGATATAAGAATTTCCCATTCATTTGCACTAAGATTTGTTCCGTATAACTTTTGATAGGCTTCTTTTGCCGATTTCCCTTCTGCCAAATATTCTTTTAGTTTAAGCAAAACCATCTTAAACTGAATCGAATCAATGTGAATGTCATAATCTCGATTGATTTTGACTCCAGAAGACAACTCAAATTCTCTTACAAAGATTTCTGATAATGCAAGGATACCATAACCTTTTGTTAGATTTGGTTGCAGGTCAGATCTTGTTTTTGCCCAAGCTAATAAAAATAAAGTTGGGATCGGTGGGTATTCACCAAACATCGTTCCATCTGGTAATTGTAATTTTTGCGAAAATCGAACGATTGCCCGTGCAAGCTCTCGTTTCCTTCTATGAGATAATTTTGACGATTCGTTTGAGGTTAAATAAGAAACAATGACAGTTTCTTCCTTACTATGATCAGTTTTCTCATAAAATCGACTTAAGTCATAAGAAAATCTGGTATTTGCTTCCCTATATGAAAAAATCACTAATAAAAGCGGGAAAATGAGAAGAAATCCATGCCGATATTTCAAAAGTATTTTCTTCATCTTTTATAGTATCGGTTTTGTTTGTATCCTCATTCTGAATTTTTTTCTAAACTTTACCTCACGTTTCCAAATCGATTCCAGGTTTTGAAAAATCGAACTTCATTCCCTTTTTCATTATAAACTATCGAATCAATATTCATCTTTGCTAAAAAAATCCCACGACCACTTACTAAATTGGCACTTGGATTTTCAATCGGGTTTGGAATACTACTGACAGCAAAACCATTCCCTTCGTCACGAATCACAACGGTCACACCCACATCATCCATGAGTAACTCTACAAAAACTGATGAATTAGTATCAGCACACCTTTCATCTACAAATTTAAAATAATCCAAATTGGATTCTAAACATTCTTGTTTTTCTGCATAACTCACACCAGCTACACCATGTTCAATGGCATTTGCTAAAAGTTCATACAATACAATTTTGATAGAAATCAAATCTTCTGATGAAGCGTGTGGAGAATTCAAAATTTGTTTGGTTAAAAATGCGATATAGGAATTTAATTTTTTGATCTGTGGTTTTAATTTAATCTTACAATCACCACTAAATTGTGTGATTTCTCCACTATTAAACAGTAATGTGAGATCGATGTCCGCATTTTCAAACTTTTTGATTCGTGAACGAAGTGCATCCATTCGGAAGGGTTTCAAAAAAAAGTCAACTGCTCCCATCCGGAAAACATCAATTGCGATTTGAATATCGCTATCACCTGTAATCACGAGGAATGGAGTTTGGTTTCCATCTGCTCTTAATTTTTGTATGAATTGAATTCCATTTAATTTTGGTAAGCTGATGTCAGAAATGATTAGATCAAAAGTATTTTGGTTGGAAATCTCAAGTGCCTCCATTCCATCTGAGGCAAGTGTGACATTAAATTCGTCTTTGAAGTATTCCCAAAACAATTCGCGGATTGTTTCTTCGTCGTCAACAAAAAGGATTTTCATATATTAAAGTCTTAGAGAATTAGAATGCCTAATCTTTAACAATTGTAAATCTATTTTTGAAAATTAGTCTTCCAAGTTGTATGAACGGCCCAATTTATAGGTTGATTGTAGCTCTTGTTGGAGATCCAAAATCTCTTTTTTTGTGAAAAAAGCAATTTTCCCTCCAGACAATTCAAACGCGTAATAGGTGGTCTGTTCTGATTGTAAGAGATTTTTCAATTGGCTTAAAGAACTAATACGAGTTCCATTTACCTTTTCCAAAACCAAATCTTGGAAATCTTGGTATCCTAGGTTACCTTCTAGGGGAAAAACACGACTTAGAATTACTATTTTTTCACGGACTGGATGGACCTTTTTTTGGTAGTAATCAGAAAGATAAACTAGTTTTTTTTCAGATTTCACCCGGTATTCTGTACCAAATTCTTTAAGATAAGCATTGGAAAGTTCCGTAAAAAAAAATCCACCGACAATCAGATACAAAGGTCTACGATTTTTTGCTTCTTCTGGAATCAAAAATTCATTTGAATCATAGGCACGTAAATCATAAGAAACATTGATATTTTGAAAATTACGATAAAGACTAAGTTTGACTGTCTCACCTAACTCTCTTAACCGACCATCTGACTTTCGTAAAACTAAATCAAATATTTTATCAGCGCGGTCCCATTCATCCACCTTTGCAAGTGGCATTGAATTGATCGAAGTAATTAAATCACCTGGAAATAAATTATAAGCAGGTCCAACTCCAGGTACTACTTCTGTCACAAGAAGTGGATTCGGAAATGTTTTTGAATAATATTCTTTTTCCGATGGTGTTAAGTTTACATCGAATAAAAATCCTGGATGAGGAAATGATTTACCTCCAGATCGAAAAAATAATTCTACATATTCTGTAGGAATTAAAAAATCCGAGATTATAATTCCACATAACAACTGATTTTTGAAGTAAAAATCAGCACCTTCTTGCTTTTTTTGATCTAAGACAAATGCTTTGATTGGTGTTTTTGAAAATGGTAAGTATACATATTTTGTTTTACCAGTCGGACATTGTTTGTTCGAGTTTTTTAAATCCAAACCAACAGGTTTTGGTAGTTTTTGCATTCCTGCTGATTCTAATAACAAAAAACCAGTTTCTTCATCATAAGCTTTGATACTAAGTTTTGGTACAGAATAATCAAAAGATTCAAATTCAGCATACACTGGATTTTGTTTGGAAAGAGTGACTCCAAAAAAAAGTCCCTTTCCCAAATGGATGATGTTTAAATTACGTGTGAATGGTTCACCGACAAGCCAAGGATTCTGATGGCTTGTTTTTTGGAATGTAACACGTGATTCAATGACTCGTTTGTCTTCGAATTCTTCCGCAAATAAAATTGATCCAGAAAAAACGAATAAAAATGAAAAAACAAATAACTTAAAGTTCTTCATAATTGGCACCATATCTTTTTTTGACTCTTTGGTTCATTTGGTAAATCGATTCAGGTCGGAGCACTATCGGCAAATCCATACCTCGAAATTTTAATACGATCATACCTCGTTTATTTTCTTTCCAAATTGTCTTAAATTCATTCAAATCTTTTGGAACACGGCTGTTAATCGATTCTACAACTTTGTATTTGTATTTTTTATACTTGGATGTTTCTGGATCATTAAAAGTATAACTAAGCACAATGTCCCTTGTCGTATACCGATAAAGAAGATCTTGGATAAAATAACTATAATGATATTGTAAAGAACTATCTAGATCACCATCTTCTGAATGAAAAAAAGATCTTGTGATTGGCTGGAAAACAAACCCTGCTTGTAAAAAATAATCTTCAGTTGAATCTCGATAGAGTTCCAACGCATAATTTTTTTGTAAGTTAACTTCCGCTTGGTTTTGTTTTCCTGCTCGATAAAAACTAATGGTTACTTTTGAATTCAATTGTTTGTCTTCAATCCAATCGATGATAAACTCTTTTTTATTGGATAATTTTAGTTCCCCATCGTTAGAAATTGGGATTCCATCAAATGCTGTGACAAAATCTTTTTCTTTTAACACTTTTGAAAAAGTAGAAGAAGGATATATTCGATTCACAAAAATTCCAGTTTCCGATATAGGAACTTTCATTGCTTGTTTCAAACTTTTTGGATTCCCATTTTGGAAAGTAAAACCTATGTTTGGAAATCCATCATACTTCCCATCGTCTATATCTTCTAAAAAATGCCGAATGATATCGTTGGAAATAAGATAAGCGATTCCTTGTTCAAGTGTGCTGATTTGAAAAACAAGTCCAACTACCTTACCATTTTGAACTGCGGGACCACCCGAATTTCCAGGTTGGATATTGGCTGATATTTTAAGTACATTACGATAATCTAACCCAGAATAGGTGTAACGATTTTTTTCAAAACGTAAAACAGAACCTTTTTCAACGGACAAACTATCATTTCCATTAGGAAATCCGAGTAACAATACATCAGAACCTAAATTAGGTATTCCTTCTAATAGTGATAAAGAAGTGGTTTGTTCTGCAAAATCTGGGTCATTGACTTGTAATAAAGCCAAATCACAATCGTATCCTATGAATTTAACATCCGCCAGATATTCTTTTTTTGTAAAACTACTTCTCACCAATATCCTTTTTGCATCTCTAACTACATGTGCGTTCGTTAGGATTGTTTGGTTTGGCAAAACAAGTCCTGATCCAAAACCAGTATAAAGGTTTTTTTTCATCCAAGGTTGAGTTTTATTCTCTGTATTAAATCCTTCGTTCCGAATGAGTACAACGGATCGAAAGATGGAATCAACTGCAGGTTCCGATTCTGATTGTGAAAAAATGGATCCATTCCAAAATAAAACTGTGATACAAACTAATAAAAACTTATTCATAATACAAAATTACTTTCTCCCAAATTATTTGAGTTTCTGAAATTTTTTTAAGGAGAGCTTTTCCTAAAACTCTTTCCCCAGGTTTTGGGTCTCTCCAAATGGTATTGGAAACCATTAACTCACCTGATGTAACAGAAGGAACCCTTATCAGTCGATACACAGAATCTTTGACGCATGTTATGCGAAAAACATAAGAAACCGTTTGGTCCCAATAGAAACTTTGGTCTTTTTCTAAATACTCCAATGGACATGAAGTATCAAAAAAAACTTCCAAGTTGGATGGAACTTCTTTCCTTCTCTTTGGATTTTCAGCAATTGATTGAAAATAAAATAAATTTGGATTTTGAATAGGTTTGTATTTGGATTGATGTTGGTATCTTTCATCTCCAATACTTTTTTCTTTTTTGATAGGGTAATCTAATTCCGTATCATCCAAATTTTTTTTGAATTCTTTACTTTCTGTGGTTTTTGCTTCACTGAGTCCTGTTTGAATTTCTAAGTACTGTTTTTTACCAATTCGATGAACAGCCCTTAAACGAAATTTATCCTTGGCAATTTGCTTACTTTTTTGCGACAAAAATTCAATGAGACTCGGTTCTTCACTTTCTTGGCAACTGAGACGGTAATACGTGACGGATGAAATTTTTGAGGCGAGTTCTAGTTTGCAATTTCCATCTTCTATTGGATAAATAGATTTTTTGCGTATTTTTTGTTGGAAGTGTGAAGATATTTTCCCATGTTTCCATTCTCTTATTTCATCTTTTAAGGATAATAGAGACTGATCTAATGGAATTTTGTCAGCAAATAGATTGGCCAACGAAAATAGAATCAAAATCACTGCTGAAAATAAAGAAACATGCCAATTCATGGATTACCGACTATCCATAGTATCGGTTTCTATACCCCTTGGAATCAACTCTTGAACAATTGATTTCTTATCTCATTATGTCCCAAGGCTTGGATGAATTTTTTTTTTGGTTTTCAGACTTTCAAAAATTCGAGGGGGGGAAAAGTAATGTAAGAAATAGGAGAATACTTTTTTGAACTGGAACTTTCTTAAAACCGAAATAGAACCTGGTGACTTCCTCATCGATTGTCGTTCCCAATCAGCATATGAAGAAGAAACGTTAGAAGGTGCATACTACTATCCATTCATCAAAAAAGCATTCGGCTCTGACCCAGAATCCCAAAAAAAATTATATGGTCCTATGGCTTCTGTCATCCAAGAGTTTCAAAAATCCAAAAAAACTCGGATCATCGTATTTGATGAAGGAATGGGGATGTTTTCCACTCGGATGGTGTATTTACTCCGTGGGATGGGAATCAAAGATGCTTATGTCTTAGGTCAGAAATGGCCTGTCGAAGGGAAAAAAGCAAAAGGTGAACTCAAAATCGAACCTCCGATTGCAGACAAAGCAAAACCAATTGAAGGTGTTGTCGACAAAGCATTTATGGAACGTAATCTCACCAAACTCCAAATCTTTGATGCAAGGACCATGGACGAATACGAAGGCCGTCTTCCCCGCCTCACTGCTCCAGAAGAAGGAACTCTTTGCGGGCGTTTGCCTGGCGCATTCCTTTGGGACTGGAGGAATTTGTATGATGGTGAAGCCAATCTCATTGAACGTTCTATTTTCAAAAAACGCCTGAATGGTTTTCCTTTTATGCCTGAAAGACCCACTGTGATCTATGATTACAACGGTGCAAGATCTTGTTTATTGGCACTTATGTTACGAGAAGCAGGATACATTGACGTGACCACATACCAAGGTTCATGGTTTGAATGGAGAAAATCCAACTTACCAAAACAAGCGGTGGCCGTATTTGGTGCCAAACAAGGTGCAGCAGCAGGAGCTCCTCGAGTCGGCGGAGTCGATCGCAAGAAAGTCTAAAAAAAGATTTACGAATCCAAAGACCATCGGTTCACTAAGCTCTCGCTCTTGGAGGATCCGATGGTTTTTCGTTTTTTATCCCTATGTTCTTTGTTTTTATTCTTAGAATGTGCCTCACATGTTGTTTCAACTACACCCATTCTAGAAGAAACTTTCTCTGTCTCCAAACAAATCCAATGGATCCAATCTCAAAATGAGTTCAAACTTAGAAATACATCTTTTGATCGCAATTTCATTGAACTTTCGTTAAACGAACCTTTTCTTACCGTTTCCGAGGTGGAAACTGTTTCCAAATACAGAATGGCTTCTTTTAAATTTGAAGAATTGACTAAACGTACTTGTAACGAACAAACAGTTGATTCTATTAAAAAAGAAACTGGTAGAATCACCATCCAAGGAAAGTTATCAGGAAAAAATTGTGTTAGTAATTACCAAGTTACATTCTTAACAAAATCCGATACTGAAATCGAATTCAAAATCACAATCTCAGATGAAACTTTGAATCGAATCCAACTCATCTATAAATCGCATCCAGAAGAAAAGATTTATGGTCTCGGGGAACAATTCACGTACGATGAATTCAAAGGGAAAAAACCATTCTTTTTTACAGAAGAACAAGGGGTTGGACGCGGTGACCAACCCATAACGGCAGGTGCCAATTTACTTGCAGGCGCAGGAGGAAATGAATATACAACATATGCTCCAATCCCTCACTATATTAGTTCTGAAAATCGATCTGTCTTTTTCGAAAACAGCGGTTATGCGAAGTTTGATTTCAGTGATGCAAACAAAACAAAAATAGAGTTTTGGGATTTCCAATCGGAAAAATCTATCACTGGTACTCTTTGGTTAGGAAGTTCAGCAAAAGCCCTTATTGAAACCTATACGAAAAAAACAGGCCGTTTTCCAAAACTTCCAGAATGGGCCTATGGAACTTGGCTTGGGGTACAGGGAGGAACTGAAAAAGTAACAACCATTGTCAAACAAGCAAAAGACGCTGGTAACCCTGTCACAGCGCTTTGGATCCAAGATTGGTGTGGTAGACGTGTTACCAACTTTGGTGACCAACTCAAATGGCGTTGGTATGCGGATGAAACATTATACCCAGATTTTAAAAAATTCGTAAAATCAATGAACGATCAAAACGTACAAGTATTAGGTTATATAAATTCTTTTTTAGCTGATACCGACCCTAAAAAACCTGGTGATGATTTTACAAATCCACTCCTAACAGAAGCAAAATCAAAAGGTTACCTTGTCAAAAATGGAAAAGGGGAAGATTACCTTATCCAAACTGTTGGTTTTCCTGCTTACCTCATCGATCTCACAAACCCAGGAGCCGTGAAATGGACCAAGGATCTTATCAAAAAGAATTTAATTGGAATGGGACTTTCAGGATGGATGGCAGACTTCGGAGAATGGTTGCCTTATGATGCAAAACTCCACTCTGGAGTGGATGCAAAGGTTTATCATAACCGATATCCTGTGGATTGGGCAAGGATCAATCGAGAAGCAATTAAAGAAGCAGGGATGGAAGGAAAAATCGTATTCTTCACAAGAGCTGGTTACAGTTATTCCAACGCTCATTCCACTCTATTTTGGGAAGGAGACCAAATGGTAAGTTTTGGAACCAATGATGGACTTCCATCATCCATCATTGGACTTACAACATCGGGTATCAGTGGTTATGCGTTAAATCATAGTGATATTGGTGGATACACAACGATTTCCAACCCATTAAAAAATTACCATCGTTCCAAAGAATTATTACTGCGTTGGGCCGAAGCCTCTGCCTTTACGCCAGTCTTCCGAACACACGAAGGGAATAGACCTCTGAAAAACTGGCAAGTGTACACATACACAAAACCTGATGGAACCAAATCCCTTGGTGATGAAGATACTGTGCAACTATTTGCAAAAATAGCAAGGATCCATTTTGCCTTAAAACCATATATCCAAAGTTTGGTGGAAGAAGCTTCGAAAACAGGACTTCCGGTTGTCAGACACAATGCTATTGTAGAACCAGAAGACAAAACACTTCTTAAATACAAATACCAATTCTTCCTTGGAGATGACCTACTCGTCGCACCTGTAGTTGTATCAAATGAAATTGTACAGGATGTGTATCTACCCCGTGGAAAGTGGACTCATTTTTGGACCGGTACAACTTATGAAGGGAATCGAAAGATCCAAGTGTCAGCACCAATTGGTAAGCCACCCGCATTCATCCGTGTTGGTGGAAAATCTGAAATGTTGATTCGATCATCTTTGGAAAGCATTCGTAATAAAAATTAAGGCAGCACAAAATGAAATTTGCTCTCATCGGAGACATCCATGGGTATTGGAACAGAAATGACATCGATTATTTTAACGAGTCCGATTACGATTTTTTATTTTTCACAGGTGACCTACGAGGGAATCCCAAAATGGGTAAGGTATCGTTCCAAGGCCTCACCAAACGCGCGTATATGATTCCAGGAAATTGGGATGGGACAAGCCTAACATCGGTCATAGGGGAGATCATTCAATCGAATCTTCTCATCCAATCAGGTCAATGGGGTCAAAGTCGTAGGTTACGAAAACTTTCGGAAAGAGTAAAACCCATCACCATCCTTGGATATAGTTCTGTTGTTTTGTCTCAAGAGTTCGATGTATCACTGATTGTTGGTCGCCCACATGCCATGGGAGGAGGTCTCAGTTTTTCACCACATATGAAAAAAACGTATTTGGTTTCGAATATGGAAACCTCGGTTGAAAAATACAAACGACTCATCGATGGAACAAAAGAAAAAAACATCATCTTCCTTTCGCATAACGGACCTTTTGGGCTCGGTAGTGCCAAAAATTCCATCTATGGTGCCGAATTTAAAAAAGAAGGTGGGGATTGGGGAGACATCGATCTAACGGAAGCTATTCAATATGCCAAATCCATTGGAAAAAAAGTTCCGCTCGTTCTCTCAGGTCATATGCACCACTCCATCAGCAAAACAAAAGAAAGAGAAACCCATGAATACACAGGTGGTACTTTTTATGTGAATGGTGCCAAGGTTCCAAGGATCAGAGAAGGAAAACACTTTCACACAAAGATTGAATGGTCAGGTGGTTCTGCCACCGTCATCCCTATCTGGATATAATCGAGATCCTAGAAACAGTTTGCTACTTTTGATTCCTTTGTCGAATGAGTATCCATCTGTTTCCAGGTTATGTTTATGGCATTAACACAGTTTCAATTTCAATTTTACCAGAAAGAATTTTATGAACAGGGCAAGCATTAGCGACAGTATACAATCTGTCTCTTTCTTCTGGTTTTAAATTCCCTTTTAATTCGACTTCGCGAATGAATTTATGATCTTCCGGAGTCCGTTTATCGATTGTTACTTGGACAGAAATTGAATCCAAAGCATACCCTTTTTTGTCTGCATACATCCTGACAGTAATCGATGTACAAGCACCTAAAGCGGAAGCAAGTAATTCCGTTGGCATTGGACCTAAATCAGTTCCTTCCTTATCTGCCGGTTCATCTGCAACCCATTGGTGTTTGCCTTTTGTGATTTTGGTTTCGTATTTTGTTTTCTCTGTTGTGACAATGACTTTGTCTTCGAATACTGCTGTCATTTGGAATCTCCTGTATGAATGCGTTCAGCTTCATGGATCGCTTTGTCCCGATTTTGTAACATAGCTTCTTCGACGTTCAATCGCATTTTTTCAAATTCGTCTTCGTTCAATTCACGAGGGACATAGATTGGTTCTCCGTAGGAAATAACAAAAGTGGTAAAAGGTTTTGGAACTCGATGTTTGTCCCAAGCCCTTTCTAATATCCACTGTCTACTACACTCATAATGAAACGGAACAATGGGAACTTGTGTGACTTGGGCGGCAGCAATGACCCCTGGTTGAACGATAAATGCTGGCCCTCTTGGACCATCGGGTGTGAAGGCTGCAGGTAGCCCTTTTTTTAAATGTTGGATTACAGCTTTTAGTGCTTTGGATCCACCTTTAGAACTACTTCCACGAATACTTGTATTACCAAATCGATGGACAACTTCATTGATATAATCACCGTCTTTTGATTCGGAAATCAAAACAGCAACGTTTTTCTTTCGGTGTAAGTAAGGGGAATACAAAACATTCGTATGCCAAATCGAATAGATATATGGTTTTTTATTTTTAAATAATTCTTCGTATTGTTCGTTTTTGAGGATACGAAACCGAGATGTGAGACCAATGATCCGCTGGAACCAAACAACGATTAAGGGCAGAAGCCATATTAATATTTTACGTTTCAAACGATGAATTCACTCCCTGAAGGTTGTCTCCAGAGAATTTTGAGCTTAGAGAAAGATCAAGTTAAGTTTTCTTTTTGAATAAGTCTCCCAACTTACCTAAATCTTCTGGTTTAATATTTGTACCAGCAGCCTTTTTGTTCTCTTCTTGAATTTCTTTGTACACTTCTGCTCGATGAACAGAAACATTTTTAGGAGCTTTGACACCAATCTTTACTTGATCCCCTTTAATATCAACAATGACAATTTCTATGTCATCACCGATCATTATGGATTGGTTACTTCTCCTTGCTAAAACTAACACGAGTTAAACCTTTTCGGAAGACATTTCTTCCATAGACTCAATGATATTTTTGCGGATTGGATGATTTTCATCGCGCGAAATACATTGTTTGCCTCTTCCTTCTTTTCCATTGAGAATGATAGGGCCTTGTAAATTGGCTGTCATACCCTTTGGATTGTCATGCGGAATTGTAACGATTAGGAAAATAATACCTTCCTTCCAACTTGAAAGACCAATATCATGCAATTCTTCATCACTAATTGCCGGTTTGTAATGATTCATAAATAGTTCAGGTTGGATCACAATAAAGGCAAGGCCCGATTCTTTGGTGGATTGTAACCATTTGAATGGACTTTCTGCACTTTCTTCAATCAATGCATATTCATCAAATTCTTCAAATCCAAGTAATCCTTGTGGGAATTTTAGAATTTGTTTTGAATCCACTTGGATGGTTCCGAAAGGTTTTGTATGAATCGTTACCGACATTCTAGTTCCTATTGTTTCTAATCTTTCTAACGTGCCTGTCATTATGCTCTAATTACCTAAGAAAATCCATCAGAGTTGGTTTGATGATTTTTGATCCAACATTGAGCGCATAACTATGAATTGTTTCTAACCACTTCATGTTCATGATGGTTTCCGGAAAATCGATCCCTTCATTTTTAGCAAGAAGTTCGGTCATGTACATTTTATCATAAGATACTCGTTCTTCATGTTGTTCCAAACGATTCATACGAGCTCCGATTGTAGCACGGTGACGTAAAATGTTTTCCAATGCTAAATCCAAGTCTCCTAAATCACGACCACCAATTCTTTCTTGGTCTTTTTGAATGAGGTCATTCCTAAGTTGGATAAGAACATCAAATACAGAGAGTCCTGTTACTGTAGCAGATTTGGAAAAATTGTTAGGTGGTTCACTCGCGCTAGGTTCAATGAGACCTATATCTCGCAATACAGTACCACCATCTACATCTTCCAACCAAATTTGGTGTGGTGCTGTTGAAGAGATCGAAATGTTATCCTGGGCGAGTTTACTTGCTTTCACTTCCAAGGGAGCATTGTTGATTTTATCAATTACATCATCAATAGTATCTCCAACAGAGATATGAATTTCCACACCATCAATTTTAAACTTTTGGTCGGAAGTAGCTTGGTATGCAGAGTTATCTACTTTGGATGTCACACTGACGTTTGTTCCCCAAAATACTTTATTACCAGGGATGGTGATTGGGATATATTCCCCTTTTTCAATTTCACGGAGTTGTTCCCCAATATCACCGCGATATTCCACACCCACATATTGGTTTTTGAGTTCTAAACCTTGTAGTCCTTTGATTTTTGATTCAATTGGCTCAAAAGGAGGTCTTTCGATCACATGACCACCAAACAAGGGTTGCCCTGTCGCATCACGAGCGTTTGCAAGGTCAACGATTGCTCTTAAATGTTGATCGATCTCTTTTCCAATCGCAACTTCGAGCTCAAAACCTTTGTCACCTTGGTAAATACCATTTCCAGCTTGTACTGTCAAAACACGCACTCGTTGGAAAATTTCACCCATCTTATCCAGAACACCATCAACCTGTTGGAGTCTTTGGTATCCATCCCCAATGTTTTCTTCATATTGAGAAAGTTCGTTGAGGCGTGAACGAAAATACATTTGGTTTGTGGCTGCACCAGGATCATCTGATGGTTTTCGGATTTTTAAACCTGTTCCCAATTGGGTTTGGGTTTCGTCCATTGCTACTTGATGGCGGTTTAAGTTCCGCACCAAGGAATTGTTTTGCATCATGTTAGTGATTCTGATCATGATTATACACCTAACCTATTGATGATGGTATCTAACATTTCATTGAGAGTTGAGATCATCCTAGCGGATGCATTGTACGATTGTTGGAACTGGACCATATTGGCCATCTCCTCATCTAAGTTTACACCCATTACAGATTGACGCATATTTTCCAACTCAACCATTAGTTCATTTTGAGTGGTATATTCTTGTTTCGCTTCCCGTGCTTCTGTTCCAAGCCTTGAAATGAGTGAATTGTAAAAATCATCCGTTGTTTTGGAATAATCAAACATCACTGGCTTTTCACGTAAGGCAGCTGCAATGAGAAGTGCATTGGATCCGTCCTTTTGGCCGTTAGGTGAATTATAATCACCGGATCCGTTGACATCTTTACCACGTGCCGCTGCAATGTTTGCAGGATTATTTCTCACATCTTCTGACATTTTAAAGAATGATGAAGGGTGATACATCGGTGTGAGAGTGATGTCTTGTGCGTTTGACTGAAATTTATTGATCTCACCAACCTTACGATAATCAAAAGATCCCGATACTCCAGAGGCAGTTAAAATTCCAGTGAGACCCACAAGGAGTTCTCCAGAATCCTCTAAGTGACGAATCATAAAGTTTTCTTTTTTATCGTGAGGGTTTGTTGTCGCTTTTAGCGCCAATTGGTTGTCATGCGACATGTAAGCAACAACTCCCGTTTCTGAACGATTGATTCGTTTGATGATCGCATTTAAGGTATCATCTTTCGAATAAGGAACTAAAATTTCAGTTTCACCACCAGGGCTTGCCTTTAAAAAACGCATTGTTCCTGAAATTCCAATCGGGCGATCGGGATCAAGAGAGGTACGACCTGTCACACGAAACACTGCGGTTTTGTCATTGAGACCATCGCCATCAGTGTCAATCTCCCCAAAGGTATTTGTGGCAAGTGCTCTTTGTTCAAAAAAGTTTACATTGGTTTTACCATTGAGACCAAATCCATCTTTATGGATTTCGTTGATGACATCCATGGCATTGATCGCAAGAGCATCTACTGCATTGATTTTTTCAACGAGGATCCGGTCTCTGATTTCATATAAAGCTTGGATACTTCCTTTGCGAAGGAGAACCGTATCACCTGTCTCTGACCATTTCAAATCCAAAAGTCCATCGTTATTTGGATTTCCTACCAAATCAATTTTATGAACTTTTTGCCCTTGGATGAGGATTTGTTGGCCTATGAATACCATAAGTTCATCTTCATCACTACGACCAATGGTAATGTCTGCCATACCAGCGAGTTCTTGTAAAAGTTCATCTCTTCTATCCAAAAGATCATTTGGATTATCACCTAATGCTTGTGATTTGGTAATTTTTTCATTGAGAGATTTTATGTTTTCCGCAACTGTATTGAGATGATTGACCTTCGCTTCAATTTCACGGTTGGATTGGTCACGTAGAAGGGAAAGTTTTCTGTAAACATCTTCCATCCGTGAACCAAGTGCTTCTGCTTTTTCCTGAACCACAGCACGGTGAGCTGTTTCTTCTGGGTAGTTCGACAGGTCTTCCCAAGAGGACCAAAACTGATCCATCATGGAACGAAGTGTAGTTCCTGTAGGTTCATTAAAAACGGTTTCTACTTGGTACAAATAATCATTTTTTTTACCCCAATACTCTTTCAGAGATGAAGAATCAATGATACGGTCATCGATGAAGTTATCACGAACTCTTTCAATTTCAGAGATTTTGACACCTTGGCCAATTTGGCCAGGTACTTCTGCACGATTAAACGCAGGATCATAAATGGGATCCATGCTATTCATGACAACTCTTTGTCGCGCATAATGTTTGTTATCCGCGTTGGAAATATTATGACCTGTGGTTTGGATCGCTTGTTGGTGGACCGAAAGTCCTCGTTTTCCGATTTCTATACCTTGGAATGTTGATCCCATACGATTCTCCTAGGCAGTCGCGTTCAAAATGATCGCGCCTTTCTGGCTCTGCCCACGCCTTGTTGGTTGTTTGTGTGATGTATAAACTTTTTCACGAGATAACTCTTGTAGCGAGTCAACGGTTGCTTGTAAAAATTCTTTTCTGGTCCTAAGAAGTTTTTCGTTTGTGATGATGGCATCTTTTAAGTCGGCAACAACCTTCTTAAGTTCCAATGCAAAGGTTTTGAGTTTAAAATTGGACTCACGGTCCATATGGTTTAAAAAATGAGTCAGTGTGATTGATGATTCGTCTTTTTGGAATTTTTCCTTTTCATAGACGTCTTCAATGGTTTTCATCCGAATTCGTTCGAGTTCAGAGGCTTCGACCATGATATGATAACTTTCTTTGACAAGGGACTCGAGAGTTTTGCCGTCCGCAACATGGATTGCCGCTCTTTTTTTGCCTTCCAAATCCAAAAGGCGCTTGTAACAGTCTATTTCTGTAGTAAATAAACTTCTTAGTGATTCAACCCAATCCAACATGCGAATTCCTTTTCCCTTATGGGAAGGATCGACGGATTCCCAAACTAGCTTAGGAAAATTTATAAAAATTTACTATTTTCAGGTCTATGTCTCGAAAATCACCATGTATTAAAGTATGTATGATGGACCCGGATTCTGGGCTTTGCGCCGGATGTTACCGAACCATTGAGGAAATTGGGAATTGGTCAAGTATGACCGAAGAGGAAAGGGAATCAGTTTGGCGGGAGCTCCCGCAACGAAAGGCGGGAAACTCTACCATTTAATTGGTTATTTAGAACCTTTATCAATTTTATTGCGGTGTTCTTCACAGAGTCTATAGAGTTGATCTGTAGATGGATTTTTCTTTGTGACTTTTTTTCCGCATACAATACACAATCCTTGTGCCCTTCTTCTTTTGTATAACAATTGAACTCGTTCGGCACCTGATAAATTGTATTTACTGATTTGAAGACGAACTCCTTTTACCAAATAACTTCCGATGGCAGACTCTTCTCCTTTTTTTAATTCGGAAAAAATCTTGTTCAGCTCATCCGGTTTAATCGATTTAGGTTTCATACAATCTCCTGCTTTCCTGCTAAATTTAACTCTCTGTTAGATTCTAAATGTTAATGCACATTAGTTTGTACCCACTAACGCGCAACTCTATTTTAAAATCATATCTGAATTCTCGAATATAGATTGAAAAACTAGGGACAAACTCTAATATTTGGAATGATTTTTGAGTTGGCAAAGTAAAAAGATCGACTATGGTTTAGTGAAAGGACCAATTTATGGAAAAGAAGTACAAAACACTCAAAGATTTTTTCCCATTCTATTTAGAAGAGCATAGTCATCCGTTTAACCGTGCGTTACATTTTATAGGCTCAAGCCTTGCACTCGGTTGTATTCTAGGATTTATTGCAACTGGTAAACTCTACATCTTAGGTTTGGCACTTGTTAGTGGGTATTTCTTTGCATGGGTAGGTCATTTTTTCGTCGAAAAAAATCGCCCAGCTACCTTTACTTACCCGATTTATTCCTTTATTTCGGATTGGATCATGTACTTTAAAATGTTAACGGGTCGCATTGATGTTGAATTTGCCAAAATTAAGTCAAAACATAATTAAGATGAATCTAGTTCTCAATTTGATCATAACTCTTGTTTTGTTCTCTGCTTGTCGACCAAGCGAGATCACGAAAGAGGAAATCACATCGATTCGTGATCAAAACAAAGAAACGCTGACAATCTTTTCTGAGAAAATTTTGCCAAAGATACTTGGATCAGAATTCAAACGAGTGGAAACAGGTGTGGACAAAGACAACCAGAACGAAGTTCATATCACGTACGGTAGCAATAGTGCGTTAACCTTTAACGATCCTTCCGAATATCGTAAAGTGCTAACAGAGTACCAAAGTTTAGTTATGTTACGGATTGGATATGCTTTAAACCTTCACCATTTCCATCGATTGTCTCTCAGCCTTTCCAAACCGTTTTTCATCCAAGGTGAAAAAAATCCAGAAACGGAAATCCAGGAAGCTGAAATATTCCGAACTACAATTAGCCAACTAGATCTTGTTAAATTTTTTGAAAACCATCCCAAGTTTGATCCTTACAAAAGTCCAAAGTTAGGCGATAAAGAATGGGTATCGACTACAGAGGAAGTCCAAAAACATTGGAAAGTGGAATTGGATGAAATTAGCCGCGTGAAGGTGGAATGACCCAAGGAACAACATTTGTAACGGCTTTCTCTAAACGATCCAAATACGATAATTTGGGAATTTCGTAAGCACCCAATTGCCAGGTCACATGATTGAGTTGTTGGGTGTCGAATAATTCAAAATTCGAATCTCTCAGTTTGCCAAACAAATGAAAAAGTCCAATTTTCCCTGCATCTGACTCAAAGGAAAACATACTTTCACCAGCAAAGAATTTTCCAATCGCTACCCCGTATACACCGCCGACAAGGATACTGTCTGCGTTCCAAACTTCCACCGAATGTGCCCAGCCCTGTTTGTGAAGCTCAATATACCCATCGATAAATCCAGGAGTGATCCAGGTATTATCTTTTTCTCGATAAGCACATGCTTGCATAACAATTGGAAAGGCTTCGTTAAAGGTGATCCGGAATTTGTTTTGTCTGACTTTTCTTAGGACAGTTTTAGAAAAATGAACTCGGTTGATATCAAATATGGCACGAGGATCCAAACAATACCATCGAATCGGATCTTCAGACCAAGGGAAAATTCCGTGAGTATATGCGTATAACAATCGATCAACGGAAAAATCTCCCCCTACTGCGATTAAATCTTCCCTCCATAAACGTGGGTTTTTAAAAAATTGTTCAAAACTCCTTTTTGTCAAGGTTCCAAAACTTCCTTAGGATAATCATATACAATTTTTACTTTTAAACTTTTCCCATTTTCATCATTAATATTAGAAAGACCATCAAACTGTAATATCCTTCGTGTTTGGACATCATACACTAGTAAAAATGGTTTTACGACTTGTTTTAAAACAAAATTATCAATCTCCAATCGTAGATAGAGGGCTTGTCTTCCTTTCCATTCTCCATCTTTGATTTTCAAAACTGCAAACTTATAATCATCTAACTGAACAGGAGCGATGAAATGAAAAGATAGTCTTTCACCACGTGACAATTCATCCCAATGGTTTCTGACAAAATAATCGAATCCCCCATCCATTACTGCAGGAGTTTTTGGAGTGTAAGTTTTTTCAGAAAGTGGATCTTCCTTTTTCCTTTTATAAAACAAACGAACCGATTTTCCTTTTACATCCGCTCCTTCAGTATAACCATCCCTTTCATCAACAGTTTTGAAAGTTGGTACTTCTGAATTTTGATCAAATTCAATGTGTTTGGATCCAAATACCTTCCCATTTGCATCTTTGTATTGGATTTCGGAATGGGTGTGTTTTCCATTATTATAATATTCTTTATGATTATCTGAATAAACGTATTTTCCGGTGTTGAGGTCGTATGCTTTGCCAAAATATTGAAACCTTGGTTTTTCTGCCAAGAGTGGCAAAAAGGATGGAAAAACTATGGCGAAAAATAGAATTTTACGTATCATATTCCTTAGACCATGAAAAAATACAGACTGACCGACCAAAGGACACTTTTAGGGATCGTTTCCAAGCTCACTGCAACTATCCTTCAAGATCGTGACACCAATCAAAAGTTTACTTTTACGAGTCCTGTGGCAGTCAATGATATCTTAAAATCAGTCCACATCACCATCGAAACAACAGAACCTATGCTCTCTAAACCCAAATCCTTGGTCTGTGTCTTAAAAGAAAACAGAGTGGAATTGCGTGTCAAACCAGTCAATCCGTACCAAGATGATTTATTGCAAGTCTACGAAATTCTAATCGAACCATTGGAACGTTCTGCCAAAAGAGCCGCTATTGAAGATATCTCTGCATACGAACTACAAATGGCACAAACTGCAGATTTAGGAACGGTCATTTCCATATACGGAAAAACTTCCATCATCAACCAAGCATTGAACCAATGGCAAGTTCACTTGGAACAAGTACTCACCAATTTCGGGTATTTTATCAAAAAAATACAAATTGGTTTTTATTATGCAGCGGATACCCAACTCATGGAGGCACTTGCTACTTCCAAAGCGCCATATTACGTGCGTGATGCGAATCGCAGAATTTTTTATACCGATAGAGGTTTTTATAGTCCCAAAAAATTAAGTGAAATTTACGTGCGATCGTACTTGGATTCTCTATTACTGAATAATACAAAATCCACTTTGATTTTTCCATTTTTTTCGAATGGAAAAGTCCTTTTGGGTTATTTTGAAATTATTAGTAACTTACCAGATCTAGGAAATTCTTCGTTACAATCAGACATCGAAGGTCCAGAAGGCATAGGACCATTATTATTATTTTTAGACCAAAAAGCAGAAGAATTTGTTTTCCAACTTGAATTTGCTTATGCAAAAGATTGGGAAACAATTATTCGCACAACTCCTGTTAGAGACATTAGTCAAGATGGAAGGGGAATTGGTATCACATTGCCCAAAGGTTCCAATATAGAATCAAGACCCATTGGTTCCCCTGTTTCATTCCAACTCAAAATCAATTCTTCTCCGTATACTTTTTTTGGAAGTTTAAGAAGTCTTAAAAAAGGGGAGAATGACACAACAAATATTGGAGTTCAAATTTTTCAATGTGACAAAGTAGAAGGTCTATCACTTCTAAGATCTTATGCATCAAATTTAATTGGAGAAGCCGTTTCATGACTCCAGAGCAGTATGAAGCCATCATTTCAATTTTAAAAGAAATTCAATACCAAGGTGGGTCAGACCCCTATCGATTGGTTTTATATTTAGTTCCCCACATAGGGATTATCTTCGGTACCACATTTTTGTTTTTTTTGTTTCAGTGGTGGCATAAACAAAAAATGGCACTCATCCAATCAGGACAGTACAAACCCTGGAGTTTTGACATCAGATTGTATTCTTTTTTCGTGGGTCTTTTGTTGACATTCACTGGATTTGCCTTATCGTTTGTATTTATACTCGTCTTAGGTCGTTCTATGGCGATGTTAGGAGGGTTAATCCCATTCGCAATTGGACTCGGTCTCTTGACCTTTTACAAACTACACAGGTAACAGAGACAAAACGAAAGTGTAATGATGAAGACTGGAATTCAATTCAGTTAGTCTTACGTGGGGATGTTTCTCAATTCGAGGTACTCATGAAACGGTACCAGGGAATGGTATATTCCCAAGCACGAAAGGCATTTCTTTCAGAAGAAGAAGCCGAAGATTTCACTCAAGAAGTATTTATCAAAGCATATGAATCTTTAAGTTTATTTCGTGGAGAAGCTCAGTTTTCAACTTGGTTATTCCAAATAGCCAAATTTCGCTTAACAAAAGTTAACAAAAAGAAAACACACTTAATCACTGATTGGACAGACGATGTAACAACGTTAGCGGACAATTCTAAACCTTCAGTGGCGGATGTATTAGATAAAGAAGAAACTCACGATATTTTACATTCTCTGATCGCAAAACTTCCTAAGTCATACCAGTTGCCTATCCTTTTGCATTATTTTGAAAACAAACCCTTAAAGGAAATTTCGAACGATCTCAACATCAAACTCAATACAATCAAAAGTCATATTTCGAGAGGAAAAGAACTTTTGAGGAAATGGTGGTCACATGAAATCGAAGGCTAAACAGAAAGGAAATCTGGAAACTTTGTTCACCCATCCAGATCCATTTCTGAAAGAAATTGATGCTCCTTCTATCATTCGCATCCGAGTGTTAGGTCAAATTTTACCCCTCAAGTTATTGTTTTCCTCTTTGTTCGTATCCTTTATCTTATTACTCATTCCATTTGGAACCATGTTATTTTCGATCAAACAAGATGAAAGTTCCATGTATTTGTTGCCTCTCCTGATCAGTTCAAGTTTGTTTTTCTGTTTTTATTCTTTGGTTCTTGGCTTTTTACTCCTCAATACAAGAATTCCTTTTCTGAATGCATGGAAAGAGAAACTTGGCTTTGAAGAGGTTTAATCATTCGTGAAAGGTCTTATTGTTTCCCTCATATTTATTATTGGCACTTCGGTATCAGCAGAGGCTTTGCCTTCGGCAGAAGAATTTTTAAATATGGATTTGGACAAATCCATTCGTTTCGTAGAATCACTTTCTAAGGAAGATGCAAAGGTTCTTGTTTCCGAACTACGGGCAGAAATAAAAAAATCATACCCGAAAGCTGACCATTTTTACTTTCTCATTTCTCATTTGGAAGAAATCCAAGCGATTGAAAAAGAACAAGCAAGACTCAAATCACTACTCTGGGTCTATGTTCTCGCCTTCCTGTTGTTTACTGGATTTTTAGGGCTCATCCTTTTTCGCCAAAGGCAAGCAATCCGAGATATAAACCAAATGTTAAGCAAATAAAAAGGATTCGATTTTTTGTAATCTTTTTGTATTCTTTTTGTAACGAATCTCTGTTACTTTGAAATATATTCATGAAAATACTGATCGTAGATGACGAAGAAGACATTGCAGGCCTTATCCAATTCCATTTGGAAGAAGAAGGTTTCCAAACGGAAGTTTGCCATAATGGAATGGAAGTCCTCCCTCGTTTAGAAAAAAACCTACCTGATGGAATCATCTTAGATTTAATGTTACCTGGAATTGGTGGGATGGATTTATGCAGACGTATCAAAGAAAAATACCCACAAATTCCGATCCTTATGGTGACTGCAAAAACGGGCGAAACTGATGTTGTCCTAGGTCTTGAACTAGGAGCCGACGATTATATCCGCAAACCATTCAATATCAGAGAACTAGTCGCTCGTGTAAGGACTGTAACTCGGCGTACAACTGACCCAAACCAAGAAGTCCAAGGTACCATCACGACTGGAAAAATCCAAATCAATCCGACTGCACACAAAGTATTTGTCGAAGGGACAGAAATTGATCTCACGCTGATTGAATTCAAATTATTACAATTGTTTGCTGGAAATCCAGGAGTGGCTTTTTCAAGAGATAAATTGTTAGATCGGATTTGGGGCAAAGATGTATTTGTTACGGATCGCACCGTAGATGTTAATATCAAACGACTAAGAGACAAATTACTCTCCGAAAAAGAACGACTCGAAACGATTCGCGGAGTCGGTTATCGATTCCGAGATGCGTAGTTTTTTTTCTACACTACTTTTACTCAACTGGGGCCTACTACTTGTCCTACTGACACTTGCCCTAGGTGTATTTTATATTTATGATTTAGTGGTTCCTGCTGTCCGTCCGCTGATCCTTTTTGGATTTGTTCTCATTACCATTTTTGGAACTTTTTATATCTCCACCAACATTGCAATGCGGATCACTGACCCACTTGCCACTGTAGAGAAAAAAACAAAAGAAATCAATGCTGGTGATTTTGGTGTTGAGTTATCATCGCCTGATATCCGTGAGTTGGCAACTCTTACCTCTTCAATCAATGAAATGGCAAGGAGACTTAAATTACAATTTTTGGATCTCACTGTCGAAAAAGAAAAATTTAATTACCTTCTCCAAAACTTAAAGGAAGGAGTTTTTGCAATCGACCGAAATCAGAAATTCTTATTTTTGAATCGAAATATTTCAGAAACTCTCATTCAAAAGAATTCTCAATTTAAAGAATTTGCTCCGTTTATTAAAAACAAAGAACTACTAAGTTTTATATCTGAAAAAATAAAATCAGGAAAAGAAGGCAAAACTGAATTCCAAGATGGACTTCATTTTTATACAGCAAGAATTTATCCAATTAAATCGGATGCGATGGTCCAACTTTACATTGGAGTGATTTCAGATATCACAGAAGACCGACAAAATCAAATGATTCGGGAACAATTTTTTCAGAATGCATCTCATGAATTAAAAACACCTATCACATCGATCAAAGGTTATGCAGAAACGTTAGAGTACAAATTGAAATTGGCTCCCGATTCGAATGAGCGAAAGTTTTTAGATGCAATCCTAAGAAATACAGATCGATTGATTCGTATTGTTGAAGATATGTTAACTGTTTCGAGACTAGAAAACCACAAAACGGTATTGAATCTCACTGATGTTCCCATCTATGACTTGGTAAAAAATGTTTCTGAATCATTGGGTGTCATTTATTCCCAAAAAAAACAATATTTGGTATTGGATATTCCCCCTGAATTAAAGGTCAAAGCAGATCGTTTGCTCTTGGAAGATTTACTTGTGAATCTAATCTCGAATGCATCAGCATATAGTCCTGAAGGTGCTAGTGTGATCGTAAAAGCTTCCACGACAGAAGAATCTAACGTAATCCAAGTTATCGACCAAGGGATTGGAATTTCTGCGGAAGATGCCGAACGAATCTTTGAACGTTTTTTCCGCGTTGATACCAATCGCTCGAGGAAAGAGGGAGGCACGGGACTTGGGCTTTCGATCGTAAAACACATTGCAAGACTCCATTCAGGTGAAGTCAGTGTAGCACCCAATCCGAAAGGTGGTTCCATTTTCTCCTTTGTTTTTCCTAAAAAATAGATTCTCGTAAGAGAAGTCCCCGGATAGAATATTGGTATCCGGTAGGTAAATATGAAGTATCCTTTGGGATTTTACTCCTTTGGCAAAAACATCGGCATCAAAGATGCAAGTTTAGATTTTGCAGTTATTTATTCTGATGTGCGTTGCCAAGCAGCAGCCGTTTTCACTCGGAATAATTTTCCTGGAGCTCCCATTTATGTTGGCCGAGACCATATCAAAGACGGATACTTACAAGCCATCGTCATCAATTCAAAAAATTCAAATGTTGCGACAGGTGAAAAAGGTATTCAAGATTCTTACCAAATTTGTGAAACATTGGCAAATTCACTTGGAATCAAAAAAGAAGATATCTTACCATCTTCAACAGGAGTGATTGGTGTCCCACTTCCGATTGAAAAAATCCTAACAGCTTGTTCGAATGCGAAAGAAAATCTAAAACCTGGAAATTTGGATGAAGTGGCAGAAGCCATCATGACAACTGATACCAAGAAAAAAATTTCCTATCGCACAATTTCACATGAAGGCAAAGAAGGAGTGATGTTTGGGATAGCCAAGGGTGCGGGTATGATCGAACCCAACATGGCAACAATGTTATCATATATCCTTTGTGATTATTTACCCGAATCAAATAACCTCAACGGAATTTTAAAACATGTGGTAGACCAAACTTATAATTGTATTACAATCGATTCGGACACTTCGACGAGTGATACAGTGGTACTAATGTGTTCTGGAAAACTCGGATCCATCCCTGATGATCAATTTGAATCTACTCTAAATGAAATTGCCACTGAACTTTCTAAAAAAATTGCGAGGGATGGAGAAGGTGCAAGTAAACTCATTGAACTAACTGTCACAAAAGGGAGAGATGAAAACCAAGTCACAAAGATTGGTAAATCAATTTTGAATTCACCACTTGTTAAAACTGCAATTTATGGAGGGGATCCCAATTGGGGGAGATTTATTATGGCAATCGGGAAAGTGTTTGATGAACCTATTCCATATGATCATCTAGAGATTCAATTAGGTGGAATTTCTGTAAAAGGTGCAAACAATGAAACAAAATCAAAGTTAGCCGAATACTTAAAATCGAACGAAGAAATTTTTATCACTGTGGAACTAAATACAGGAAACATTCAAAAAACATTTTGGAGTTGTGATTTCACCGAAGGTTACATCCAGGAAAACGCATATTACACTACATGATCTCCAATAAGTTAAAAAATACATTTAAATACTTTTTACCTTCAAGTTATCAATTAAAACTTTCGGTTACAAATTTATTCACTCGTACTGTTTTTATCTTAATGGTTTACATTTCTTATTTTATCATCATTCTACAAATACCAGAAAGTATGTCCTATCGTCTTGAATTGGCATTGCTTCTCACCTGCGCATTTTCTCTCATCTTATATCTGCCTCTCATTGAACGTTTAACTAGGTATATGCGAACAAAGTTTTTATCAGAATACCTGACAGAAGATGCCGAATCATATCGCCAGGCCATTAAACGATTTAATTTTGACTCTTTGATTAAGAATGTTTTTCCAGATATGGTGAAAATTACCGGAAGCCAATCTGGTACAATGGCAGTACTCACCCAAAATGGTACTTTTGCATTTCACTCTTATTTTCGAGGTAGACAGAAAAAATTAAGTCCAACGAAAGATATTGTTGTTAAATCCAGTTTTCAATCATTCTTACTTGCCAATCGAAATGGAGCATCGGTTGCAAATACGTTTTCAAATGAGAACATCAATAATGACTTTATGGAACTCCATGCAAATTATATACACCCATTCATCTTTCGAGAAAAATTATTTGGCTTTATCGCAGTATCTAATATTCCAAATTCGGATGCAAGTCACAGTTTATCATTGTTAGCAGGACAATCGGCCCTAACGATTCACAACCATATCCTCTCTTATCATATTTCCGAAAACAAAAAATACCAAAAAGAAGCAGAGTATGCTGTGCGTGTTCAAAACTTATTGGAAACAGGAACAATACCTAAAATTCTGGGTTGGGAAATTACTCCGTTTAAACGAACCAATCGAAACTTAATCGAATTTTTCCAAGTAGAAGATGGAAGTTGGTTTTTTGTTATCCTAAATGCTGGCAAATCCTACCAACATATCGGGATCATACTTTCTTATATTTTGGGAGTTGTATATTCTCAATCTAGGTTAAAACTTTTAAAAGGATTTTCAGATATCAAAACACTGATACAATCCACATTTCAAAAGTTAGACTGGAAAGAAAATTTTGAAATGATCATTGGTAAAATTGGTTATTCCGAATTGTATATCATCCAAGAAGGGAAACAATTTAAAATCTTAAGAAATTCGGAAGAAGTAGTCGCAAGTATGGGTTGGAAAAATATGATCAGCATGGACAAGGGACCCATCATCATCCAACAACGAGGAGAACCTGTTTTAAAATTTAATTTTAATGAGTCCGAAATTATATGAGAGAACTAGCGATTACAATCCTTTCATCTCTTCTATTTTTTCTGATTTTATTTTTTTCCTTTATTGGAGTTCAAAATAGCTCCAAGAGACTTCCATTTTATTATTTCCCCTCAGGTTTGATCGTCAATATTGGTGAAGAAAACAAAACCCATTGGGGAAATTCTATTGTTCTTTCTGACTTAGAAATCTTTGAATCCATACAAGACCTTACAATTTCAGATACATATCGACTCAAAATCCAAAAATCTAATGGAGAAATATACGAAGAAGATTTTAAACTGAGAAATGTTCACAAAACAGATGTTTTGGGAGTATTTTTTTCCGATTTATTTTTAGCCTTTTTTAGTTTAGCGATAGCAGTATACTTTTACTATTCAACAAGAGATGCCTTAATCTTTGGTTTTTTCTTTAATTTTGGATTAATCATTCTTTCAAATGTTTTTGTTTTAGCATTTAAAAATTCGATTTTTCTTTTTATCTTAACCTTGTATTTGGGGAGTTTTCTACAATACCATTTGATCTATCGACTACGAGGAAAAGAAATTAATTCAAAATGGTTATTACCCCAAGTTTTGATATCCTTTATCATGGCGATGATCGCTTCTCAAGAAAGATACGATATGATTTTAATAGAACGTATTGCCATCATAGCACATGCGATCACGGTTTTATTTGGATCTATTAATATTATTGCAAATATATTTGAGTTAATACGGTCAAAACCACAAGAAGAAGCTCTGTTAAAAAGGTTGGTATTGGTTTTTTCCATTGTTCTTTATGTGGCATTGCCAACGAGTATTTTATTCTTTGATGGTTATCCTTGGTTTTATGTGCACCGATCTTTTTTTATTTTTACTTATTTATTGTTTATCTTAAGTTTTTTTTACGGAACCTACCGTTATACCTTTGTTCCATCTTTTGTGATTTTTACTCCAAGTATTGTCACTTTGATTTTGGTAGCCATCATATTAGGAACTTACATTGGTTCTATTTTTGTATTAGATTATATCTTACCCATTCGTTATCTCAAAGATCGATGGGTTTTTAATTTTATCTTTTTGTTTTTGGTGACTGCTTATTTAATTCCATTAAAGTTAAAGGTAAAAGAACTTTTTGATTATTGGTTTTTTGAAAAAAATCCAAAACTAAGTGCAGGCATCAATAAAATTACTGCTCTTTTGTCTTCACCTCTTTCGATGAGAAAAACAATTCTCACAATCAATAAAACAGTGAAGGAAACTGTAAATGTTTCCAATTTAATCATCCTAATTCCTGGTGACCAATTTGCAAATACGGATCTAAGAAATATCGATTTTATGCGAATCTCTCCACAGTCTGAAATTTGGAATTATTTCAAGAGTACGGACAGAGTTACAGTCACATCACATTTAGAATATGGAATTGGTCTTAGAGAAACTCTTTATAATTTTCTAAAAGGTCTACAAATCCAACTAGCATTCCCTGCCTATGATTCATCTTCTAATAAAAAAAATATCCAAGCGATGATACTGATTGGAGAAAAGTTAGATAAAAAATATTTTTCCATCGGTGAATTAAAGTTCATTAACGAAGTTGTTAAAATCTCAGGAATGTTACTTGAAAACTATAGTTTACTCGAAGATGAGATTCAAAAACGTAAAATTGTCAGGGACATCCAAACTGCATCGATTGTTGATAATACGTTACGTTTAATCTTACCAAGTGAAGTCAAAGGTATCGATTATGGTTACATTTCGAAACCAGCAGTTGGTATTTCAGGTGACTATCTTGATATCATACCAGTCTCAAATACAAAAATGATCGTTTTGTTAGGTGATGTAGCAGGACATGGATTAGGCACTGGATTTTTAGTAAGCGCGATTAAAGGAATTGTAAGAGAACAATTGCGAAATGGAACTTCTCTCGAAGGTTTATTCAGAGAGATCAATTCCTTCTTTCGCGCTAGATACAAAGGTAATGAATTTATGACATTACTCGGCGGGATTTTTGATTCCACTGAAAATGTTTTTAAGTATGTCAACGCCGGCCATCTTTCACTGATTGAGATGCGAGCTGATGGCCAAATCAAATTACATTCTAAAACCCAACGTGTTCTTGGAATCTTAGAAACAGATTACCATGTTCAGGAATTAAAATTATTACCTGGAACAAAACTATTTTTATATTCCGATGGGATCTCAGAAGCCTTTAGTGAACGAGATGAAATCTTCGGTGAGGATACTCTCATCGATTTTTTACACTACAATGCAGACAAAACCGTCAAAGAAATTCCTCCCCTTCTAGATCTTCGCATGACCCAATTCAGAGGAAATCGAGAACAATCAGACGATATTACATTTATTGGTCTTTCTTTTACTCCAAATTAGCCGATAGTAAAACCGATGATGGCAGAAAAACCGGTTAAGTTTGTCATTTTTTTATCTCTCATCTTGAGTTTAGTAGCTTTTTGGGACCACCAATTCACTTCCTACTTAAAAGAATTTGTGGTATTGATCCATGAAATTTGCCATGCAACCGCGGCTTTGTTTAGTGGAGGAGTGGTAAAAGGAATCGCCCTTCATGGCAATGAAGGAGGAGAAACAATTGCTGTGCCTGCTTCCTTTCGCGGCTCTTTCATTTTGGTTGTCTCAGCAGGATACATTGGATCTTCGCTTGTTGGAGCTTTTTTATTACGGTTAGGATTCCAAGGACATCATGCTCGCCAAACAATGATATTATTTGGTTTGTTTCTTATTTCTGTGAGTGTGCTGTATTCCAAATTAGGTGATTTGGCCTATTTTACAGGTATTTTTTGGGGTGTTGGAATCCTTGTTGTAGGAATGTTAGGTGAGACTGCATCCATTCTCTCACTTGTTTTTTTGGGAACCAGTATCTCATTGTATTCATTATATGATTTATCAGATTTTGCAGATCGAATCACGGAAACTGATGCTGGTATTCTCGCATTTTGGATGGCAGGTCTTGGACCAGAAGATTTACAAAACCAAGAAATTCCAACAGTTGTCCTTATCCTCGGTTATTTAATCGCCACCCTTTGGTCCCTCTTAAGCATAGGCATCATTTTTATGTCCCTACGAACTTCACTTTCCCATGATGAAGTCCACCAGGCAACCGATCCTATGGAACAATTTGAACGATTCCCTGGAGAACTCTCCCCCGAAGCCAAACTTTGGTTGGAAAAACGTGGAGTAGATCCAGAAAGTGGGATCGTTTTACCACCAAATTTCTTCCTTGATCCACCTTCTAAAGACAAACAAGGTTAGTCCTTCTCGCAAATTTTCATTTGCGTAGGACACCGACTTCACAAATATAGAATCTCAATGGCAAAAAGAATTCTCATTACCGGGGGAGCTGGGTTCATCGGGTCTCATCTGGCAGAAACCTTACTCAATGCTGGAAACAAAATCATCGTTTTGGATAATTTTCATACAGGTCGGAAGGAAAATTTGACTCATCTCCTTTCCCATCCAAATTTTGAACTCATCCGTCATGACATCACTGATCCAATCAAATTAGAAGTGGATCAAATCTATAATATGGCATGCCCTGCATCGCCAGTCCATTACCAAAGTAATCCAATCAAAACCATCAAAACCAATGTACTCGGTATGATGAATATGTTGGGTTTGGCAAAACGTGTCAAAGCGAGGATCTTACAGGCAAGTACTTCAGAAGTTTATGGCAATCCTTTGGAACACCCACAAACCGAATCATATTGGGGTAATGTCAACACGATAGGGATTCGCAGTTGTTACGACGAAGGAAAACGAGTCGCGGAGACATTGTGTTTTGATTACCAGAGACAACACGGAGTCGACATTCGAGTAATTCGAATTTTTAATACCTATGGTCCAAGGATGATACCTGATGATGGCCGTGTGGTTAGTAATTTTATTGTCCAAGCCTTACGCGGTGAGGACATTACCATTTACGGCGATGGAAGCCAAACACGTTCGTTTTGTTATGTTGATGACCTCGTAAAGGGAATTATAGACATGATGAATGTAGAAAACTTTATTGGACCAGTTAACCTTGGAAACGATGGTGAATTTACTGTTAAAGAATTGGCGGAACTTGTCATCAAAGAAACAGGAAGTAAATCAAAAATCATTTACCTTCCACTTCCACAAGACGACCCATCCAGAAGAAAACCAAATCTAAGTTTGGCGAAAGAAAAATTGAATTATTCAACCACTGTTCCACTTGTGGAAGGTGTAAAAAAAACCATCGAATATTTTAGCAAAAGAGTATAAAATGAAAATAGGCGTAATCAAAGAACCATCATATGAAAACCGAGTTGCGATCACACCAGATGTGATCGATCCACTAAAGAAGTTGGGATTCACAATTTCAATTGAATCGACAGCCGGTGACAATGCATTTTTCTCCGACCAAGATTATAAAGATGCTGGTGCTTCTGTAGAATCGAGAGACTCTATTTTATCTGGATCTGATATTGTTGTATCAATTCATGCTTTGGATGAAGCGAGTGCTAAAAAAATCGGTAAAGATAAACTATACATCGCAACTCTCTCACCTTTGGCTTTCCCTAAAAAAGTAAAAGAAATCGCAACTTCCTCATTCAAAATCTTTTCGATGGATACTATTCCAAGGATAACTCGTGCCCAATCGATGGATGTTCTCAGTAGCCAAGCAACAGTTTCAGGTTATAAGGCTGTATTACTAGCGGCTTCTAATTATAGCCGATTTTTTCCAATGTTAACAACCGCTGCAGGGACAATTACGCCGGCAAGAGTATTAATTCTTGGAGCTGGAGTTGCAGGATTACAAGCGATTGCAACCTCACGCAGATTAGGTGCTGTAGTAGACGTCTTTGATACTCGCCCTGAAGTCAAAGAGCAGTGTATGTCCCTTGGCGCTAAATTTGTGGAAGTAGAGGGTGCAGCTGATGCATCAAACACAGGTGGTTATGCAGTAGAACAATCAGAAGACTACCAAAGACGCCAAAAAGAAGCAATTGCAAAATATGCCGAAAAAGCTGATATCATCATCACTACAGCACTCATTCCTGGAAGGAAAGCTCCTGTTTTAATCACAAAAGAAATGGTAGATAAAATGCGACAAGGCTCAGTAATCGTTGACCTTGCTGCGGTAAATGGTGGGAACTGTGAATTGACAGAAAATGATAAGACCATTGTTTACAAAGGTATCACTATCATTGGAAACTCAAATCTTCAAAGTACACAGCCGATGGATGCAAGTAAAATGTATGCAAAAAACATCGTAAACTTTCTCAAATTGTTTGTGAACAAAGAAAAACAGTTCATTATCAATTTGGAAGATGAGATCATCAATGCATGTATGATTGCTGAAAATGGTGCCATTCGCCATAAACCGACACTGGCGCTTTTAGGAGAGTAATCACATAAAAAAGGTCAGAGATTCTCTGACCTTTTTTTTATTTTAAACCACTTGAGGTTGAGTTCTCCAACGACGGTGGACCCAAAAATATTGTTCTGGAAATAACTTAACTTCTTCTTCCAAAGTTTTAGTCCAAAGTTCCGTATAATGACGAATCACATCATCTTTATTTGGGAATAACTTTTTATCCACAAATCCTAAATCTTTAACACGTACAATGACTTTCCCATTTTCACCAGCTAACACTGAATAATACAACATTTTAGCACCAGTTAAATATGCCATAAGTGCCGGACCAACAAATGTCGATGCTTGCCTATTCATAAATGGTACAAAAATCCCAGCCTTACCTGCATTTTGATCTGCTCCAAAACCAATCCAATATCCTTGTTTGAGTAATTTGATGACTTGAGTGGACTCTTCCACAGGTACCAAAACCACCCCATTTTTAGAACGCATTCTTTTTAAAAGGGTATCAACAAAAGGATTTCTCACTTTTTTGTAAATTCCACCACCCTTCATTCGAATTCCTAAAAATTGAACCAAGATTTCCCAAGTTCCAAAATGACCCGAGATTAAAATAACACCTACACCTTCTTTTTTAGTATCTTCTTCAATTTTTAAACTAGTTTCATCAACTTCTAGGTATTTATCCAACCAAGCACGCGTCATACGAGGAGCCCAAAGAGTGTGGGCAAGTAAAATTCCTAAATGGCGGTAGTGGGCTTTGACTAAATCTAAAATTTGACTTTCTGAATATTCAGGGAAAGCATATCGAATATTTTCTGCTGCGACCTTTCTATGTTTTTTATCAAACTTATAAATCAAGTTGGTTAAAAATATTCCATACGACAAACACAACTTATACGGAAGCACCTTAAAAGGAAAATAAAACAAATATACTATAAGAAAGGAAAAAAAATATCCGATGTATTTCATAATGTTATCAATACGGGCCAAAACAAATAATGGATAGTGACAGCAATTAAACCAATACTAAATCCAATGACCCAACCTCCAATTATATCACTGACGAAGTGGTGCAAAGTGATTAACCTACCCACTCCTGCAAACAAACTAAAGAAAAAGAAATATGGTGTTTCTCTAAAAGCAAACACGAGAATTGTAGCCACAACAATTGAATTTGCACTGTGAGCAGAAGGAAACGAATGTTTCATATCAGGATTAGAGTCGATTTTTCCCATAACACTGACTAGGGGACGTTTCCTAGCAAAATACTTTTTTAGTACCAAAACCAATCGATCAGTAGCATAAGTAAATACTAAAACAAATGGCAAACTGATATAAACAGGTTTGTACAATTCACTGATAAACATCAAAGGTAATAAAACAAGAGCAAACATTTCACCTCGATTGATTCGAGACAAAACCCAACTTAAATTTTTATGATGTAAGTGTTTTTGAATCCAAGTGGATAGTTTTAAATCAATTGTATTTATCCAATTCATTTCGAAAGCTCTTCTTTGATCTTTTGAAGTGCTTCCGCAAAACTAAAAGTAAATTGATCTCTAGTTACCATATCTTTTAAAGTTATGGTACCAGTTTTGATTTCATCTTCTCCGCGAAGTAAAATCCATCGATATCCTTTCTTTTCAGCATAGGAAAGTTGTTTTCCCATTTTTTGAGAAACTAACGAGACTTCTACATTGATTTTTTCTTTCCGCAACTCTTTTGCAAAATTATGGTTTTCTGTATAGGAAGAATCATCTAAAAGTGGTATATACACCGTTGATTCATTTGCAAAATTAGGCAATAAATTGTGGGAAGTTAAAAAGTTTTGTAACGTCACATCACCCAATCCAAATCCAATCCCTGTTAATTCTTCGTTAGAAAATAATCCAATTAAATTATCATACCTTCCACCACCATACAAAGACCTTTTGTTTTGTGGAGATGTATCAAAGATTTCAAAAATAAAACCTGTATAATAATCAAATCCTCTAACAACAGAAGGATCAAAGAAAATGATGTCATCCAAGCCAATCGTTTTGATATCCTCAAACAATCCATTAATGGATTCCAATGTAACTTCTTTTATCCCTGGGATTTGGTTTAAAGTGGCAACTGAAGCATTTAAGAATAAATCGATTTTAGAAACAGCTGTTGGATCGTTAGGTATAGTTTTATTAACTAAAGCTACATATTCATCTTGAGTAATTTTATTTTTTTTATCTAAAATTTTCGAAACTTCATGAGCTTGGTTTGGGCTAACTTTAAGTCCATCTAACAAAAATTCGTCGAGTAAAGACCTATGCGAAATGGTAACTTTAAAACTATTCTTAGGTGCGCCAAATGCAAATAAAATATCACAGGCTAAGGACAATATTTCTAATTCAGCTCGGCTTCCCGGCACGCCAAACATATCGACATTCAATTGCCAGTGTTCTCGCAGTCTTCCATGCCCGGGTTGTTCGTACCTCCAAAGGTTTGGGATAGAAAACCAACGAATAGGCCTTGGTAACTCTCTTAATTTTTTAGCAACCATTCGTGCGACAGTTGGAGTCATTTCAGGACGTATGGCAACTTCACGATCACCCTTATCGATGAAGTTATAAATTTGTTTCCCAACAATTTCTTCACCAGTTTTTGCTCGGTACAAATCCAATGATTCTACCATGGGACCATCATATTCTTCGTAACCATAGGATCTTACAACGTCTTTCATGACGGAAAATAAATAGTTTCGAAGGCGCATATCTTCGGGATAAAAATCCCGAGTGCCTTTATAGTTTTCTGTTGTTAGTTTTTGTTCTTTCAATGATTGGCTCCTATTGAACCGCGCAGTTTAATTAAAAAATTCAATGAGACTATGATAAATCTCTTTGGCTTTTTTATCTCCGCTTACACCAGTGATCCTTCCACCTAATCGATAAAAATCATTCACTTCTTCCAAATGACGCAATTCAACTGCCATTCGGATTGGAGCCTGTAATTTAAAATTGATATCCAAGGTAAAAGTTGGTTTCACTTTCAATGCTTTAATAATTTCCATATCGTTCACTTCCAAGGCAACTCCACCCCGGGAAACGTTTAAAACGTTTTGTTTGATATCAAGAATATGGGTATTAGAATCCATAATTCTTTCTTGAAACGTACGTTCAACCTCTTTAAACAAATCCAACACTTCACTTGGAATTCTGGTGCGTTCCGTTTCTAGAGAAAGGTATGCGAAAAAATGCATTTCCTTCATTTGAATGAATAAGGGATAATAAATATACGAACCTATTTTTTTTCTTTTGTATTCGTTTACTTTATCATCAAGCAAGAACTCATCTTCAAAAGTTTTTTTGGGATCAAAAACTTCATCCGAATTGAATGATTCAAAAGTTTCAGTATCCAGAACAAAAATTGGTTTTTTATGTTCTTTCATCAATTCAACCTCATCGCTATGAATCGTTCCCGAGAGGAAAACAACTTTGGATTGAGGATAATTTCGAAGAACTGTCCTTTGGATATCTGATAGAATAACTTGCGAACTTACGCCTGTTAGTTTAGAAAAATCAATATTTGTTTTAGCTATTAAAAAGTTTGAAGCAACAACATTACCTCTAACTTTTTCATTTCTCGGATCCTGCCTAGTTGTATATGTTTGCCTACGATCAATCGCTTTACCAAGTAACAAATTGTCTTTTTGATTTTGCAGTTCGTAATCGATTTCGACATGGAAACTTGGTGTTGCTTGGATCGTAAATATTGTTTCGATCATTTCGGGCATTGTTTCCAATTCCCAGATATGTGCTCCGTCACCACGTTCTCCTTTAAACTTCACTTTAACTGATGAGTCGTATCCTTTTAAGTACAACCCATTACCAGCCATCATTTGTTTAAAAAACTCTGGCAAAACACGGACAGCTTCTAAAGGAACATACTCTCGATCTTGGTCGAAATGAATTTTAACTCGATTGATCATATCAGTCTATCTTCTTGAAATTCACACGTCTATTGCGTGATCTTCCTTCTTCTGTTTCATTGTCTGAAATTGGTTGGGAGTAATGGTAAGCTTGTACTTTCATTCGTTCCTTTGGAACACCTTTCAGACGTAAGTATTGGTATACAGAGAGAGCTCTATCTTCACTTAGATTGATGTTGTATTCTTTATTCCCTATATTATCGGTGTGTCCACCAATTTCAACTTTTTCATTCTTATGTTGGATGAGGAAGTCGGCCAAAAGGTCCAGTTTTTTCTTATCTTCATCACTCAACGTTCGTTCATTGAACGGGAAATAAATAATTGTATTATATAATTCATCAAAATCTTTTAAATTCCTCAGATACAATACCGTTTCTTTGCCCGACATTTCGGAAATTTTTTCTTTCGGGAACAAAAAGGTTTCTTCTTTAAAACCTTTCGCACGGGCTAAGATTTCAAAATCCATTGTAGGTGTTTGATCCAAATCAAAGTGGCCATCTTTCGAAGTTAAGGATTTCCCTTTCCTGGTCAAATCATCAAAGTAAAAACAGATTGCATTGGGAATTACCAAGTCTGTTTTTTTGTCTTTAACGACAAAACGAATGCCTTGGATGGTTTTGTCTGGGCGGTTGTCCTTTGTAGGCCGGATTGGTTGTAAAATGATCTGGGAATATTGTTCTTTGTCTTTTCCTACATTCCCTCGAAGGTCGAGTAAAATTTCCGTTGGATGGAAACCTGGAGAAGACACTTCTACTCTATATAGTTTTCCTGTTTTGATCGTAGTGCGAAAGTTTTCCGCATCTTCAGTGGATAAATCTCCACCAATACGTTTGGAAGTAATCACTTGAATGGGTTTTGTATCATCATAAATTTTTAATGTGGAGTCAAGACCTATCATTATCGCTTCTGATCCATCAAGGACTAAACCTCGAAATACAAACTCATAAGTGCGTCTAAGGTCTTCTGGCACCATCGTACGGTAAATATCAAACTGGCCTTCGCCACCAGGTCGGTTGGATGCAAAGTAAAACCAAAGGTCATCAAAAGTGACAGAAATCCCTTCGTTATCACTTTCCTCCCATAAACTATAAGTTGAATAATCTGAAGGTGTATCAAATGGAAATCCAGTTGATTCGCCTGACAAGGGTTGGTTGGTGTTAAATGGATTACCAAGTAATTTGGGTATTTCAAAGACTCCATTCAATTCATTGTATTCACTATAATAAAAACTAAACTTACGATTTTTGTCCCCTCGGTTGGAACTAAAATACAAACGAAGACCATCCCAATGAAAATTAGGACTGATTTCATCTTCACCTGTATTGATGATAGGACCCAGAGAAATAGGTTTCTGCCAAATTCCATCCCTACATTTGATTTTTGGTTTGTCTGGGTTTTTTTCCGTATCTTTTGTTGTTGGTTCTCGTTTGGAGATCCATAAATCGAATCCACCGAGACCACCTGGTCTATTGGAAGAAAATACAACCGAACAACCGTCAGGCGAAATAGCCGGCATTTTATCTTCGAAATTTGAGTTGATTTCGTTTAAATGAATGGGTACTGACCAAAGTCCAGTCCTTTGGTTAATTTTCGTATAATAGAGGTTTAATCCGTCATATCCTTCTCTGTTTTTTTTGGTGTCTTTCTGAGACTTATCGCGAACGGATGTAAAGTATAGTTCGTATGGTTTTTCTTCTTCATCAAAAAGGATAGAAAACATTCCTTCGAAATTGGTCGTATTGAGCTCACGAAAATTTTTCGGTGCTGACCAGACTGGCAATTTCATACGGTCGGGAAAACTTAAGTTTTCAGAAATCCATATGTCCATCCCACCTTCCCCACCTGGGCGATTGGATTGGAATACCAAATACCTTCCTGTTGGCGAAATGATCGGGTTGTATTCCACATTTTGGGTGTTGAGAGGTGGGTAAAACCTTACATCCTTCACTTTCGGAAGTGGTTGGCTTAGGAGTGGAAACACCGAAATGAATAAGGAAATAAGGATTTTTTTCATCTGCCGTCTCTCCTATGTATCGGCTGAACGGAATTTTCTGCCAAGGGAAAAATATGGCTTTAAGAGTGAGCCCACCAAGGAATCCTCTAAATCATGGCTGAAATCTTCGGAATCTTAAACATCACCACTGACTCATTTAGTGACGGAGGCAAGTTTTTAAACCCAGATGATGCCATTCGGAAAGGAGTCCAACTCCTCCAGGAAGGAGCCGACTGGTTGGATGTCTCAGGTCAGTCTTCTAATGTCGCTGCTGAGTTAGTGGAAGAGGAGGTAGAATGGAATCGTGTTGAACCTGTCATTCGTTACTTTGTGCCAAAAGGTGTTCGAATCAGTTTGGATAGTTTCCGTCCCAATGTGCAAAAAAAAGCAATTGAGGCTGGAGTTCGCTGTTTGAATGACATTACTGGATTTACCTACGAAGGAGATAGGGATTTTCTAAAAATCTATGGGCAAAAATATCCTGATCTAAAATTCGTCATTATGCATTCGCATAACAATAATATTGCGAAAATTAAATCCACATTATCACCTGAAAAAGTGATCAAAAAAATCCAAATTTTTTTCCGAGACAGAAGGAACGAACTATCATCCTTCGGTATTGAAGAGTCAGCTATCTTTTATGATCCAGGAATGGGTTTTTTCCTCAGTGACGATCCTATGGTTTCCTTTCGGGTTTTACAAGATTTGGAAATCTTAAAATTAGAATTTCCACAACTGATGGTAAGTGTTTCAAGAAAATCTTTTTTAGGGAATGTATTGGGAAATTTACCAATCGAAGATAGGGAATTTGCGACACTAGCATGTGAATTACATCTATTAAAAAACAAAATTCCTTTCATACGGACGCATAACGTACTTAAGCTGAGACAAGCTGAAAAAATTTGGAATTTGTGCCAAGACAATGATTAAAGGAATTTTTCCTTTGGAAATAGACTCCATCAATTTAATGAACTTATTTCTAAGTGATAGATTCAATTAACTCCTTCCTGTTCGTACTGCTTTTCTCACGTCTTTTCCTTCTTTTGATAGAGTTGGAAAAAAAACAGACTCTGGTACTGAATATCCTTTTTCTTTTGCCTTGCGGTAATATGGTAACAAAGAATCCCATTTTGGATTGTCTTTTAAAACAAGAAGAGTATCTCTCCACAGTTCCAAAAAATGAATTTCTGATTTTTCATTGGGTGATGCAGATTCAGCCCACTTAAGTGCGAGCTCATACCGACCCAATTCATAATTCCCTTTCAAAAAATAAAAATGATAGTCCTTATTTTTTTTAGCGGATACTTCCAATGATTTTGCATAATCCAACAAACTATACCAATTCCCTTTGTGAACTTGGATGTCGGCCATCCCATACAATGCATTTTCATGGAAAGGTACAACTTCTAAAATTTGGTTAAAATAACCTTCAGCAAAGGGAAAGTTACCTACTTGCAAATAATAATTGGCGAGTTCTTCATAAGCATATAACTCCCAACCTTTCACTCGGGAGAGAGCGTCGAGTAGAATGACCTTCTCTTCAATTCTCAGCCTTAAATCCAATTCTTTCAGAATGGTTTGGTAGGTAACAGAACTCCGCGATGGAGATTCCCTGGTTACTTTTTGTTTGAGAATTTCATACTCATCCAATAAATAATAAAATCGCAGACGATTGAGATGGACTGCTACTTCATTTGGGTTTGATAAGATACAATTGTCCCAAGTGGCCGCAGCCGAATCCAATTGGATTGTTTTGGTGAATCGAATTCCTTCTTCATTACATTCTTTTGTTTTTGGATTTGTTGATTCTAGAAACAACGTATCGGATTCCAGAATGTCTTGTTTGGCGATTGGGTAACGACAAAATTCCAATCCAAACAAGGAAAGGAGGAAAAAACAAATGTATTTGGTTTGTTTCAATTTAGGAAGTTCCGTCAGTATCTGATTTTTCCTTCATCTTTTGAGCAAATACCAAATACTGCATCGCTTTTTCTGGGTTTCCATTGAAAAGATACAATAAACTTAAATCCAACGCTTCTTGTGGGTCAGGAGGAGCAAATTCGTCAGGATTCTCTTTTGAAAGTTCCAATTTGGTCTTAAATTCTTTTAATTTCTGTTTTGCTTTCGATTGGATTCGTTCCAAACTTTCTTTGGCTATTGCATCATCTTCTTGCCAGGTTGATTGTAAACTTTCGTTAAAATGAGTGAATCCAACATCTTCTTTTACCATTGTTGTCAGTAAATTTGCGGATGCTTTATAATTCCCTTGTTTGGCTAAAATTTCTGATTGGATGATTTTTAATTGGGCATTCCCAGGATATAAAATCAAATAACGCTCTATCATTTTTAAACTTTCTGGAAAACGATTCCTTTCGTAATAAAACATCGCAAGCCCTCCTAAAGCTGATTTATGGTTTGGTTCGATTTTAATGACATTATTAAGATACACTTCAGTTTTATCATCGTGACCCAATTTCTGATAAGCTTGGGCGAGTAACAAGTGAGCTGAGATGAATTTTTTTTCAAAGGATAATGTTTGTTTTAGAAAACTGACTGCTTTTTCCGTTTCATCATGTTTATAAAGAGAAACTGCCAAATTATAACAGTTCTTCACATTCGCATGTAATTTATATGCTTTCGAAAATAGAGGAATTGCTTCTGCGTGTTTTCCTTGTTTGGCGTAAATCACACCCAAATTTTGTAAGGCCAAATGATAATCTGGATTTTTTTCAAGAAGGGATTTGTATTGGGTTTCGGCACGTTCCCACTCACCATTTCGCTCCAAGCGGACTGCTTCATTGAATAGAGCCTGAATTTCCTGTGCCATACAAAGCGATTATCGTTTCAGAATCGATTCTCCCCCTAGAAATTTTATCACGAGATTGGAAAAACCATCCGAAAGGTACACACAAGAGTCCAGAGAAAGGGGAAAATTATGCAAAGACTCATACTCATTACGATTTTAATGTGGTTCGTGTCCTGCAGTTCTGCAGATGCCACGCGTAGGGATTATAGTGCTTCCGGAGATCCAGAAGATATTTTCTTCGAACGTTCACAAAAAAACAAAACATCCGGAGCCAATGGATCAAATGACCCTGTGGCAAGATCGATCATGGATGATTTGGATTCAAAGTCCAAACCAACTACGGCACAAACTGAATTACCAACCAAAAAACCAACGACTCAATTTGATGAAGTGGGACTTTCTTCTTGGTATGGACAAAAATTCCAAGGCCGTCCGACAGCCAGTGGAGAACCTTTTGATCGAATGAAGATGACTGGTGCACACCGTACACTTCCAATTGGGACCGTTGTGAAAATCCAAAACCTCGAAAACCAAAAGGAAGCTGTTGTCAGAATCAATGACAGAGGGCCTTTTGTTGATGAAAGGATTGTTGATGTTTCTGAAAAAACAGCCGAGATCTTAGAATTTAAAGACAAAGGGATCACAAAAGTTGGAATCAAAGTCCTCAAAAAAGGGGAAGATGAACTTGCCGATGATTTAGATGATTCGGACCTTTTAGATGATGCCCCTACAAAACCTGAAAAATTGACTCCTGTCAAACCTGGTGTGACAAAACCAATTGCAACAGGCAAAGGTTTTACTGTTCAAGTCGGTGTTTTCCAAGAGAAAGAAAGAGCCATCAAATACCAGGAAACCATCAAGTCAGAATACAACCAAACTGTCTTTGTGACTCCAAGAGATGGAAAATACGTCGTCCAAGTTGGGGATTTTTCAGACCGCGCTAAGGCTGAATCATTGAAGTCCAAATTGAAATACGACGGAATTGATTGTTTTATCGCAACTCGTTAAACCTTTCCTCTTTCTTCCGAGCAAAAAAGTACAGCGCTGATTTGCTCGGAGTGGATGGAAAATGAATTGATTTCACATTTTCTCCTGTTACGATTTCGTATTAAATTAACAATTAGAAGACCCTATGAGTGAAAGCACCTTATCCGTTGACCACATACTAACAAATTATTATACATTCGGTAGTTTAATTGTCACTGTCCTCCTTGCGGTCTTGACTACTTTCTTTTTCTCTCTAAAAGACAAAACCGTCGCCACAAAACACATGGCATTTGCGTGTTTGTTTTTGTGTCTCTTTCAATTTGGCTATTTGTTAGGCGCATTTTACTACCATCCTATTGCTTCGTACCATCGTTGGATTACAGGTGGATTTATCATTTTTGGTATTATTCACTTTGGGCAATTTTTCTTTCGATTCCCTGACAATCGAGATCATAAAACTGCGAATATCATTCAGTATGTTTTACATGCAATTGCGATCGTTGTTGTCTTATGGTTTCTTGTGACTGTCTCACAAGGAGAAAGGAAATACCACTTCACTGCTCACCATTGGGATTTTAACTCAGAAGGTGCGAGTCGAATACTCAGTTTATTCATCGCAGGATTTTCATTCATTAACTTCCTAGTCCTACCTGGTTATCGAATTTTCCACGTTGAAAAAGAAAAACGGGGAACACTTATCATCATGTTGATTGCTGCTTTGATTGCAGCAGTAGTTCCGAACATCACAAATGTGATGAGCCGTGATGGTGCCATGGAAAGGTCTACTTACCTCACCGCACTTGTTCTTTTGTTTACCTTTACATTTTTCATCATTACAATCACGTTCATCAATAATAGTACAGAACGTACAACATTTATGGTGAAAATAGTTGGGATTTCCTTCGTAACAATCTTACTCATCATGCAAGCTTTTTCGTATTTGGTGGACCAAGAAAAAGAACTATCCTTCGACAATACGGCAATCCAAAAAGCACTTCGTGTCGCTGAAGGTGGAGAAAGGTCCAAGGACATTGTATTTGTCATTGAATATGATTCCAGCGGACAAAATTTAAAGAAAGCGTACCTTCCTTCAAACGTTACTTTAGACTTACCACTTGTTCAAGCAGACCTATATAATACCGCCTTGTATGATGAAGTAGTTTCTATCAATGAATCAGAATATCGAATCTCCATCACTTCCATACTCTCTAAAACCCCTTATTACTTTGAAGGTTACAAAAATGCTATTCTCAACTTCATCGAAGAAAATGCAGATTTAGAAGGTAAAGAACTTAAAACAGAAGTCTCCAAACTTATCGAAAAATTAAACAAACGAACCTTCATTAATACCAATAAATTGGCTGATATCGATCCTGATAACTTTTGTGAAGAAGGTGTAAAATACATTGAGAAAGTTAAAAATGTTGATACTTTCCGCGATTCAATCTTAAAACACGTAAACGAATGTAAGTGGGACGGGAAAGAGATTTCTGGTCGTGATTTAAAAGTGGAGATGTTAAAATATTTTCGGTATTTTAAGCCAGACTTAACTCGACATTACCGCAAAGACTTGGATGGACTTTCGCATTACGTTGCTTATATGACGTATGATGCAAAAAGAAAAATCAACCGAGAAGTAGGATTCAATTACCGGGATTATCGAAGTTACATGCACAAGTCCGCAAAACTTGAACTTGTCATTTTAACGATTGTAATGATCGTACTTTTAGTTGTATTCCCTCTTTTCTTTCGATCAGCACTTGTCAATCCACTCTACGCATTACTTGCTGGTGTGGAGAAAGTAAACCAAGGAAATTTGGAAGTTGAAGTTCCTATCAAAGTAAATGATGAGATTGGATATTTGGCCGAGTCATTTAATGGAATGGTGTCATCAATCCGTGATGCTAGACGCGAACTGCAAGATTATGCCGAAAACTTGGAAGAAAAAGTAAAAGAAAGAACCAAAGAACTCCAAGAAAAAATGGATGAAATCCATCGTTTGAAAGTACAACAAGATGGAGACTACTTCTTAACTTCCCTTCTCGCCAAACCTTTGTTTTTCAATGCAAATAAATCAGAAAACATTCGATGTGATTTTTATGTGCACCAAAAAAAAACCTTCGAATTCCGTAATAAAACAGGGGACTTAGGTGGTGATATTTGTATTACAGGGAACTTAAAATTAGGAAAACCTGACGATTTCCGCCGTTATACCATGGTTATGAATGGTGATGCTATGGGTAAATCCATGCAAGGTGCCGGTGGATCACTTGTGATGGGTGTTGTGATGAATTCAATCATGGCACGTTCTGCCGGAAACAAACGAATTTTAAATCGAACTCCAGAAGAATGGTTAACTGATGTTTATGAAGAAGTGAATGCGGTCTTCAAATCTTTCAGTGGAACAATGGTTATTTCTGCGACAGTTATGCTCATAGATGACGAAACTGGAAAAGTTTGGTATTTTAATGCGGAACATCCTTACAGTATTTTATACCGTGATGGGAAAGCAAGTTTCATTGAAGATGAATTAAAACTTAGAAAACTTGGTCTTGATTCAGAATATCCATTTGAAGTCCAAACCTTCCAATTGTTACCCGGTGATCAACTTATCCTTGGTTCCGATGGTAGAGATGACATCGACTTAACACCAGATGAAGATGTAAGAACAATCAATGAAGATGAAACTATGGTCTTACGTTTTGTAGAAGAAGCTGACGGTGATATTTATGAAGTGGAGAGACTTGTTAAAAATGCTGGAGATATCACAGACGATATTTCCATGTTAAGTGTTGTCTTCAAAAGTGAAAGATCTCCTATCCATCATATACCACCTAAAGATGAAATTTCCAATCAACCAATAGATGATTTTTTCGATACACCTGGCGATGATTGGGATGAAGCTCTCACAACATCAGGTGCTTTCGAGGAAGGCAAAGCTCTCTACCAAAATGGTGAAATTGAACGTGCTATCACTGTCATGAAAAAAGCATTCCTTGCAGATCCCAACAACCAAAAACTAAATAAGTTTCTTGGTCTGGTGAGTTATAAAGGCAAAGAATATGACATTGCTGCCAAAGTTCTTACCGAATTTTTAAAAGAAAATGAGGGATCGGGTGAATATTGGTATTATCTGGCTATGTCTGAGAAAAAACTTGGAAATTATGAAAGAGCTCTGAAAGCAGCACAAGAAGCTTTAAAACATGAGCCGGAAAATTTTCAAAACCTAATCAACTTAGCGGATGTTAGCCGACTTTTAGGAAACGTTGATAGAGCCCTCACTTATGTAACAAGAGCTCAATCAATTGACCCAACAAATAAAAATGTTGTGAAACTTTCCAAACTTTTAGAAAAAGCAACTAGCCTCAATTAATCGAGGTTAGTTTATGATTTAAAATCGATATCATTTCCTAATGTTCATTGGCTCCATTGAACATTAGTAGAATTCCTTACGATATGTTCGCTAACGGGTTTCACATTTCAATTGGAACTCAATCGTTTGGAATCGTTCTGTACAATTGAAAAGCGAATCTAATCCAGGATTTATTTAGGAATTTTTCTTTTTCGTTCACTATTTTCTTACAATCAATACTTGAATTTTAAAAAACCAGCTTGCCATAGACCATAAAATCTGACAAAATAAGCGAATCCATTTTTAAGAATAAGGATTTGTATGAATTTAAGAATTGTATTAAGTGTATGGGCTGTAGCACTACTTGTTAGTACTACTTTACTTGCTCAAGATGCCAATGTGGCTCTCGGAAAATACCTTCCACCTGAAAAAGATTCGGTGATCGAAATTTTCAAATGTGGTGATAAATACTGCGGAAAAACAGTTTGTATCAAAGACAACGCATACCCTGAAAAAGAAAAAGACAAGGGAATTCCAGGAACACCTTACTTGGACCACAACAATGAAGATCCTAAGTTAAGAACACGTCCGAATTTAGGAATGGTTTTCATTACGGGTTTCGATTACGTTGGGGAAGGTGTTTACAAAAATGGTCGTATTTACAACCCGCGTGATGGAAAAACATACTGTGGAAAATTCACAGCACTCGACGGTGGAAACCGATTGGATTTAAAAGGTACACTTTGTTCCATTACATTCATCGGAAAAACAAACAGCTGGGTGAAACTAGCCGGAGTCAACTTGGACGATCCAAAATGGGATTGTACGTTTAAATCTAAAAAATAATTGAATTGAAAAGGCACCTGCCGACCAATTAGGCTGGCAGGTAACTTTTGTTAGCTGAAAAAAATTCTATTTTTTTTCGAAATCTTTGTACAATAAGGATGGTTGGATCCCTTGGTTAGCCTGGTATTTTCCTGATTTATATTCGCTGATTTCCCCTTCCACAGTATGGTAGAATATTTGGCAAATTTGTACTCCTGAGTATACGCGTAACGGGTGTGTGACTTGTATTTCTAAAGTCCAAAACCCTTTAAATCCAACATCTCCAAATCCGGCTGTGATATGAACAAACATACCAAGTCTTCCGATAGAAGATCTTCCTTCTAACATTGGTACCAAATTATGAGTTTCTGTGAATTCTATGGTTCTTCCTAAGTATAATTTCCCAGGCTCTAACAATAAACCTTCGTCCGGTATTTTTAAAGATTGGACTGGATTTGGTTTTTTCATATCCAACGGAAATTCAGAATAAACTAACAAGTCCTCATGTAATCTTAAATTGTATGAGTTAGGGTTTAAAAGTTTTTCATCATAAGGTTCAATTTTAATATCGGAACCAAGTCTTTTTAAAATTTCTTTACCAGTTAAAATCAAAGTTCATTCTCCCGTAAATATAGGTTTTCTTTTTTCGGCAAATGCTTGTAAGGCTTCCAGTCGGTCTTTCGAAGTGAAAGTTTCACCATAACACAATTGTTCCCACTTTAAAGCAGACTCCATCGGCAAATTATATCCTTGTCGAATTGCTTTTTTTGCAGCAGAAACAGCTATAGGTGCAGATTCCGATATCTCCATTGCTAAGGCAAGAGAAGATTCCTTGAGTTTTTCTGGCTCCACAACTTTTGAAACCAAACCTCGGCTGAGCGCTTCTTCACTAGATAATTTTTTCCCAGAAAAAATCCATTCCATAGCGGTTGCCTCACCAACAATTCGAGATAATCTTTGGGTACCACCAGCACCTGGTATAATTCCAAGTTTTGTTTCCGTTAAACCCATAGTGGCAGAATTACTCGCATAACGAATGTCACATGAAATTGCTAATTCTAAACCTCCTCCAAATGCAAATCCATTAATGGCAGCAATGGTTGGAATGGGCAGGTTTGCTAAACTAGAAAAACAATCATTGATGTTATGCAGGAAGTTTTTGACTTCTGGTTCTGACATCTTTTTTCTTTCTTTTAAATCAGCACCTGAACAAAATGAATCTCCTACTCCCATGATCATAAGAACACGAAATTTTCCTTTTTGAACATGAGATATACAGTTTTGTAATTCTTTCAAAAATTGAACGGAAATAGCGTTTTTTGCTTCTGGCCTGTTCAGTTCAATGAATGCTACATAAGAATCGATCGTTTGGAGCGAGACGGTGTTCATAGAATTTCCCATATTATTAAAAATAGAAATGAATCTTGAAAAAAATATCCGATAATGGAAAAAGCAGCCATGAGAAGGATTTTATACACAATCGGATTCTCACTAGCGTTTGGAAACAGTTTTTCCTGCGTTAAATCGTCATCAGAAGATCCACTATCAGCTCTTTTGACCTCACCACCTGTGATTTCCTCTGTGACACCGCAGATCGGCACACCTGCCCAAAACAATGCAAATGCAACTTATACCGCCACAGAAGTTATCATTAAGGGCGAAAATTTTGGGATCGATCCGGTTGTTCGGTTTAATGATACTGTTGCTACCGTTACTCTGAATTTAGGAACCGAACTTTATACCAAGGTTCCAGACGGTACCTACTCTGGTTTCATAACCGTTTCTAAATCAGGTGGTTCTTGTTTACCGAATTCCAAAACAGGTGTGAATTGTTCTGGAATGGAATTTTTTGTCGATTGTTACTCTGTTACGAATAAACAATACGGACCAGAAATTGAACTCAAACAAGGCCAAGGAATTTCTGTTGAATATGATGGAAATGAAACAAAAGCATTTCGGACCGATACATTACTGTCAGCAAGGAATTTAACGATTAGTTGTGAAAGTGTCGTCACAGTAAGAGTGTTTAGCCGTTCTTGCCAAGCAACAGATTACGTTTTACAAAATAATCCGATCATTCCGTTTCCAGCTAGTGTTGCGACTCAATTCTATATCACAGCAGAATCAGCAACTTGTAGTTTAGTACTTTAGAACGATTTATTTTTAACAAATCGTTTGAAAACAATCAGATTGGCTGCACCCATCCATTCATTCATATATTCTCTGAAAATGGTTTCTCTAGGTTTTGATGATTTGATTTCGGGATCGAGATTTTCGTAATTTTTAATCGCCAATTTTGAAATTTCTTTATATTTCTCTTCAATCATTTCAGTGATTTTTTTAAGTAATGCCAAATTGTTTTTTTCTTCGCCAACGTTTGGCAAAATCACCTCATTCCAATAATCAATCACATGTTTTTTTACATACTCACCGGGGATAACACGGATCACTTTTTTTCCATCACTCCCTCGTGCGTGAATATAACCTGTATTAACTTCCATTAAGAATTTTTTAGCAATCATATAAAAATGAGAAGGACCTAAGTGAAATAAAAAAACATATTTAAATTGAGAAGGTAACATCATATTCATAAGTATAATGTTTTCACAAAAAGTAAAAAATTGTTTGAGAAAAGATTGGTATTCCATTTCAAAATCATCAGCTGATTTTCCTTTTTTTTCTGCACTTGTCATCGATCGAATGAGCTCAGAACGTAAAATCTGTTCATCAGCGCCTAAGTGTGAATCTAAACTTATTGCAGATTTGAATAATGTTTTTTCAGCATTGTATTTGTCTAATTCATACCGAAAGAAATAATGTTGGTCTGAATTCCAAGTGTATTTTCCATACGCTTGGATATAATTGAGATCTGCTTCCGATTTAATTTTTTGTTTTATGACCTTCCAATTGTCTTTTTCATTTTCTTGGTGATTTTTTATGACTTCATCTGCTTTGTATTCAATTCCAGAATCCTCTGGATCCAATTCTTTTGGTTTGTCATACAAAGATTCTTCAAAAACTGCAGATAGTCGATAAGTACCTTTATCACGGTATTTTGGTTTTGTTGGTTTGAATTCAGTTAAACAGTTTGGATTATCAATTTGTAATATAAATCTCATCCGTTTGAGTAGGATTTCTAAATTATTAAGTTTTTCTAAAGCTGGTAAAATTCTATAGTTTAACAATCCATTATTTTGGAATTCTAAATCACTAAACTGATTGTCTAATACTGCAGCTTTTAATTTTTCCCATCCTTCTTTTGATTCGATTAAGAAATATCGTAACATCTCGAAAATCAAATGAAACTGGATAAACTCATCTCTATTCGAGTCTTCAATATGTCTTGAAAAGTAACGGGAATAATCTTTCCGCACTTGTGCGAATAAATGTTTTTCATCTAAATTGAAGATGATTTCTTTGATTTTTTTTTGAGATTTATCGAGTTCTTGGTCGAGTGTTTTTCGAAAGGAAAGAATTTCTCGTTTGTTTGCTTCCGTAAGTCCTGTGCTTAAGAATTGTAAAAAACTACCGACTATGTTTTGGAAATTATTGAGATAGTAAACGTAACCTTTTTTAAAATCGACGATGGCTTGGATTTCGTGATCACCCTCTTGATTTTCTTGGGACATACCAAGAGGATGTTACGAATAAAAGATTAAAAAAGCAACAGGATTTAGTTAGAGTAAAAAATCTCGATTAAATTTTGGCTTGGATCAGCAAAAGTAAGACTCTCTCCGGAATCAGTTCCTTCAGGTCCTTTGATGATCTTTACGTTCTTCTCTTCTAGTTCGCTGATTGCTTCTGTAAAATCATCTACGTCCATGACGAAACTTAGGATCGGAAGCGAACGATCGGACACTTCCGCTTTTACCAAACGAATTCGGAACGCATCGAGAGAAAGAATTGCCTCAGTAGCCTTCTTTGTCTCCACTTCGAAGTCAAAAATGTCTCGGTAAAAATCGATAGAGGTGTCGAGTTGGGAGACGGGGATACTGACGTGGCCAATGCCTTCTACAATAATCATAATGGAATTACACCTTCGTGAACTTTTCTGTCATCATGCTTGAAAAAGCGGCTTTGTCGAGAAAAAAGCAATTTCCATCCAACAAACTCGGACGTAAAATTTGAATTCCAATTCCAAGTAAGGAAAAAAGAATCAAATTATGAAAGTATTTCGGATTTCACTCCTTGTTTTCGCCATTTTCGCCCTATCCTGTAAGGAAGAAGTCATTCCCTTCGGTCCTAACCATCAAAAACTCGTGGAAACTCTGTTTACAAAAAACCAAGTCATTCTCGAAGAATTTTTGAAAGAGAATCCAAAACCAAATTGGAAAGAATTTTCTGAAGCCGTTCAAAGTTTAGTTGCGAATGACCATCCTAAATTAAAATCTTGGGGGAAACAAATTACATCCAATATCCCATCCATTCAAACCGATTTAGAATCTAGTTATGAAAAAATTTCAAAAATCCAAGAAATATTGATACAAATGAAAGCGGAAGTGCCAAACCAATCGAAGTACAATCGTTTTTATTGTCCAATGGTCGATAAATCTTGGTTAATGACTGGAAAAGAAGTAAAGAATCCATACGCTCCAGAAATGAGAGACTGTGGAGAGTTGATGCCGTAATTCATGCCAAATTGTTTTTTAGGTACATCACTTTACGATGCCTGCCCACCGAGTTGCAGGCATTCATTCGCTAAACAAGACGTAGATGAAGATTGTATTGCGAAGAGTAAACTAGAAGCATTTTTACAAGATAAAGTAACTTTCAAAATAGGTTTCTCTGCATTTTCGCAAATTCCTGCGAAAAATTTAGAAAAATTTCTTTGGACGAATAAAGACAATCTCGAACTTATTACATACTTTTTATACATTGGTGAACCTACATTGGTTCGAGAAATCATAGAAACATTTTCAAATCATACATTAAGTTATTTATTTAAAATCGATTTTGAAAATTATATGAACCTTCGGGAATCGATCAAACGCGAAAAATCAATTAAACATATGTTTGATATTCGAAGTTTCAAATATTGGACATTCGTAAGTTATTTAAGAATCTGTGATTTAATTCAGTATTTTGTACGGTACTTAAAAGAACCTGAGTATGCATGTCAATTTTTGACCATTTTACCATCTGAAGTGGTATCCAATCTTTCCAAATATACCGGACTGGATTTCGAAGAAGAAAAATCATTATACACTGCTTTGGGTGATTCTATTTACGAACTTCCTTTACAATCACCTAAAATATACGATCATATGTTGCAATTATTTGCAGAAGACCCAGAGGTTTCTATCATTCTTTCTACGATGGAAGAATTGGTACGCAGGCAAAATTTGATCTTAGAAACCAGCGCAAAACTAACCTCATATATCTCTGACCATCGTATTGATAAATACTTTCAGTATATTTTTTCTGAGTTAAATGGAATAGAAATTGGAACGGCAGAAGAAATTCTAAATCAATTACTTGAAAAAAAAATGATCACACCTCCTCAAAAACGTATGATCATAGATTTTCTTGAAACTGGAAAATTAGAATTATAGTATAATCTAACTTTTGCTAACGCCAACTATTACCCAGCGATTTTGATTTTTTTCGCTAAATACACGCTAAACAACAAACTAAAGACAGAAATCATTCCTACCAATTCATAATTCACAAATTGTTTTTCTGCGTTTTGGAAGAGGATTAATCCAGCGACATAGGAAGCAGCACCTTGGGCAATTTGTTGGATAGCCGAATTGACTGACATAAATCCGCCTCTAATTCTAGGTTCCACAGCAGATGTGACCATAGCAAAAGCTGGGACCATCCTCCCAGATACAAAAACCATAAAGATTGTAGTGATGATTAAAACAATTGGAAGTGATGTTTTTGTTAAAGTGACAACAAGAACTATAGGCAAAATCGCAAGTCCCGTGATGATTTGATAGATAAAAAACTTACCATAACGATCAGCCAACTTTCCTATGTACCTGCTTGTAAAAAATGTTACGAGACCACCAAAAAAGTAAATATAGGGAATCTGTTTTGTCGTTAAACCAACGTTTGATACCAAAAACGGACTTAAAAAAGGAATTACTGTGAAACCACCAAACATTAAAAACACCATAAAGATAAATGGAGGGAAATGTTCCTTTTTCTGTATTACCAATCGTAATGTTTTGATTTGCGACTGTTTCACTTTTGTATCAGAATCGAGATGGTAACGAATAGAGGGTAAAAATTTATAACCGATTGGCAAAATTAAAAATCCAGCAATCCCCAATGAAAGAAAAGGAAAATGCCAACCGAATCGTTCAGCGAGTTCGAGTCCAAAAGGAACACCTACTACAGAGGCAACAGAAAAGGATCCCATTACAACCCCAGTTGCCGTTCCCCTTCGGAAGACCGGAATGATATCCCCAATGATCGAAAGAACGGTGGCACCGATCATTCCTCCGAATCCTCCCGCGATGACACGAGCAATCAGCAAAAAAACATAACTGTTAGCAAATGCACATAAAAATGTTCCAAATGAAAAACCAAAAAATAAAACGAGCAAACTCAACTTTCGATCAAATGAATCCAAAAAAAGTGCACCAATCAAACCAAATACACCTGCGCTAATTGAATAGGAAGAAACAAGTAAACCGAAGGCAGCAGCATCAATTTTGAAACTTTCCATAAAAACTGGTCCAAGTGGCATCATGATCACAAAATCTAAAACGTGTAAAAACTGTAAGGCTGCTAATATAAAAATTATAACTCTTTCTTTTTGAATGGTATGAAGCGGATGGGTAAGAGATTGGTCCATAATACGAATATTGACCAGCTAGTCAAAATTGCCAAAACAATTTAATTTAGAATTGCCAAGTTTTCGAAACTGAAATAAATTTCCCTTATGAAATATGCTTTAATTACAGGTGCATCAACAGGTCTCGGAAAGGATTTTGCCCATTCATTGGCAAAATTAGGGTACACTCCCATATTAGTCGCAAGAAGTGCTAATAAACTCAAAAGTATTGCAGCAGAAATCAAACAACAATATGGATTAGATGGCATTGTCATTGCAGAAGATTTGTCAGTAGCAAATGCTTCCGAAAAAATTTACAAAGCAGTAAAAAAGTTAAAAATACAAGTTAATTGTTTGGTCAACAATGCAGGTTTTGGTCTCAACGGAGAATTTCATAAAAATTCTTTTTTGGAAGAATCAAAAATGATCCAACTGAATGTCACAACATTAGCTGAATTATGCCATTTGTTCTTACAAGATATGATTTCAAATCAGGAAGGTTACATTCTAAATGTTGCCTCTACAGCAGCATTTCAACCAGGACCATTCATGACAAATTATTATGCCACAAAAGCATACGTACTTTCATTAAGCGAAGGATTAGCGGAAGAAGTGAAGGATTATGGAGTCACCGTTTCTTGTCTTTGTCCTGGACCTACAAAAACAGAATTTTTTGAAAGAGCGAATATGACAGGAAGCAAATTGGTCCAATCTTCATTTTTAGCAATGAACTCTCAAGAGGTTGTGGATATTGGATTAAAAGCTTTGTTTGGGAAGAGGGTAGTAAAAATTCCTGGATTCTTAAACTTTATACTAGCTGAGTCAGTTCGAGTGACACCTCGATTTATCATTCGAAAAATCGCAAAGTATCTGAATAAAGTTGGATGAAATGACAAAAAAAAATTTCCCGTTTTCCGAACGATTCAATTCTTTAGGAGAAATCGAATCAGAAAATTCGATCCATAAAACTAAATTAGAATTAATAAAAACGGGAAAACCAATTTTAGATTTAGGAAACTCTAATCCAACACAATTGGGTTTGGAATTTCCGCCTTCTGTTCTAACACATATATTTTCCAATCTGAATCTAAGCATTTATGAACCAATTCCAGAAGGTTTAGAATCCGTCAGAAAAGAAATCAGTTCTATTTATAACAATCGAGGAATCCAAACAGCTGCCTCAAATTTTCAACTCACAGCAAGTACATCAGAGGCATATTCCTTTTTATTTAAACTATTAACAAATCCAGGTGATGAAATTTTAACACCAAACCCCGGTTATCCACTTTTTAGTTTCCTTGTGGGTTTGGAAAATTTAACAGAAGTCCATTACCAATTGAAGGAAGATCCTACGACTGGGTTATGGGTTTACAATGCAGAATCAATTGCAAACACGATCAGCACAAAAACAAAAGTGATCATACTTGTAAGTCCTTCAAACCCAACTGGCTCCAAAACAACGGAATCATTTTGGAAGGATTGGGAATCGTTAGGAATCAAAATCCCCGTGATTGTCGATGAAGTATTTGAGGCATATGACTATCAAGGAGAATCTCATTATTTACCTCCAAAACCGAACTTCCCTCTTTTTGTCTGTCATGGTTTTTCGAAAATGTTGGCATTACCCCAAGCTAAATTGGCATGGATTTTAAATCTTTCTCCAGAACCTATCCAATCTGAAATTCAAAAAAAACTAAGTTTTATCGCAGATACCTACTTATCGGTAAATTCCTTTATCCAATTGGCTAATAACGAACTTTTGCCCTGGAAAACGATGGTTCAAGATAGAATTCGAACAAGAGTTATGCGAAATTTAACGATATGTCAAAGTTTCATTCATCAAATCCCAAAAATTCAAAAAATTTACTCTCCAGAAGCAGGTTGGTATTTTTTGTTCGAAGTGAATTTAGATAAAAAGGATGAAGAAGTTGTAAACGAGATTTTAAAAGAAACTGGCGTATCTATCCATCCTGGAACATGGTATGGATTTTCGCATAACAGGTGTATTCTTGTAATTAGTTTGATTACGGAAGAAGAAACATTAGAAAAAGGACTAAAATTACTTCAGTCCTTTTTTAAATAATTAATTATTTCAGATTTTTTTGCAAGGGCATCAGCCTTCCCTAATTCATAGGTTTCCCTGACTCCTTTCGGATTAGTGTAGTCGAAAGAAGTGATGGGTAATGGCTTCGATGGTGTGATTAAAAATGATCTTGCAAGTAAGTCTGGATCTTTCCCAACGATTGTATTTGGTTCGTAATGGATTCCAATGATTTTGGCATTTGGTGAAAAGGTTTCAATCACCATATTATTGGTAAGACCTCCATCTAAATAGTATTCGTTTCCAACTGATTGAAAGTCAACTATGGGAGGAATTGAGGATGAATTTAGAATAAACTGTTCGATGGTCTCAGGATTCACAAAGTCTTTTTCTGTGAAATCAACATCTTCCATATTCCATTTTTTGATAATTTCAGCCGTACGATTTGCAGGAATTCCTTCTGACCTATCTCTATCATCGAGAATGAAGGCTCTCCCTGTTTCGGAAATCAATCTTGCTAATCGAAATTTGTTTTTTAAGGAATCATCTTTAGGATGCGCTTTCACAGAGTGGATCCAAATTTTTGCCCCTGATTCCAAAACACGATCAAAACGCATTCCAAATCGAATGGTCCTACGATACATATCTTCATGAGGAAATGTGGACTCACCACGTAACAAATTTGAAAAATGGAAATTTCTGGAGTTACGTTTGGTGATTTCCTCAAAGTATTCCACCGATTCTTCTTCGGATTGTGAGAGGATACAAAGTGCCATGGCGGCACCCGCAGAAACTCCCGACAGTTCAGTAAAACGGACTCCCCACTCTCTGAGAGTTTTTCCAACACCAAGAGCATAAAACGCCTTACAACCACCACCTGCAATGGCAAGCGATGCATCATAAGTTGGAAATATCTTAACTAATGTTTGTAATACTTGTTCGCGGACGCCCATAAATTCGGCTATTTCTAGTCCCCTTCCCAACGAAAGCATAGTGTATTGTTTTCTCCCAGAAACCTGTCAAAATACAAACTCGCACGACAATCTTCTTCCGTTGCCAGAAAGAAGTCATACCCTCCCGCAGGGTATTTGATTTTACAACAACCTTTTTTATCCTTTCGTTCTGGAGGTTGCCTTACTGATTTATCTTGGCCTTTTAAATCTCCAAGAGTGGGAGGTAATTCCTGCCTTGGATCTGCCACCAAACTAAAAACACCAACGTAAATAAGGAAAACTGCAAAAATGGAACGCATTCTACACAAGTAGACTTCAGGGCCAAAGCTCATGTTCTATGATTTTTTAAAAATAGTGAATTGTGTTCAACCGTATAAAATGTATTTCTAATGATTTGGAAATATTTTTCTTTACCCAATTCTAATATAGTAGATACTCTGGACACTATTTATCCTTTGGGGAAATCAATGAGCAACACAAGACTACAATATCACGCCACTGGCGGACAACTCTTCATATTATTTTTGAAGAATATGTTTCTTACGGTAGTGACGTTAGGGATCTACAGCTTTTGGGCAAGGACCAACATTCAAAAGTTTATGGCTGAAAATTTGGAATGGGCCGGTGAGCGTTTCTCTTTTCACGGAACAGGAAAAGAAAGATTCATCGGATTCTTGAAAGCAGCTGGAGTATTTATCGTACTCTACATCGCGATTATGATCATCCTTTGGATCGCAAATAAAATTCCTGTACCTTACTTTGCTACAATCATAGGTGCGGTCTTATACATTGGAGTGATTTTGGCGTTAGTCCCTATCATCATCGTCGGTGGTCGTAAGTACATAACTTCTCGAACTGGGTACCGAAACTTACGTTTTGGTTTTGATGGGAAAATCTTAGAAGTTGCGAAAATTTATGGGAAAGGGATTCTCCTCACCATCGTTACACTAGGGATTTATTATCCTTGGTTTTTTGCTGAAAAGGAAGCTTACATCCAAAGCAAAACACGTTACGGGAATACAAATTTTGGTTTTTCTGCTGATGGAAAGGAAATTTTCTTTTTGTATCTAAAAGGATTCCTTCTAAGCATTGTAACACTTGGAATTTACTATTCTTGGTTTTTAGCCGATGTTCAAAACTACATTTGGAATCGAACTAGTTTCCAAGGTAAAAAATTTAGATCCGATATCACAGGTGGTAAGATTTTTGTTAATTTTCTGGTCGCTTATTTGATCATTCTCTTCACACTCGGTATTGGATTTGCTTGGGCTGTGGTTCGATTGACAAAACTATTTATCGAATCAGTAAGTTTAGAAGCGGAAGTTGACTTCTCTTCGATTTCTGCCCAACCAGATACAAAAGCAAATGCTACCGCGGAAGGATTGGAAGCACTTGCAGAAACTCTAGAAGCCTTCCTATCATAAACATTGTTTCAAAACCAAACATTTACATCACGATATTTCAATGGTGTCTCGGCGGTCCCTGAAGAAGGGACCGTTCTTGTCCATGGTCAGACAGTCCAGTTCACATCTTTTGATACCCATCATAAATTAAATTTATCTCAGTTTACCGAATTCACTCAGACGCATAAAGGCTGTAAGCTGATACTTCTTCCAGACGAAACACAAGAAAGTCCTGTATTGGAAATTTTCTGTTCTAAAGAAGATGCAAAACGATTAGAAAAAATCTGGATCCAAAATAAAAAATCACAAAGCCATTCCAGTGCATTATTTTATTCCATACGCGAGATGAATCCAATTGTCCTCGGGATCCTTTCATTATTGGTGGTTTCGGTTGTAGGATTTTTCTACTTTAAAGGATTAGAACTCGTTACAAATTTTATTCCCCTCTCTATGGACAAATCCTTAGGAGATTCTGTTCAAATGAAAATGGAATCACAATTTGAAAAATGTGATTCAAAGGCAACAGATCGATTTTTTGCTGAAGCTCTTAAAAAAATTGTTCCAAAGGATAGCAAACACCTATTTCAAGTTTCGGTGATTCGATCCGAAGTTCCCAATGCATTTGCATTATCAAATGGGAAAATTTATTTTTTTTCAGGATTACTCAATGAGGCAAATTCACAAGAAGAAGTGATCGGAGTCTTGGCACATGAAATTGCACATGTGGAAAAAAGACACCATATGCGCAATTTAGTTAAGGCAGGTGGAACCTCTCTTGCAATCAGTTTGGTGATCGGACCTGGACTTGGAAATATGGAATTTTTAGAGACCTTTACCGAGATAGGCTCTACAATATTAGTGTTAAAATTTTCTAGAGACTTTGAAACCGAAGCTGACAAAACTTCGATTGAATATTTAAAATCGCAAAATCTTTCATCAGATGGATTACTCAGTTTTTTCAAACGTATGGAAACATTGGAAAATGGAGAAACAGACCAAGAAGAAAGTCAATCCACAGCAAGTGCCAGTGAAGGTGACAAAACAGTGAGTCAAATCACAGATTTTTTAAGCACACATCCAGCGACAAAAGAAAGAATGAAAACCCTGGAGTCTTTGATCCAAAAAGGGAAAAAAGGAACGATCAAAAAAGTGGTTTCAGATAAAACCTGGAAAGAGGTTCAAACTGTTTGTTTAGACTTTAAAAATTCAGATTCTAAATAATCATAAATTTCTTTCAAAGTTTCGCTTAAACTATGTTTGGTTTCCCATCCTAAAGATTTTAGTTTTTGATTGTTTCCGTAAACTCGTGAAGTTTCGGATGCTCGCACTCGATTGTCATCTACTAGGAATTTGATTTTTTCACCTGAAAATTTTACCAATTCTTCGACCATATAACGAATGCTACGTTCTTCCCCAGAACAAATATTATATATTTCTCCCGATTCACCTTTCTCGATCAAGGTAAGGTAACCATCAACAATATCCTTTACGTGAGAAAAGTCACGTGTAGGAGCCAGATCTCCAACGGAAATTTCTTTTTTGCCTGCATGTTTCGCTTCGATAATTTGAGAACAAAAATTAGGGATCACAAATTCTTTTCTTTGGCCAATGCCAATATGATTAAAGGGACGAGCAATCACAACTGAAACGGAAGGGCTATATTCAGAATACTGTCTGCAAAATGATTCAGCCGCCAGTTTGCTGCCTGCGTAGGGATTTACAGGTTTCGGTAATAATCTTTCGTCAAGAGGAAGTACATCCATATTTTGTTTTCCATATACATCTGCCGAGGAAATGTACAACATCTTACACGGTTTTTGAATACGATGGAGTATTTCTAATAGATTTAAGGTGCCACGCACATTGATTTCTTCCGTTTCCCAAGGATTGGCAATCGCACTAGGAACAAAGGCTTGGGCAGCCAAATGGATCAAAATATCTGGTTGGACTTTTTGCAATTGGTCTTCAACGGTTTCACGGCTACGGATATCACCTTGGAAACAATGAATTTCATAACTTCCTTGGGATTGGAGTGCAGGGAGGAGATAACTTCCCACAAATCCGCTGGCTCCGGTGACTAAAGTTTGTTTTTTTTTCATAGAAAAGGGAATTTTCTGATCTGACCCTAAGATTTAGTTGCCATTCTTCCAATTTTTCAAATCCTCTCAACAAAAGAAAGAAAACTGTGGAAGACAAAAAGAAATTCAATCCATCCCCCTTTGTCGAAATCCGAGACCCACAGCTCAATGTACAGGAAATCGTAGAAACTCTGGAATCAAAGATCCCACTGGACCCAAACCAAAACAACCAATGGACTGAACTCACTAAAATCAGTTACAAACCAGAATCTCCACTCGGATTTCGTAAATTTGATCCAGCTGGAACTGCTCATTTGTTTGAAAAAGGAATTTCGAGTCCGAAGTTTTCCAATCCAAAATTTTGGTACATCCGTGGACCCGTGAAATTTATCATCAATCGACTAATTTCAGTTTATGGACAAATTGACAAAAAACTTTCTGAAAATCGTATCCGAGCATTTTTTTCTGTTCTTCATGAATTGATTCGATTGGGAAAACGATTGGAACAAATGGAAAGACGATTTGATGTTTTTTATCGAGACCATTTGTTACATACAAATCAAAAATCTTCGCCTAACTTTAGTTGGGCAACAAATTCATACTTCATTGATGCAGGTATCAATCCAAATTGGGAACTTGCAGTCGAAGATCTCAAACATTCAAAACAAGTTCTCGTATTGTTTCCTGAATGGGGAGAATTTTTAAAACAATTATCAATTTCCAAAATACCATTCCAGGCTGTCACATCGCATTCAGAACATTTTGATTTTATCAAAAGTAAAGTTTCGCATAACGTATATTATCTTGAAAATTTATTTCCTCTGACTCAGATGAAAATTCAAAACTTTGATATATTAGTTTTCTTACCGCTAAACAAATTTCCAACTTTTGTAATCGAAAGACTATTTTCTGAAATTACATCTGTTTTAACAAAAGGAAATCATGTTTACTTTTCGGTTTCAGTCATTCCCGAAGACAATCATCGACCGTTTCGTGATCTCCAAGTGTCTGAAATCAATTTAGAACTATTACCAGATTATCTAAACTCATTGGGACTTAATTCATCGAGAGATCTCACTGTTTCCGAAGGTACAAAGGTATTTAGATATACCAAATACTGAAATGAATGTTTTCCAACATTTAGATGAATTAAAAGATTCAGATGGTGTCGGAAATGATGCCATCGGTTTAGCAAATGTATTCAAAAATTTAGGATATAGGACTCACTTTATAACAAGACTCCCTAGAAAAGGGATTCCTTTGGAAAGTCATTTCCATTTGGTTGATTCATTTGATTTTCCAACTCACTCCAAAGACATACACATTTTACATTATGGTGGATCAGGTTATCCTTACACACTTTTCCAAAATTTACCAGGTACTAAAATATTAAGATTTCATAATATTACTCCAGCTAAGTTTTATCAACATACCACAACTGAAGATATTTACAATGCGATGGAAAAATTTGAATCTCTTTCCTTTTTAGAATTGGCAAGTTTATCAATTTTTTGTGATTCTGTTTGGTGCGATTCTCAGTTTAATTATGATACACTTAGCATGTATCATTTCCGTAACCCTTATATTTTGCCAATTTGTAAACAATATCAATTAGTCCGCAATTTGAATGAGACTACTGAGACCAATTATTCCATATCCTTTGTTGGCAGGTATTCTCCTCAAAAAAAATGGGAGGATATAATTGAATTTTTTTCGGTTTGGATAAAGGAATTTCCTGAAGCACATTGTTATTGTATAGGTTCTGTCATTGGAGCATTTGATGGATATTATTCTCGCTTAACAAACATTGTACGAAATCTGAAACTTGAAGGAAAAGTGCATTTTCTTACTGGAAAGTCAGATTTAGAAGTTTTGTCAATACTCAAACAATCTAGTGCATTTGTTTCAATGAGCGAACATGAAGGATTTTGTCTTCCTATTCTTGAAGCATTTGGAGTCGGAATTCCAGTATTTGCTTATGCTGCAGGTGCTATCCCTGGTACAATGAGAGAAGGTGGAATCCAATTTCGCAAAAAGGATTATCAGTCACTACTGCATTTAATCAAAGAAAGTTTAAGCAGTGAAAATCGAAAAAACGAAATTATTCAAACTCAATACAAAGCATTAGATTACTATAACCATTTTCCATTTGTTGAAACGATATCTGGAATATTAAATAGTGGTATCAAATGAACATTCACCAATTTTCAGCAGGATTTCAACTAGGTGATGCTATCTCTCAAGAGATGTTAGAAATGAAACGTTTATTGGCTAAAGAAGGTTATACTGGAAAAATTTACGCAGAAAATGTCTATTCTAATGATCGAAAATATGCTGAAAAAATTTCAAAGGTAAACATCAAACCACAAGATGTGATTGTTTATCACCATTCAATACATTCGAAAGTTTTAGATTTTCTTTTACAATTCCCAAATAAAAAAATACTCATTTATCATAATGTCACACCAGAAAACTTTTTTGAACCTTATGACCTTCGGTTTAGTTATTTGTTACGAAGAGGAAGAGAAGATTTAGAAATCATTCGTGATCATTTTCAACATTCATTTGCAGTTAGCAGTTTCAACTTAGCAGAACTTATCCAAATTGGATTTAAACACGTTAGACTTCTTCCATTACATCTCAATTTTCAAAAATGGGATCATAACCATATAGAATCAAAACATAAAACATTTGTTTTTCCTTCATTTTTGTTTGTAGGAAGAATTGCGCCAAATAAATGCCAAGATGATTTGATTCGATTTGCTAGGTCATGGAAATCAATTTATGGAAACCAATTTTCATTACGTATGTTAGGTTTTTGTAATCCAGACCAACAATCTTATTTAGATGAACTCAATTTTATGATCACACAATTTGACTTACAAAATGAAGTTAAAATCATACCTTACGTTGATGAAGCGATGTTGAAAAAAATATATTTAGAAAGTAATTTATTTTTATCAATGAGTGAACATGAAGGGTTTTGTGTCCCACTTTTGGAGGCGATGCACTTCCAGTTACCTGTTGTGGCTTATGCAGCAGGAGCCGTACCTGAAACTCTTGGAAACTCAGGTATCCTTTTTCATTCAAAAGATTTTAATCAATTGGTTCGTGAAATCGATAAAATTTTTAAAAATAACGATTATCGCAATTCAATCATATATCATCAAAATTTACATCTAGATACATACTTAAAATCTACAAGTATCTTACCTTTGTTAGAAGTGATCAAAAGTTAACTTGTATGGCAAAAATATTATTCATAACACCACGATTTTTGCAAAACGCTTCTGGAGGGGCCGAAAAATTAGCAGCTGATTATGTGAATATACTTTCAAAAACGCATTCGGTTACTGTTTGCACAACTGCTGCAAAAAACTATGTTACTTGGAAAAATGAATTCAATACAGGCATAACAGAAGAGAACCAATTTAAAGTATTACGTTTCCCCGTCGAAAAAACTAGGAACATGAATCGAATGAACCAAATTTTAGATCGATGTTTAAAAGCTGGTGACTCAGTTTCTTTTAAAGACCAATTGAATTTTCTGAAAGAACAAGGACCCTATTGTCCAAGCCTAGTTGAATATGTTAGGCAATGCCAATCACAATTTGATCTCATAATTTTAATTGGATATTTATATTATCCTGTTGTGATGAGCATTCCCATCTTAAAAGTTCCGTTTGTGATTGTACCAACGTTTCATGATGAACCACCTTTCAAACTTCCTATATACAAACAAACATACTTAAATCATTATTTTTATAGTTTTAACGCACCGGAAGAATTACAAGTTTACGAAACGTATACCAATCAAAGGGCAAAACATTATTTTATGATCGGAACTTATGTTGAAGATCATGTTCAACCGGACATTCCTTCTACACACAATCAATCAGATAAAAAATTCCAAATATTAACAATCGGAAGGATTGAACCAGCAAAAGGATATCCCGAACTATTTTTAGATTTTCATGATTGGAAACAATTAAACCATCGATCTGATGTTATTTTAAAATGTTTAGGTTCTGTTTTTTCAATGGATGTTTCAAAAGAGAAAGATATTATTTTTCCCGGTTTTGTTACAGAAGAAACAAAAAGAAATGAAATTCAAAATTCATATTTACTTTTAAATCCATCTGCTTATGAAAGTTTTTCGATTTCGATTATGGAATCGTGGCTTCATGAAAAACCAGTATTGGTAAATGGAAAATCATCTGTTATGAAAGGACATTGTATTCGAAGCCAAGGTGGTTTATATTATTCTGATAAAGTATCTTTCCAAAGGATGTTGGATTTTTTATTAGAAAACCCTTTGATTTCAAATCAATTGGGAAAAAATGGCAGAAAATATGTATTATCAAATTTTACAGAATCTATAATCCAAACAAAACTCAACCAAATGGTTAGTACACTACTCGGTTGATTTGTCCTTCAAATTCAGCAAGTAAGTATTCGTGAACATGTCCATTACTTGCGAGTAAACTTGGAATCATAATGGAAAAATCATTACCATCCATGGAAGTTAATTTTCCATTTGCTTCCATGACGATAAGACCAGCTGCCGCCATATCCCAAGGTTTTAATCCTAACTCATAATACCCTTCGAATTTTCCTTCAGCTAACCAACATAAGTCTAAAGTTGCAGCGCCTGTTCTACGAATGCCCCTCGATTTTTGTAAAATCGATTTATAATACTGCATAAGTGTATCTAAAGACAAGTTTCGATCATATGGAAAACCAGTGACAAATAAAGAATCTCTCATGGATTTTGTTTGTGAGACTTGAATTTGTTTTTTTTCTCGGAAGGCACCTTGCCCTTTAATTGCGTGGTAGTAAGTACCTAACTCGGGAAAAAATACCATACCAATCACAGGGGACATTGATTCTGTTTCCACGACTCCCACTGATATACCATACAAAGGCAATCCATGTGTGTAATTGGTAGTTCCATCTAATGGATCAATCACCCATGTATATCCTGATGTACCTGGTATTGCACCACCTTCTTCCGCAAGAATTCCATCCAAAGGGAAATTTTTTTGGATTTCTTCCAGAATCATAGATTCTGCTTTGAGATCAGCTTCCGTAACTAAATTGTATAAACTTTTTTCATCTACTTTTAATGTAGACTCCTTGTGTTTCGCTACAAGGAAATCTGCGACATTTGGTAAAAAATTTAGAAAATGATATGATCTATCATGTAATTCAGAATCCATCAATACCCACCAAATTCGATGTTTTTTTTCATGGCGGTGATCTCAACATCTAAATTTAGGGTTTCATCAGCTTTTAATTTATTTCGAACTTGTTCTGTGGTTTTGATGACTTCGCTTAACAAAGAATTGAGTTCGGATTTTCTTTTTTCAGAATCTGGTGAATTACCACTTTGACTCACACGAATGTATTGGCTTAGAATTTTTGAAACTGTTTCCGGGAAATAATTTAAAAACTGTTTTGCTTTACGATAAGAGAGTGGATCCTCTGCTAGTTTGACTCGTAAATCGGACAACGAATGTAAGTATTCGTTACACAATCCTTGTAAGTTAGCATCCGTTAATATTTTTGCATCTTTTTCTGTGGACAACCGAAACGCATCTAATTTCTCCATCTGAGTTTTGTATTCAGAAAACTCTACTTTGTCTTCAAATTTCTTTTTCAATTCATTCCAATTTTCTTTCGTCTGACTGGAAGAAAATAGGAAAGGAAAAAAACTAAATGGATAATGGTGTGGTTTTCCAATGGTTGTACGGTAGATGGCAATCCCCAAAAAGATTACATGAATGAAAGCCATAAACACATACGAGAAAACAAGCAATACACGATCATCACCAAACTTTGTTCCAAACCCAAAGTATCCAAGCGATAAAAGTGCTTGTAAATACATTGCCTCTAACGATTGTTTTGCGGAATAGGAAGATTTACTTCTAGACAACCACATTACAAATGGATATACCATTGCACCCAATGAAGAAAAATAAAAGGGAAACGGTAAAAGTGCCATTGGATATGTTAGCAAAGTTGAAATATGGGCACGTCTCGCCCATTTTTTCTCTTCTTGGTTTTGTTCCAATTGTACATCTGTCATTCTATTTTGATTCCAAAAGTTTTTGTTTAATATCTGATTCGATTTTTATCATTTCTTGTTCGGCCAATTTCCGTTTTTGACGCCCATCTTCTTGGATCTTTAAAGTTTCCGTGATCGTTTCAATCAGCTGTTGGTTTACATTTTTTAAGGTTTCGATTTCAATGATTCCCTTCTCTGATTCTTTTGCAATCTCAACTGTTCCCGATTTTAACATTTCTGCATTCTTTTGGATGAGATCATTTGTGGTTTTCGAAACTTGTTTTTGCGCTTCCAATGCTTTTCTTTGACGCATCAATCCAAGTGCAATGACGATTTGGTTCTTCCATAGTGGAATCGTATTTAAAATAGAACTTTGGATTTTTTCGACCAAAACTTGGTTTCCGCTTTGAATCAAACGAATTTGTGGTCCAGTTTGTAAAGAAAGGATTCTAGTGAGTTTTAGATCATGAATCTTTTTTTCAAATCGATCCACCATTTGAACCATATCTTGGTATTGTTGAGATGCTAACGTGTCACCTTGAGCTTTCGCTTTTTCTAACATCTCTGGCAAAATCTTATCACGTAACTCTTGGATTTTTTTATCTCCTGCTGCGATGAAAATTTGAATCTCTTTGAAATATTCTAAATTTTTTTCGTATAACGCCTGCAATAAAGTTATGTCTTTTGTGAGGTTCGTTCTTGCTGAATGCAGTTCATCGACTATTTTTCCGATCTGTGATTCCAAATCTTCAAACTTTGCTAAAAATTTTCGAGAGGCATCAAACAAACTTCCAATCAGTGGAATTTTAGAAAGAGTACTGCCTTCTCCAGCAAAACTATCCATATCCAAATCCTTGATTTTGAATAATAATTGGTTTAGGAGTTCTCCCGCATAACCTGAATCCTTGGTTTTTATCTCAGAAAGTACTTTGTCTGCAAAATCAGATACCTTTGCTTGGGCGGAAGATCCATAAGAAACGATGTCATTTGGATTATTGAGTTTAATTTGTCCGGTGAGTTCCTCAACTTTTTGAATGTCTTCCTTAGTCAGTTGTAGTTCCGGGTCATTTGTTTTGAGTTCCAGCGAGTCCATACGATTGAATCCTTTATTGTTTCTCCCAAAGATAAAATCGTTTTTTGATTTTGAATCAAGCAGAAAACTTCATCGTGCAAAAACATGAACTAGGAAATTTATTTCTCTGAAAATTGTGATCCAAAACTACAGTTTGGTGACAATTTTATTGCAGAGAATGTTAAACTCTGCTACATTCCACGACAAAAATATGCTAAATACAAATTTGAATTTACCAACCTTTCTTCCACACATTCTCACAGTTGATGTTTGTACATTAGGGAATCGTCTATTAGACCAGACAGAAGTCCGAAATTTACTCAATCGAATCAGGGGTCGAAATCACATCCACTATTTGATCATCAAGTTTTTAGTTTGTACAGGTTTGTCATTACCGGAACTCATCCATTTAAAAATTGCTGATTTTAATTCCGAAATGGATCGATTTCATTTAAAGAACGGTGGTCGTTTGCGTAGGAGGAACATCTTTCTCGAACCAAAGTTTGCAGTTGAACTTTATCGTTATGCTTGTGAGTTTTCACCCAGTGATTATCTATTCCCTGGACGGGATGGCGTTTTACGCACAAGAACCATCCAAAAAATTTTGAAAACGGCAAGTCGTCTCATTTCAAAAGAAATCCACATTCCCTTCCTAAGAGATGTGATTGCATTGGACTTGTTCCAAAAAGGTTTCCCTGTTTGGGAAATCCAAGAATTTTTGGGCCATAGAACCAGTCGATCCACGAGGCAGAGGATTATGTTGCATATTCCCGAAACAGAACATAAAGACCCTCGACTTTTTACGAGAAACAGAAACCAAGCAGCGTAAAAATTTCTTGAACCTTTGGTGTTTTCAAAGATTCTAGTCTCCAAGTAGGCTCGCTTTGGAAATAAAAACCAAAAAAATCGGAAAGCACACACTCGTTCACCTCAATGGTCGTTTAGACATTACACATTCTGATGAGGTTGAGGCAAAATTAGCCGATGACGTACAAAACGGGGATGGTGACATCATCATCAACCTGGAGCTTATATCCTATATCTCTTCTTCTGGGATTCGTATCTTTGTTGGTATGGTCAGGGAACTCGATAAACAAGGAAGAAAGCTGAAACTCTGTTGCATCACTCCACCTGTAAAAAAGGTTTTTGATGTTGTTGAACTTTTAGATTTGTTTGAAGTTTTCGAAACGGAACAAGAAGCCGTTAACTCTCTCTCAAAGTAGTCGGAACGTGGCTTACGCCTCGTTTATTTGCATATCCCTTCTATTCTTCGTCCAAGTTGCCATCAACTTAGGTGTATTACCTGTTGTATGGCCTGATGAAGTTTTGTTTTATTCCCCTTCGACTTCGTTTGCGACCAACGGACATTTCAAAACCGAAGTTCTTTCTGGACTCATTCCAGGAATGGAATCCAAAACACTGTGGATGCCTCCTCTTTATCTATTATTTTCTGGTTTTTCATTATCCATTTTCCCTGATTCATTATTAACGCTTCGCATAGCGAATGTTTGTATTGTTTATTTGACAGCACTTAGTTTTTACTTTTTGTTAAAAAGGTTTCACATTTCAGACGTAGCAGCCCAAGTTGCTTTTGTTAGTGTGCTTTGGGAGCCGCTTATATTCCGTTTTGGAACAGTTGCAAGGATGGAAGCACTCACTGCTTTTTTCTTTATCATCAGCTTATTATTTGCCACGAACAAAAAAAATAATAAATGGAATCCTTTTTTTGCTGGAATCTTATTATCATTGTCTGCACTTTCCCATCCGATCGGAGCATCATTTGGACTTGTAACCTTGTACTTAGTTTATAAGAACTTTGATATCAAAAATATAGTATGGTTTTTGTTAGGTGGAATCATTCCAATACTTTGTTGGTTTACCTACATTCATCCAAATTGGGATTGGTTCCAAATTCAATTTGGAGCACAACTCACAAGAAAACAAAATCTACTCAATACATTTACATTGTTTGATAAAATCAAAATCTTTTCTTTTGGTTTCGGATTTCCAAAAATTCGATTATTTATTATTCTTATCCAGTTATCATTTTTATCGTATCTGACATTCAAACAGTTCCGACAAAAAGACAAACTTTCGAATTCATGGCTTTTATTCTGGATTTGGACGATCTCCGTTTTTGCAGCATTGTACACATCTTCAGAAGGATGGTATGTATACCATATTGTATTCCCATTATCTATGGGTATGGCAATGTTAGTGGAAGAAAAAACCATTTTGAATCGATTGCCTTTGGTTGGTATTTCGGTTTCTTTGATTGCAATGGTTTCTATGACAAATATCCATTGGTCCAAATCGAATTCTGATGAAATCTTAACTTCACACTTCCAAAAAATAGAAAGAAGATTGTCCAAATCAAAGGCAGTTTACCTTCAAAGTTTACCTGATCCTTATTTTTATCTCAAATCGAAACGAAAGGACTTGGATATTTTAGAATTTATACCGGGTGAATTAGAAATCCCAACTGAGACGTACTTAAAAACAATTTATTCAAGAGATAGTTTTGTTTTTTACGATGAAACTTTAATAAATGAAACGATTAAAGAGTATCTTGGTAAACGAAAATGGAAACGGGAAGAATGGGATATTTCAGTTCCATCCAACCATTGGTTGCATTACAAAACAATAGTTTATACCAGGCAGTAATTTTCCTGGTATTTACATATCAAGAAAAAAGAATTAAGAATTTAAATCGGCTAAAATCTTTAATCCTTTTAAAGTCATCATTGGATCTATTTCATCAAATACTTGGTTATGCGATGCATGGATTGTTGTGACAAGTCCACCAGTTCCCACAACCACATAATCGCCAGGGTGTTCATCTTTGATGGCTCTGACTATTTCTTTCAGAAGTCCAATCCATCCAAAGAAAAATCCTGCTTGGATTGACTCAACAGTTGATTCGCCTAACACTCTAGATGGTGATCCAAATACAATAGGTGGTAGTTGGGCAGTATTCCTTGTTAATGCATCCATTGAAATTTTTAATCCAGGTGCAATCACTCCACCTATATATTCTGGTTTTTCGCTAATGACACAAAATGTGGTGGCTGTTCCCAAATCTACGAGAATCGCTTTTTTGCCTGGATAGGTTTTTGCACAATAGGCTGCATTGACTAAACGATCCGCTCCAATTTCAAAAGGACGTGGGTAACTGATGCCAAAATTCAAATTCATTTGGTAATGAACCCGCAAAGGATTTACATCAAACCAATCTTCTAACATCCTTTCCACAATTGGGTTGAGAGAAGGTACAACACTCGAATAAATTGCCCTCTTAACTCGATCTGCTTTTACATTCTCTTGTGTTAAAAATCCTTTAAGAAAAAGACCAAGTTCATCAGAGGTTCGATCCCTTCGAGTTACAGTTCTTTTATGGAAATCCGGAGTCTCTTCACCTTCACGGAAAACTCCGAATACTGTATTTGTGTTTCCTACGTCGATAACTAGTAATAATGGTGATTCTGACATTTATATCATCCGAAATTTTGGTGAAGTGTCCATGAGTTCAATCTTTTGGCCAGTTTCAGTCATAATGAGAAGGAATCCTAATTCATCAATTCCCAAAACTCTTCCTCTTACGATTCTTTCTTCCCATTCTGCTTCGATGACCTTGTTCTTTAATAAAGAATGTGCTTCAATCCAAACCAAATCTTTCATGACTTGGCTTGGATCCAGTAAATTGATCACTGCTTGGTTGATTTCAATTACTAAATGATTGACGAACCTTTCGAGTTCCCCTTCACCCATTTTGGATTCACATAAATATGTTGCCTTATCGATTAGAGGTTCAGGGATTAGATTTCCAAAAAAGTTAAGTCCAATGCCAATCACAACATCATAAACGCCGTTTGTGAATTCAGATTGTACCAAAATTCCAGCTACTTTTTTTTCGTGTTTATAAATATCATTTGGCCATTTGATGGTGGTGTCTTCTTCACGATCGGGAAAAAATGCAAAAATTGTTTTGAGAAGTGCAGATGAAACAAAAATCGATAATAAAGGCAAAGAAATTTCAGCAGCTGAAAGCCGGAGTTTACCTGAAAAAATCAGAGGTTCTTCACCTAACGACTGCCAAATATTATTGCCACGTCCTTTGCCTTCAGTTTGTTCTTCGGCAATTACCCAAGAACCAAAAGGGATTTCAGGATTTCTAATCCATTCGTTGGTAGAATTGACAGATGGTAACCGATGGCCTAATTCAGGTTTTAAAAGACGGTACTGCATTTGAGTCTATTTCGTATATGATTCAGATTGACGAAACCAAAAAATCGCTTAGATTCATCGTATGAAATTATCAGGAAACACGATTTTAATTACAGGTTGTGGTATGGGAATTGGTGCTCTTACTGCAGAACGATTGGCCAAAGAAGGAAATGATATCATTGGTGTCGATATAAGCTCCACACTAATGAAAGAAATCCAAATGAAAGTAGAGTCACTCGGTAGAAAATTCTATGGCTATGTTTGTGATTTGTCCAAAGAAGAACAAATTGTATCACTCATCAAAAAAATTAAAAAAAATAAACTCAGTTTTCAGATCCTCATCAATAACGCAGGGATTGCACCAAGTGGCCCATTTGAAGGTAAAGATTTTTCCGTTTGGGAAAAAGCATTACAAATCAATATACATGGACCGATGAAGTTGGTACATGAATCTTTGCCAATCCTTCGAGAGCAAAAAGAGGCTACGATCATCAATTTGGCGAGTATTGCAGGTAAATTTGGAACGGAAGGAACCGTTACCTATTCTGCGACTAAACATGCTATGGTTGGTTTTTCCCAAGCTTTAAAAATGGAATTATACGATACTCAAATTGGTGTTAGCTGGATTTGTCCCTCTATGGCAAAAACTAGAATGATCGATGGGGTAAAACCTTCGTTTTTTACACCTGTAATCGAACCCGAGCAAGTAGCCAAAGCAATTTGTAAGGCGATTGAAAAGAATCCAGGAGAAGTCCTTGTGCCTTCGTATCTTCGATCCACAATTGTCATCATGCCTGCCTTATTTCCTAAGTTTTCCCTCTGGCTTGCGATGAAAACAAAAGCGTCAAAAGGTTGGTTACTTGCCAACAAGGGACTTGAGAAAAATATTCCTGTTTAGAGGATAGGTTTTATGCACATTTCTCAGATCCTTGGAAAAAAACAAACTACGATCAGCTTCGAATTTTTCCCTCCAAAAAATGAAGAAGCTTCAGAGGATTTGTTTCGAAATATCCAAGAACTTTCCCAAATGAACCCGGCATATGTGAGTGTCACTTACGGTGCTGGCGGATCCACCAGACACTTAACTCATGATTTAGTTGTTAAATTACAAGAAGAAACTGGCTTAACGATTGTTAGTCATCTTACTTGTGTAGGTTCAACGAAAGACGAAATTGGCGAAATTTTAAAACGATACGACAAAAGTGGGATTCATAACATCATGGCTCTTCGTGGTGACCCACCAAAAGGTCAACAAGACTTTCAAAAAACTGACCATGGGTTTGCCTATGCAGGTGAGTTAGTTGGATTTATTAAAAAAGAATATCCAAATATGGGAATTGGCGTTGCAGGATTCCCGGAAGGTCATCCTTCCACACCGAATCGTTTGAAAGAAATTGAATACTTAAAATGGAAAGTGGACCAAGGAGCGGATTACATTTGTACCCAAATGTTTTTTGATAACAATCATTTCTATGACTATGTTGAACGTTGTGAAATTGCAGGTATAAAAGTTCCAATCATTGCAGGGATTATGCCTGTCACTTCTCGAAAGGGGATGGCACGTATGGCAGAACTCTCACTTGGAACCAATTTTCCAGCAAAACTACTGAAATCCTTATCGCGTGCTGAAGACGATTCTTACGCTGAAAATGTGGGCATACACTGGGCTACAGAACAAGTGCGAGATTTATTGGATCACAAAATTGCTGGGATCCATATGTACACATTAAACAAATCGAAAGCCACTCGTAAAATATACGAATCACTCGGGATTCGAAATTTCGATCGTATCGTTTGATGTCACTCTTGGTTTTAAACCAATGAATTTGTTATGGTGCCAGTAACCTTCTAGCACCAAACTTCCTTTTGCATTTGTAATTTTTGCCTTCCCTGATAATTCATTTTGAGACCAAGTTCCTTCCAAAATGAATCCGTCGGCAAAAATATATTTGCCTAATCCTTCTTTTTTCCCTTTTTCAAAATTACCTGTGAATCGATCTCCATTGGCATAACGATAAGATCCCTGTCCTTCCTTATAACCATATTTGTACTCACCTTCAAATACATCTCCATTGGCATAATGGTATGATCCAAATCCATGTTTGATGTCTTCAAAAAATTCACCTTCAAAGAAGTCACCATTTTCATATTGGATGGAGTGTTTCCCATTTCGGCAATTTTCGCCTTCGCAAATTTTTTGATTCGACTTACAAAATACAAAAAGATAGAAAAATAAAACGATAAAGTATTTAGAACGCATGGATGGCTTACTTGAGATTTTTTCGTCGACTAAGTCTGTACATGCTCATTTAAAACTAGTTTGTATTTAAGGCAATCCATATGTCACAAAAAAAAGCTCTCATAGTTGATGACAGCACTGTCACCAGATTGATGATTCGGAAAATTATCTCCGAAAAATACCCCAATTGGGAGATCTTGGAAGCTGAATCAGCGGATAAGGCGAAATCAATTTTGCCAGAACATCCAGACATTGACTTGTTTAGTTTGGATCAAAATATGCCAGGTACACTTTCTGGCCTAGATTTGGTCGGAATTTTAAAATCAAATTACCCAAATTCAAAAATTATGTTAATTACTGCTAATATACAGGATGCCATTAAAAATAAGGCAAAAGACCTTGCCATTGTATTCATTGAAAAACCAGTCACAGCTGAAAAAATCATACCTGAATTGGAAAATTTATGAACCACCTAACGGAACTAGAACGAGATTCACTTTGCGAATTATTTAACATCAGTTTAGGAGGTGCCGCCAAATTGATGAGTGAAATGATATCCGATGAAATTCTATTAACAGTTCCAAGTTTAAAACTGATCACAAAATCTGAAGCACGAAATTTTGAAAATTTAGCAGAACAAGAAGTTTGTACAGTTGAGCAAAAGTTTGTGGGAGATATAGGAAATGGTTCCGCTTTCCTTTTATTTCATAAAAGTTCCAGTTTAGAAATTGTAAAGATGATGATGAAAGACTACGTAGCTCTCAATGAAGTTTCTCAATTTGAGAAGGATGCATTGAGCGAAATAGGAAACATAATATTAAATGCAATTTTATCAAATTTGGCAAAGATGTCCGATTACAAAATTGAAACTCAAGTGCCAGAATTTTTCTCAGGAAAATATGAAGAAATTCTTTTAAATCGTAACCCAAATCCAAATGAAGATAATTCAATTTTATTAGTATTTATTGATTATCAGTTAAAAGGAAAAGAAATCAAAGGTTATATATTCTTTATTCTAAATTTCGATAGTATCAAAAATCTTTCTCGAGTACTCATTGAAAAGTTAAAGTAGTGAGTTTTTTAAACGAAAAACACCTATTAACGATAGTTAAAAAATCAGGAATAGGAATTCTGATTTTAGATCAAAATTTTAAAATCATATTAACAAATCATTGGTTTCTAAAAAATTCATTTTTAGCTGATCAAAAAATTGAGAACAAATTAATTTTTGATGTATTTCCTGAATTAGTAGGAACTCGTACATTAAAATCAATTGAACAATGTCTAGAATTCTCACAATATTCAATACTTACCCATACATTAAATCCATTTCCATTTCCTTTGTTTGACAACGAACAAAAGATGAAACAAAATGAAAGGATTTTTCAATACCTACATATCATTCCAATTTCAATTGATGATGAGCCGAATCGATTTTGTATGATTCAAATCTCAGATGTTTCGCAACAAGTAACGAGAGAGAAATTATTAAGAGAACAAATGGTTTTTGCAAAAGAAAGGGAAGCGGAAGCAAAAAAAGCATCCCAAGCAAAAACTGATTTTTTGGCTTCAATGAGTCATGAAATTAGAACTCCTCTCAATGCCATTCTTGGAATGGCAGACACCTTAACAGAAACAAATTTATCTGATGAACAATTAGAATACCTAACGGTACTTAGAAATTCTGGAAAGGCATTGTATAACATTATCAATGATATTTTAGACTTTTCACGAATTGAATCTGGGAAATTAGAAATGGAACATATCGAATATTCAGTTCACGAACTTTTGAATGAAACGATTTCACTTTTCTTGATGAAAGCAAACGCAAAAGGAATTCAAATTTCTTATTTTGTAAGCGACGATATCGCAGAACATACAAAAGGAGATTCTACTCGTATCCAACAAATTTTGATTAATTTAATTGGAAATTCCATGAAATTCACTGAAGTAGGAAGTATAATTGTTAAAGCATTGTTAAGCGATGACAAAAAGTATTTAATATTAATCGTTGAAGATACAGGCATAGGAATACCAAAGGAAAAACTAAATTCAATTTTTGAAAGTTTCACACAAGTTGATAGTTCCACTACACGAAAATATGGTGGAACAGGACTTGGTCTTACCATTACAAAAAATTTAATTTTAATGATGAATGGTGATATTTCAGTACAAAGTGAATTAGGGAAAGGATCAAAATTCATTATTAAGATTCCTTATGAAGGAATAGTAAACAAAGATTCGATTATTCACCAACATTGGTTGGATTTGGAATTACCTGAACCTGATCAATTTCCAAGATGTAAAATTTTATTAGCTGAAGATTCTTTAGAAAATGTTTATATCATCAAAACATTTTTAAGAAAATATCCCATTGAAATTGTGACTGCAAAAAATGGGAAAGAAGCGTTTCAAATGTTTCAATTAGAGAAATTTGATATAATACTTATGGATATGCAAATGCCAGAGATGGATGGTTTAGAAGCTACTAAACACATACGGCAATATGAACAACATCGAAATGTTGATCCACTCTATACAATTCCGATCATAGCAATTTCAGCAAATGTTCAAAAAGAAGTGATTAGAAATAGTATCTTGGCGGGGATAACATCTTATCTGCCAAAACCTGTGCGTAAGTTAGAAATTCTAAAACTTATTTATTTCTATTTAGCATTGTAAAAAAAATATATCTTTATCATTTTATTTTAATACTTTTTCTACTGCAGTCTCTGGGTATGCTTCTAAAATAGATTCATCAGTCAAAACCTCAACGGCCTTTTCTACAGACAAAAATCCAGACTCTGTTTGAAAGCTTGCTAAACGTGGACTTAAATGGTGTAATAACTGAATTTTAAATTTTTGCGCCAATTTAGAAAGTGATTCATTTGTTTGGTCTTTTTTGAACGAAACAATGATAACTCCAGGCAAAACAATATTGGGTCCAGATCCTACTCCAGGATTGTATACTTCCGTCACCTTTGTTGAAACATTCGACTTTGATTGTTTTGCTATTATTGGTTTTCCAGATTGGCGGAAATTCCATCCAGCCTTCAATTTCATATTCCCCAAACTTTTGTTTTGTTGTGAATTGATTAAATTTGGATCAATGTATTCAGCTTCTACATTCGGATTTCGATAGAAAGTTTTTTGGATCCCACCTTCCGTAAATGAAATTTGGTTAGGAGGTTCTTTTGCTTCCAAAGTTTGAAAACATACAATAATTAGAGTAAATAGTATTAGTTTAAAAAACTGATTTTTAAAATTTATTGTGTTTTGATTTGGTATTAAATCTAAAAATTTCATACATTACCTCCCATAAATTCTCAATCGAACCGTTTGTATAGATCCTGTATCTCCAGCTCCACCATCAAAAACTCGAATGGTCCAACTTCCGTTTGGATTTTCTCCGAGTAATCGAGTGAGACCAAATCGATATGTAGAAGAACCTGTCATTGTTGCAATCGAAGTATTCCCAGATGTACATCCGGAATTGTTTATAGGATTTCGACAGGCATGAACTTCTGATAAAACGCTAACGGTTCCACTAGGGGAAGTGATAGTAATCCTTAACTCCGGAAAATAAGTATGATTTGAAGTAAACTCAACATCAACATATTCTATATAGGTTACCGAAGAGGATACAGGATAAGCAACACTTGCTCCCGTAACAAGATCATTGTCTGGAATGGAAGTGCCAGGAGAAACAGAATTCATTGTTTCCGCTTTGAATGCAGCCGTGATTGGAGTCCATAAATTGGCACGGACAAAAAGTTGTGTCGCATCGATGGCTCCAAATCCGTATTTATGATTGATATTCAAACCCGCAGCGTTCATCGTCCAATCAGGATCCGCGGCATCATTTTGTCTGGCGGAATAAGCAATTAACTCTCTTACATCTCTCCAACTTAAATTTGGATATTTACTCAAAAGTAAAGCTGCTACACCGGCAGCAAGTGGTGTTGCAGAAGATGTTCCATTAAACCTTCTTGTATAACTCGAAAAAACATAATCACCAGAAGTTCCACCTGCATTGAGTCCAAATCCACCCGAAGCATCTGTTGTGGAAATTGCAGTAGTATAGGCCGTTGCATTATTCCCTTGAGTATGTGCGACTACCCAAAGATTGGCACCTGATTCGGAATAGGTTGCTTTGACACCATTTTGACCAATACCTCCAATTGCCATCACTCCATAATAATTTGCCTGGCCATCATAATTTGCATTGTCAACTAATACGGGTGATGCGACTGTTCCACCATTCGCTCCGTTACCGGCAGCCCAAAAATAAACAGTTCCTTTACCACCACGACCAAATGTCACACCTTCATTAATTCCTTGTTGCCATAAAGAATTGGATGGCCATAACCAACCGTATAAATCAGGGGAACCCCAACTATTATTTGATATAAAAACCTTCGCAGATTCGTTTACCATAGCTCGGTATTCGTCTGAAGTATAGATTGTTGATTTTTCCAGAATATTAACACCTACAAGTTTGGAACAAGGTGCGGCTCCCCTAACACCGATTCCATTCCCACCACTCGATCCTATCACTCCTCCAACAGATGTTCCGTGAAAACTGTTTATATAAGAATGGGATGGATTGAATGTATTATTAAATAAATTGAGACCCCGTGTGGAAACCGACATATTTGCTGTTAAATCTTCATGTCGGATATCGATTCCATCATCGACAACACTGACAATCACCTGGTTTCCAGAATAACCTTGGTCCCAGATAGGTTTGACTCTAGCGTCTTCACCCGTGGTTCCACCTAATTGACCGTAGTTTTGTAGGTGCCACTGGTCAGCGTAAAGAGAATCCGAACTAGAAGGATCAAATGTGCAATCCAATTCGCGAGCATTTGTAAGTGCATTCAATAAAATAAGTAAAAGTAAATTATCACTGAACGGATCACTTTTTTTAATAGGATTACAATTTCCAAAACTTAAACTGACGATGGTAATGGAGACCAAGCCAAATTTCCAAAACTTCATATGGTTTTCATCCTACTATAGGAATAACAATTGAATCAATTGATACAATCGAATTCCTTTGACAAAAATCTTTTTTTTAAGCTTTTGCTTCTGCTAATCGTTTAGACCGGTCTTCCTGGATAAGTGCATCAATTAGTTCATCCAAATCCCCTTCCATAATGGATGGAAGATTATGACTCGTAAAACCAATCCGATGGTCAGTACAACGTCCTTGCGGGAAATTATAGGTTCGAATACGCTCTGATCTATCTCCCGAACCAACTTGTGCTTTTTTTAAGGCATCCGCACTTTGTTTGGCGGACTCGGCTGCTTGGTCAGCAATTCTTGCCCTTAATACTCGCATTGCTTTATCTCGGTTTTTGATTTGAGAGCGTTCTTCTTGGGATGCAACTACGATTCCCGTTGGAATGTGTGTGATCCGGACAGCTGAGTCAGTAGTGTTAACGTGCTGACCACCGGCACCTGACGAGCGATAAACGTCAATACGAAGGTCACTTTCTTTTATTTCCACTTCTTTTTCTTCTGCTTCTGGCAGAATCGCAACAGTGACTGCAGACGTGTGAATCCTTCCACCAGATTCTGTTTCGGGAATCCTTTGTACACGATGTGTACCAGATTCAAATTTGAATAAATCATACGCTCTGTCGTCATCTAAAGAAAACACAATTTCTTTATAACCGCCAATCCCTGTAGGACTCATATCAATGATCTCAGTACGTAGTCCTTTTTTGTCCGCATACTTGTTATACATACGAAACAAATCGGCGCAAAATAAACCTGATTCTTCGCCACCTGTTCCAGCACGGATTTCCACGAGGATACTTTTGCCTGAATTGGGATCAGGTGGTAATAGCATAATTTCGAGTTCTTTTGCCAGTTCTTCTAATTTTTTTTCACCTTCTTCAATTTCTGATTTTAACATGGCATGCATGTCTGGATCATTTTCTGATTCTAAAAGTGATTTTGCATCTTGGCAATCTTTGGTAATTTTTAAATATTCATCTGCTTTTGTATATACGGGAGTTAGGCGAGATCTTTCTTTCGATAGATTCTTTAAAGTATCCGATGCAGTAGCTTTGGCGAGCTCATCCTCGATACGCAGGTATTTTTCTTGAATTTTTTTCAATCTATCTATCATGTCTATGGAAAGGATACAGAATGCCTGTTTTTGATAAACCAAAATCTAACGAGGATTTAAGAAACCCGTGAACGAACTTCCATCTCAGGGCAAATCCAATGGATTTTTAGAAGGCCTTATCGAATTATTTGCTGGTTTTGAGGACTATAGAAGCCCTTACGCTCCGACAATCCAACCTCCAGAGGAATTATTAAAAGAATTGGTTCAGAACGCCTCTTTTAAATCGGGACTCATTAGCGCAACCTGTTCCCTACCACCCGGTCCATTAGGCATTCTCAGCATTTTGCCGGAACTTTTGATGGTCTACCGAATCCAGGGTCATTTGATTATGGATATTGCCGCTCTCTATGGAAAGGAAGTACAGGTGACCAAAGAATTGTTGCTTTATTGTTTATTCAAACATGGAGGAGCCCATGTTTTTCGAAAAATCATAGAAGAATCAAGTTTTAAGATATTGATTCGCCCAACAACTGTTAGAGTATTTCAATCCGTTTTAGAAAAATTAGGAATCATGATTTCAAAATCAATTATACGTAAACAATTTGCACGTTGGGTTCCTATTGGCGGAGCTGTGGTCACCGGAACATTTGCCTATTATGATACCAAACGAGTAGGAAAAACGGCGATGGAATTGTTTTCAAAAGAAATCCACTCGGATGAAATTCGGGAAATGTTGGAGTCTCAGTGAAATATTATTTCATCTTCTTATTTTATTTTTTATCATTAAGTAACTGCCAATCCAAACATGAATCTTTAGTTTCAGAAATTGAAGATCTTATCTCGAAAGAAAAATTTGAGAAGGCTTTGGTTTTATTACAAGATCGACTCTCAGCAAATCGTTCGAATGCAGAAATTCTCTCAAAAAATAAACCAAACCAACCTAGACTATTTGCACTTTCCGAAGATCGAACAAAAATCGTTTGGACTGAAAATAAAACACTTTATTTCAAAGATTTGGTAAACGACAATCGTAACTCAATCGAATTAAAACTTCGGCCTGATTCGATACAACTATCAGCTAACGGAAATTATGTTGCAATTCAATATCCTTTGAAACAATACGGTGGGTGTGCTTTATTTGGATATTCTACAATGGATTCATCTTTAGAACATGAATCTATCGTTCACATTCCTTGTAAAACGGGAATGGCAATTTCAAATTCTGGTGATCTTTTATTATATTTTTTTGAAAACCAACTCTTCATCGAAAAAACAGGAAAATCTTCGAAGCCTGAAAAATTTCTATCCAGCGATTTATTTCCGTCTCCCTATCCAAAATTAAAAATCCAATACCATATCTCACCAATTGGAAATGAATACCTAGTTTGGTCTGGAGTTGGTGGAGCTTATCATTTATTTTTCCTAAATATTGAATCAAAAAGAGTGTCTTTACTCTCCAAAGATATTGTTCTTCCAAAATTTTATTATCATAATGGTAACTCAGGTTATGTCGTTGGAGGAAAAATTGGAGATTTGTATTTGAAAGAAGTTCTTTACCACCAAGGTAAATCTCCTTCCATCAATCGAGGGATTCCCATTGTCACAAGAGAAGCATATTCTTGGAAATTAACAGGAAAGGATGAGTTCATAACGACCAATCAAAATGATCCCAACCAACCTATGAAATGGAAAGTTTCTGGTAAAAAAGAACACTTTCCATTTTTTATTGAAAGATTGTGGGGTGTAGCGGGTGATAAAATTGTCTATGAAAGTAAAAAAGGGGAACTTGTGTTAGATGATTTGACGTTTAGTGAAGAAGATTGGAAGATTTATGATTATTTCAAAAAAGTAAGAAAAATGAACGACGGTTAAGCCGCCTGTTCCTTTTCTTTTTTGGAAGAGAACACTTCACAAGCTTTGTACAAATCTTGCACACAATGTGTAGTTAATCTCTCTAAGTCATCTGATTGCAAACGATCCTTGGAACTTGGACAAACAGAAAGTCCTTTCGCATACAAAGGGCATTTTACATAAAATTCATTTTTAGGAAGGGACTTCTGTGGCATAACTCTGAAAATTTTTTGTGAATTCAATCCACTGTCAAACGGATTTTCAGCAAAATCCTAAATTTAAAAATTAAAAAACCAACTCGTCTGATTCTTTTTTTAAAAGTACAAATTTAAGATTGTTGGGCTTTCTACCGAGATGACCTCATCTTCAAATGTAAAATCTCTAAGATTGAAGGTTTTCCCATTCCAATGATTTTCAAATAAATGCCCAGAGAGAAACACTTGTACTAAATCTTGTGCTCGGGTGGTTTTTATATATTTTGACATACCATCTTGTTTCCAAACGTTCATATCAGACAAATCTTTTCCTGACCATTTCATATTTGGAAACACAGCAGAAGGGGAAATCAAACCATCAATTGCTTTTCCTGTTAGGCGAGAATAAATGGATGAATCAAATACCTCTTGTCCTATAAAAACCGCAACTTTCCATCCAGGAACAATCCAAATTCTGTCTTGGTTGATATCTCCTGCAGCATATACTTTTTGTTCTTCTTCTGATAATATAGATTTTTTTACGATTGGTTCCATCAATTTACCATCAGCAGAAAATGGAATTGCGACATTATAAAGAGGTCCTGTAGAGTCCAAAACAAGATTTCCTTTCACAATTTTTGGATTAGGAAGTACAATCGTTCCACCAAGGATAGGTACATTATAATCTTTTGCTAATGAAGAAAACGTACGTACATATACATCAGCCATCATATTAGCCTTAGAAAGTAATAGATCGTTTAAAGTAAAATTATCTCCTTTTGTTTTAAGTGCATCGCTTAAGCTATCAGAATTGAGAAATTTGGACTTCTCATTAAGAAATATTAATCCTGAACCTAAATGTTCTGGAAAAATAACGATTGTTTTACGGTCAAATATTCCAGATTTTTTACCTTGGATTAATGTTTCTTCAATCCTTTCTTTCCACCATTCTTCTTTAACATAATCTTCAGGTTTTAGAACAAGTTGAATTCCAACAAGGTTTCCGTATTTACGGTCTGTTCCATTCGTTTGGATAGAAACTTCATTCCAGGTTTTATTTGGTTTTTGTATTTCTTCGTCAACTTCTGGTTTGCTAAAATCAAAGTTTAAATTGAAATCGAAGTTAAAACTAAAGTCTGTTTTAGGCATCTCCAATTTTGGAATTGGAACAGTTGATTCATGTTCTTTTAAGTAAGTTGCAGAACCAAATCCAATTCCAAACAAAAGTATAAATAATAAGATTTTATGAGGTGGTACATATAAATTATGCATAGTGATTTAAATAAAGCTGGACTGCATCCAACATATACTCCGAAAAAAGTTTCTTAGGATCAAAAGAATTTATATTTACCCATTCCATATAATCATGTTCATCTGACAATTCTACTTTGCCATCAATTAATTTGGCGTCGTATGCAATGATAATACATGGAAAATTGCCATCATTCACTCTATGTTTATGTACAAAAATAGGAGTCGGGTTTACTTCAATTTTGATATGATCGCCAAGTTCTTCATTGATTTCCCGAAAGATACTTTCTGTCCAATCTTCAAAAAATTCATCCTCATTCATCCTTCCTCCCGGAAGGTCTCCATGTCCCGACTTTTGATCGCGTAAAACTAATAATGAGTCCCCATCTCTTAAAAAGAGTTTTTGTGTGATTTGAAAAAATCCGTGTTTACTCACAATACTTTTCCCCAAACATCAATTTGGTGGTCTACTGCATAAATCTCTGGTGATGGAAGTTTTTTAGATTTAAATTGATTTACCATTCCAAGTGAAACACTCGCTAGTTGTGATATGATTGGATCCATAGATTCAGTTGGTACACCAAAAAACAAAAAGTTTACAGGACTGCCATCACTGATTAGGTAGATTTCTTTTTCCAATTTTAATTCTGGAATTTTGAATACAACCTTCGATCCTAAATCCATTTGTGTTTGTGGGTCCAAAATTCTATGAAATGTAATGACTGTTTCTTTATCTCTAAGTTTTACCTGATCGAGTGAATTCAGTTCATTGGTCCATTGGATAAAATTTTCAAACTCTATTGTTTTTGTGGAACCAGATGCTAAAAATAATTGTTTGTGTTCGCTGTAAAAAATCCAATTTTCAAAGTCCTTTTGTTGAAGTATGGATTCTCCTGTGACTCCAATTACTAAATCAATATTTGAAAAATCTTTATTTGAAAGAGAATCAAACGATTGTTTTCGAAATGTAGAATTCATTTCAAATTTACGATCCACTTCCAAAACATTTAAATTGTTTTCGTGTAAAGAACCACCAACTAAATATTTCTTTAAGAATCTACCTATATTTCCTTCGGCACCAAGGATCAAAATATTTCGTTTTGATAAAACTTTACCAATTCCATGTAATGTATTTTCGATGGCATTGATAATAGAACGAGCAACCTCTTTTGATTCCTCTAATGTTTTTTCCTTTGAAATTGCAATTGAATATGCCGGTAAAAACAATGATTTCCTTTCGTGTTTCACTTTGAGTAATCTATCATAACCATTCCGAGTATGTTCGACAGTTCCAATGACATGATGATTTAATATTTCAGAAAATTTCCTTTCATTCACTGAAGAATTTTTATTCTCCACCCAAAATTCCTTGAGAACTTCACCGAAAGTGACACCATCTAATGCTCGCTCATTGAGGATTGGAGCAATGTAACCACCGTCTTCTATTAAAATCATTCTTTCATTTTTTTCAATAAGTCTCTGCAACTGATTGAGAAACATATATAAAGCCAATCTGCGCATCGCATCGAAAAAACCTAATTTGGCTTCTTCCAATTTATGGCGAAAACTTATATGCTCTTCAAAATCACTATATAAAAGGGAAACACCATAATATGGCGTATTATTTTTTGTGAGTTTAAACTCAAGTCCCGCCATATAAAATGATTCCGTTGGGATATCCAATAAAATGTCTAAATAAATTGGAGGAATGTTTCCACCATATTTTACAAAGGCAACATTCAACGATTTTGCTTTTAACCTTCTAAATGTTTCAATTAATGAAATAATCTCAGAAGTGATATGGTGAATTAAAAAAATATGAACACCTTCAAAATTATATTTATGTCCTTCGCCATTGGCAATGGATTCTAAAATTGGCATTCGCTTTAAATAAAAATTTGAATCTACTAAAGTTCGTTTTTGATTGAAACTAAAATTTAAAACTCGATCAAGTCTAGAAAGATCAACATATACTGACGTTTTTCCGATGATCGCTCTTAATGTATTACCTTCTTTTATTTTTTTAGAAGTTGAAGAATCTTCTAATAGCAAAAACAATTTTTTTAGTATCGAAAGTGAAATACTAGGATCCGAACTTAGAATCAAATTCCGATACTGTTCTTCCCAATAAAAATTTATATTTGAAAGTTTTCCCAAAGGTGTTTTTTCAATCTGGGAAAATACTTTGCTAAAATGACTATTTTCCTCTTCAAAAAAAGTTTCACCTTTTTGAGCAACATTGATAATTCCATTACTCAATGATTCACTGATTTTGGAAGCTCCTGCAATATAGGTTCTAGTATGAACATCACTAATCACTTCGTGTGTAATGTTCGCTAAATTTAAACATCCGTCTTCTCTGGAATCTATTGTAATGCGTAGAAAAAAATCACCAATTCGATTTTGGCTCGGTACTCGTTCCATCAAGATATAATAACCCGATGGATGAACAAACTCGGTATCGAAAGGAAATAAAAGTGCAACAGGAGAATTTCGATTTGGGTCTTCGCCGTAAAACTCAGGATGAATTTTTTTGGCTATCGACTGTTGTTGGAAAGATCCGAAAACGAATCGTAAATTTTCCTCAAATTCTTCACGGAATAATACCCAATCTTTTAAAATCCCAGCTCTCGCCAACACCTGCACATGTTGGATGTGCATATCGACTAACTCGTGATTTATATTTGGATTTATTTTATATGTAAATGCTAAATCTCCAGGTAAAGATTGTAATAAATTTCCAATTTCTTCTCCAATTGTTCGCGATAAAATGGAGAGACCAAAAAATATCCTTAAATTGGATAAATCAATTTCCCATAATCCATCTTCTACTTGGTGTAAGGTTGGACCGAGTGATGTTTTTATATTTTTTTCTGAAGTCATATCGTTATTGAAAATCAACAACTACCTTTACACTGGACGGGTCTTTTGCTTTCGAATAAGCAAGTTCAAGTTGATCAGAAGGAAATCTGTGAGAAATCAAATGTGTTTCTAAGGAATTTGTAATCTCTGGATTATCTCTTAATAAGGATATTGCCATATGAAAGTCACCACAACGAGAGCTATGGATTTCTTTCCCATTTTTAAAAAATTCACTCACCAAACGGAAATCAGATGGCCAATTTTCTGTATTTGATGTGTCTATGAGAATAGCTCCTCTTGGACGAACTAATGAATTTTCATGTGTAGGATTTGGTCGAATCGTTTGACCGATCTCTGATGGGTTTGAAACGACCACAAAATCAAAACGTGGCATTCGATTGGTAAAATGTTCTGATGTCAGATACGACTCTCCCTTAGTTTGGTCTCCTTCAAAGACTTGAAACTTAGATCGTAAATCGACTTTAATTGATTCTGATACTCCATCGAAAACAAAAACTTTTTTGTTAGTTCTGTTTTCCTTTTGCCAATGAAAATTTGTGTTTTGAGTTGAATAGGGAAGAATAGAAAGTTCATCAACAACTAGTTCAGTTAAATGTTCTAGTCCAGCCATTGATTGGCCATTTGTTGTTTTAAGATGGACTTCTCTTTTAGAGATTTGTAATGCTGATTCAAAACCCGAAGCAGTAGATGTAGTATCATATACTATATCAAATTGATTCGAAATATCACTAATATTTGTTATGCGAAGATCGATTACCTCGTCTGCACCCATCTCTTTGGACAAAACAACCAAATGGTCATGCCGCGTTATTGCAGTAATGCGAAAATTAGAACCATTTGTTTTGCGATAAGACGATAGTGCTGCAAGCACCAAACTACCCAGTCGCCTTGGTCCCAACACAGCTACATGGTCCCCCGATTTGGGAGGTGAAGCAATGATGGCTTGTAATGCAGCCGCAAATGGTTCCATCAAAACTGCGGCTTTCGGTGAAACACCTTCTAGGTTGATTGCTGCGTGAATAGGAGCTAAGATATAGGGACCAAATCCTCCAGGTAGGCGATCGATTCCGAGTACCCTTCTTTCTGGGGAATGTGTTGGGATCCCTTCTAAACAAAATACGTCAGGATTTTTATCTCCACGCGCTTCGTATGTATCGTTAATTTCGACAACAAATTGTTTGCCTTTGTTTTCTTCTAATCCTTCTGCGAGAACTTCGTGCCCAATGATTTGTGGGAGTGGGAAAGGTAAAAACCGTCTATCGATGTCTGTGGAACAAACACCACAGGAAATGGTTTTTAAAGGAATGTAACCTGGCCCCAATTGGAGGTAGGAAGAACCATTCCGTTTGATTTCCCATCCGTCTTTTTGATTTCCAATGTATTCGTATTCCGCTGATTCAAACGAATCATCAGAAAGGTAATCTTTTGCTCGGAATTTTAGATTCATTACCTATTGTTGATAAAAAATAGAAGAATGATAGTCAATGTAAAAAAGGTAAAGTTGATCAGAAAGCCCTGCCGGATTTCTTGTCTTTCTTTTTCTCCAAACAAATAACTTGTCAAAAATACGGAAAAAAATCCACCTAAGTGTGCCCAATGTGCCACATTATCTCTCGCAAACAGATTGGTAATATCTGAATAAACCATCATCCAACCAAATAAAAACACTGGGAATGGAATAGATTTTTGTTTAGAAATTGGGAATCGAAATGGGGACAAAAGTGTCGCTGCTGATGCTAATCCTGAAATAGAACCGCTCGCACCAACAATTGGGGTTTTGTCTCCCAATATAATCCCGCGAACAAATCCATCACCTAACACAGAAAGCAAACCAGCCATAAAATAAAAGAGCAACCATTTTGTTTTACCAACTCTTTTTTCAACGACTCTACCAAGCAAAAGTAGAAAGAATAAATTGGATAATAAATGAGCACCAGAACCATGAAAGAACGTAGATAAAATCCAATTGATAGGTTCGAATTCACCTGGTGTTGCGATAAAATATTCACCAACTAAGTTTGGCATAAAAATAGAAACAATTGGATAAAGTAAAAATAAAAACAAAGCAAAACTAGCGGTTAATGGAAACTCCCAAATGAATGATCGCATAACTATTTAAAGGTTGGAATTTTTGCTTCTTCAGGATTTCGAAAATAGGCTGGGTCAAAATTTGGGATACCAGTCGATAACTCATGCAAATCAGGTTGTTTCCAAATTTGTTCATAATAATTAAGAGTTCCATAAGAATCAAAGTGGCTATCGTATAATAATCTAAGGTATTTTTCTTTATCACTCACAATGATCCTAATGACCTCATTCACCATCGCTTCAAAACTTCTACTCTCTTTATCAAACTCATCAATTGAATCATGTAACAATCCGAGTAAAACAATGTATTTCTCAGCTTGTTTTAAAGATTTTAAAGAATATGCCAATTCCTGCAATTTCATCAAATACAAATATGGGCGAATGTTTTTACCAACAATCAACTTTTGTTTCGCAACCGCTATTTCTCTATACCCGAGTCGTAAATATAGTTTAGTTTCTGTTTTTTCTTTTCCATTTGCAAGGCGAGCCAACCTGCCTAACTCAATTTCCAATTCTTCGATTTCGTCTTCCAAAACATGTATGTAAAGTTGAATGAGTAAAGCTTGGGTTCTACGTAGTTCTGCGTATGATTTTCCTAAATCCATCTGCAAATGTAAAATTTCAGACTCGATATGGTGTTGTACGCAACGTTTGAAGTATTTTTTTTGGTCTTCTGTCCCACGATTGCTGATGGTTGAATTTAAAATGCGAAGAAACTCGTAGTTATCCTTAAGTCCGTAGCTAACACGGATTAACTGTGTAGCCTTTGAACTGGATTGGTCCGGTGTCATCTCTCCCAATGTGGTTAGGAGAAGGATCAGTATTACCGAAAAACGTTTCATCTATGCAACTAGTTTCGGTCGTATATAGAAAACATTAGCATGATAAAAAAGAAAAGACATATACGTCTCATATTCTAGAATTATGTCGAGAGGAAACAGTGCAAAAGTTAGGATCATTACCCAATTCTCCCTTAGAAGCCATTGACCAACTAAAAACGGAAATGGACCAACCAGTCTGGGAAAATCGCCTCTTAGATTTGATGAAATTAGCTGCAAACAATGATAAAAATGTTTGGGCGATGATCTACCAAATCATCCGGGAAGCCGACTCAGGACGATTGTCTTGGGGGTATCACAAAGTTTTACTTTCAGGAATGGTATATTTATTAGCCTATGTTGGAGATTCAAAAAGTTACCGGGTGCTAGTGAATTATGTCAAATCTTTAGATCGAACAATTCCAATTGGCGCGATGGAATTGATCTCAGACTTACTCCCTACCTTTCCTGAACTTGATATCCGAGAACTTTTTTCCATCGCTTCAAATACCGATGAACTCAAATCAGCATTTGGAGTTTTGGCTTTATGCAAACTGAATATGGAAAATCGACTTTCTGAAGAAGAAAAATCAAGCCTAAAAACCTTTTTAACCGAATATAAAAATTTGAAATATTATTTAAATGATACCATTGAACTCACTTTAGAACAATTGAATGAAACTGATTCGAGTGATATGTTGTCTGAACTTGACGGTATCATGTTATGAAAGCTGCTGTTTTACCTTCTGGATCGCGATCACTTGAAATTCAAGAATTAGACCTTCCCGCACTCCAACCAAATCAAGTAAAGGTAAAAGTAAAAGCATGTGGAATCTGTGGATCTGATATTCATTTTATCTTACATGGAAAAATGAAGGCTACCTATTCTCCTTGTGTCCCTGGCCATGAAACCTCTGGTGTCGTAGCAGAAATTGGTGAACAGATCACAAAACTTAAAGTAGGTGATCGTGTTGTAGTTAGTGCAGGAACTTCCTGTGGAAAATGTAAACATTGTTTATCTGGGAGAGAAAATCTTTGTGAGGCTATAGGTGTCATAGGTTTTAACCAAAGAGGTGGATTTGCAGAATTCATCCAAACTGAAGAAAGATACCTGCACCTATTACCTGAAGAAATCCCTTTTGCTGAAGGTGCGATTTTAGCTGATGCAGTTTCCACTCCTTATCATGCGGTCAAATACCAAGGTGAATTAAAGGCAGGAGAATCCGTTGCAATTATCGGATGTGGAGGTTTAGGAATTCATGCTGTTGCTATCGCAAAAGCTCTCGGAGCTGGAAAAATTTTTGCAATCGATATCGATAGTGGTAGTTTAGATAATGCAAAAGCTTATGGTGCCGACGAACTAATATTAGTTGAAAAAAACATGCAAGTGGGAAAGGTATTAAAAGAAAAATCGGGTGGGATTGACCTTTTATGTGATTTTACTGGTTATATGCCCAATATCGAGAGTAGTGTCCGAGCAATGAACCGTGGGGGAAGGATTGTACTCGTTGGAATTGGCAGAAACAAACTCGAAATCCCTATGCCATTTTTTCTCATCGAAAGACAAATTCGTATTACAGGTTCTTATGGTTCTGATAGACGTGCTATCCCTGAACTCATTAAACTTTACCAAGAAAAAAAATTGAATCTCACAAAGTCAATCAGTGGGATTCATAAATTGGAAGATACAAATGAATATTTGCATGCATTAGAAGAGAAAAAAGGAAATCCGATTCGGTTTATCATTAACCCAGAACTTTGATCCTTGAAGACCAATGGTACCTTATAATATTTTTGAAGCTTCAAGCATAACTAGATAGTATTCTTTTTTATAGCAGGTATTGACTTCCGATTTGGTTCGAAATCCAATCGACTATTTTATTTCCACCATTAAAAAACTTAAGTCATCCATTTGATGCTTCCAACCATTGGAAAAACGGAATAAGGAATCTTGTAAAATCGAAGATAAATCTTGGAGGTTGTGGAAACGATATTCCCATAACAATGATTTGAGTCTTTCTTCCCCAAAACTTTCTCCTTCTGCATTCAATAAATCAAAAATTCCATCTGTATAGAGTAATATTTTGTCTTTTGGTTGGATATTGACGATTTCTTCTGCATACGATTGATGAGAAAATAGACCCAAAGGTTTTCCTTTTGCGGTGAGTTGTATGACTTCATTTTCAGTATTTCGAATTAGATAAAAACTAGGATGTCCGGCATTACTAAAGGTAGCCGTATAAGATTCCGTATCGATAAATAAATAAGAAGCAGTGATAAACAAATTTTTTGTTTTTCCAACTAAATGTCGATTCATCAAATGAAACACTCTTGCGGGAAATTGCAAATAGGGGCCTGCTCCAACAAAGGCCATTTTAGACATAGCAGCAACCATTGCAGATGAGATTCCATGACCTGAAACATCGGCTATGAGGAATGCCCAATTGCCCATACTATCTTTTGTATGATCAAAGTAATCTCCACCTACAGATTCTAAATTCTGTGAAAACCCAATAATTCTAATTTTTTCATCTTCATTGTATTTAGAAGATAGAAGAGATTTTTGTAATGCATGTGCCAAAGCTAAGTCTTTGTCAATTTGGATGAGCCTTTGTAATTCTTTGTTTTTGGATCTTAATTCTGCATTCATCCGGTTAATGGAATGTAGCAACTCCCAGTAATGTTTGAAAACATAATATCCAAAAAATCCTAACATCAAAAAAAATCCATAATGGATCACTCTAAATCGATGACTTAAAACTTCTAAATCTACCAATGTATCATGAAGACCAGCAATAATAATGATTAGAATTCCAAAGATAATTTCTCTTAGTTTACGATTGCCTTTGCTAAACACATAAATTGATGAAAAAATTGCAACAATTGCTTCCAATACAACAATCCAGTTATAACCTTCTTCACTATTCAAAAATGAAATTCCGTTTTCATAATTCCTAAATATTGAAATAAAAAATATAATCACATGCGATGCCGCTACTAACTTAAAAAGATTTCTAAAAAAAGGCGGAAAAACACTTATCAAAAATAAAAGCAGCGCAAATGGGAAAAAAGTAAAATTAATAAAAGCAAGTGGGACAATATAAGTAGCATATTGACGTAAAGAAAAACCAACAAATCCATTTAATGCTTCGATGAGAGATGCAGATAATAGAAGTATAGAAAAATTTAAAAAGATCATCTCCTTTCTACGTAAAAAATAAAATCCCATAAAAATAATCGATAAAACGAGGAGTATGGGTGCAAAAAATGTTTTAGAAAAATTCTCCATGAATAATTCTATTAACGCTTGGGAATGATTTTTAAAAATAACATCACGATCCAATCCGATATAACCACTATACCTAGATTGGAACTGAAAAACAATAAATCCCTTTGGTTCAGGACTCAAAGGTATCAAATGAGGAAAAATAAAATCATAATCTTTGGCAATATACACATTTTCTTTCCCTTGAAATACTTTAAAAGTTTCTAAAGCTATTTCTGCATATAAAATTGGACTTTGTAATTGCCGAATGAACTGATCACTAAACCTAACATACAAATATTCTTTTTCTTTCTTTTTAAATCCAAGTGACTTAGATTCAAATGGAATCCATTGATTTTCTGGCAAAATTTCTGGATCTAACAGTTCTTCCTCAGACCAGTAATAGTATCTGTCGATCAAATATACTGACTGTTGTAACTGGCCGTCTTGTTTACTGTCAGAATAAAGGTCAAAACAGTTTTGAATACCTAGAATCGAAATCAAAAAAAGAACAAATTGAATCTTAAATAGAATGAATTTATATGATTTGACTTCTTTCAATTTTTTTGTTCCTATTGGAAAAGCAGGATTAAGTTCAATGAATCGCAGACGATTCCTATCATTTTTTTACCGATTCCCTTTCCTTTTCATGTCCCTTTCCACACTTGTGGCACAAGAGATCAAAACTCCACAACAACTCTTCATAGAAGACAAAATGGAATGTTATTCAATTGCAACTGAGATTGATGGCCAAGAATACCAAAAGTCTCTCAAATGCATTTCGCAAGATTCCATTTGTTATATCATCCAGGGTTTTGCAATGAGTTGTATTCCAAGATCAGGCAGGTATCCATCGGACCTTCCTAACCTAACTCCAAAACCAACCCAGCCATAATCGTATAACAGGAGATTTATGAAAATCAAAACAAAAATCAGTGAAATGTTAAAAATTGATCTACCGATCATTGCCGCACCTATGTTTCTTGTCTCCTATCCCGAGTTAGTAGTTGCTGTTTCGGAAGCAGGAGGCATTGGATGTTTTCCTTCCCTCAATTACAGAACTCCAGAACAATTACGCGAAGGAATTCTTGAAATTCGTTCCAAAACAAAAAAACCAATTGGTGTGAATTTAATCTTACATAAGGAACATAATCCCAATTGGGCAAAACAATTTGAAGTGGTGATGGACTTAAAAGTAGAGCTAATCATTACAAGTCTTGGAACACCAAGGACCATTGCCAAAGAAATCAAAGCAAATGGATCTTCTTTGTTCTGCGACGTAACAACACTAAAACATGCAAACATCGTAGCAAAATCTGGTGCTGATGCCTTGATTGCCGTATCACAAGGAGCAGGTGGTCATGCTGGAGCTATCACTCCTTTTGCTTTAATTCCCTATCTCAAAAAAGAAACAGGTCTCCCTGTCATCGCTGCAGGCGCCATTTCAAATGGTTCGCAGATGGCCGCGGCTTTATCACTTGGAGCAGATGCTGTTTACATTGGAACACGTTTTATCGCCACTCCAGAATCACGAGCACAAAATGAATACAAACAGATGTTAATTGATTCTAGTCCCGACGAGATTATTTATACGGAAAAAATTTCAGGTATCCCTGCCAATTGGTTAGCAAAGTCTGTGGAACGATCTCCAGATATTTTAGAAGACAGTCCTAAAAAAATTGCGGCAAGTCATGCTGGTGGCGAACAAGCGATTGAACAAGAATACAAACGTTGGAGAGACATTTGGTCTGCAGGTCAGGGTGTGGCGCAAATTGACGATGTGAAACCTGCTGGTGAAATTGTGAAGGAAATTGCTAATCAATATTTAGAAACGATCAATTCCCTTCCTCGTTAAATTCGCTAAACTAAGATTATGCGAATCTTTTTCAAAAGATTCGCATAATTCAACCTCAATCAATTCTTTTTTTGCCAATTCTGAATAGTTTCGATCATTCCTTTGGTATCGAGATAATCATTCGATTTGTATAACATTTTTCCTTCAGCATCTACGATCAAAAAAAACGGTAATCCAATCTTTAATTCAGGATAGTTCGGATTGTTGGAAAATTCTTCAAAAATTGGATCTGTATCGTATACTTTCCATAAAACAACATCTTTCTGGAATGTAGAATTCCAATCCTCGTTAGATAAAGTGAGTTTTTGGAATTCCTTACAGTTCGTACACCAATCCGCATAAAAATCGATAAAGATGGGTAGGTTTTTTTCATTCGCAAGGGCAAAAACATCTGATTTGTTCCGGTACCAAACCAAATTCCCATGTTCTTCTCTTAACATCTGCTCTGAGTTGGTATGATTGGATCCAGTCAGTACATCTCCCTTCTTTAAAATCGAAATAGTTAGTAGTAGAAACAAAAGCAGAAGCGATGAAATAGCAAATATCTGATACAGTGAATGTTTCATCTTCTCAGAATTTGTACCTTCTTTTTTCAGAAGGTACAAAAATACCAAGGAGAGAGTCCAAAGCAGGTAAACTTTAATACTGAGTCCAGAACCAAGTCCCCATATCACGAAAGCTTTATCCAAGTAGGTGTAAGAAAAATAAAAGATAAGGATAGCGAGTGCCCACTGTATATACTTCATCCATTTACCCGATTTTGGTAATGAAAATCCAAACACTCCAATCATCAAAAAGGGAATTCCAAGTCCCATCCCAAACAGAAACATCTTAAAGGATGTAAATAAAATTGGTAAAATTTTAAATCCTTCCGTTTGGTAAGTAATGAGTTGGACTAATATAGAAACAACAACAGGTCCAACGCAAGGTGACGATAACAATCCGGCACCCATACCCAAAAAAAAGGTATTCGCATAATTTACGTTAACTGAGTTTTTAACATCCCCTGAAAAAAAAGGAAGGTATAAAAACTCTGCTACACTTAGTCCTAAAATGAATAACAGTATGGAAAGAGCCAATTGTGTTTCTGGATAACGTAAAAAAGAATTAAACACACCTCCACTCACTCCCGCGATCAATCCAAATATGGCATACATCAAAGCAAGCCCAAAGTAATATACTAGAGGATGAGTCCATTTGTGTTTGTTAACACGAGTTTTTAAGATGCCTGCAGTGATGGGATACAATGGATAAACACACGGGAGTAACCCTGATAACAATCCACCGAGAGCTAAAAATAACACTGTCACAAAAGTAAAATTGCCAGAAGACAATTGGACTTCGATAAGAGATTGGATTTCTGAAAACATAAACTTTATCTTAGAAAGTAGCTGTAGCTTTCAAAACGATGCTTCGATCCAATCGACCGTACTCGGAAATTGGATACGCCACCGGTTTTGAAAACTGTCCTATATATTCGACACGATTTGACAACTCCCCAGTACTGTCTACATACCATTTATTCGGTTCTCCTTTTGTGTCATAAGAACGAACTTCTGTGTATCCCAATGCAAGCCTTGCCGACGGAGTGATAAACCATTCTCCAAAAATTTGTCGCGATACGTAATAAGACTGATCTGAATAACGTGGTTCGGTGGCTCCAGGTTGGAATCGTACCCAAGGTTCTCTTTCAACAGTTTCAGTGGTCCTGAGACCAGGACTTGGCCCTCCATTGGCAATTTCGCCCCTAGCGACAAGTCTTAGAATTCCATTCCCTATTCCCAACCAAAAGTAAGCACCACGACCTGTTGACTCTGGAATCATTGTCCCGGGTTGGTAAGGTGAAAATCGATCAACGATTTTTCCACCAAGATGTTTTTTGAACATCCCTCCTAATCCTAAATTGACAGTATCTTTCCATAAAAGATGAGATTCCAAAGCGACCACTTGTTCTTGGTTTAGGGAAACAGGTCCTTGCCTTCTTGTGTTTGGATTTCCATCATCCAAAAGGCATTTTGTTTTTCCTTCTCGACATTCATCACTCGCATAACCGAATGCATTCGAAGCACGGCCAAGGAGATGGATTCCAGTTTTTAGATTTTCTGACCAAGTTGGTTCCCATCCTATTTTTCCAATAACATCATAGCCAGTGTTCGTTGTATTCTGAACATTTCTGTATCCTTCTCCATTCACCACTGCAGTTTGAATGGAAAATGATTTCCATCTAACCAAATAATTGATCCCTAAATCGACAGGGTCTCTTGCAAACCCAAGTGACTCCAATGGAGATTTATCAAAATATCGCCAATCGTAATTACCTGACCAAACAGAGAACATATGAGGTAATTCAAACATTCCAAATTGGATTTGGTGTTTTGTATTTCCAAGTTCAAAAGTTTTTGCTAAATTCGCTCGCCTAACAAGAAATACATAAGGATTTTCTTTTGTTCCAGTACCAGCAGAAGTATCATTTGTTAGGGCATCATTTCTTAAAATTTCTCCCCAAAATTCAGCTTTTAATCCTAAATCTTCCCATTCTTTGGAAATTGAAAACATAGTCCATGGCATGGAAAACCCAGATTTATCAGATGGAGAAAGGTCTGTGGTTCCTGAAGCTTTATCTCGTATTCGTAAAGATGCAGTGGGTGTAATGATGGCACCAAGTTTTAAACCATAATAACCATCGGGTTCGTCTTTTTTGGTTGTGACAACCTCTTCACCAAATATAGGTAAGGTGAAGAGTGAGAATCCAATGATAATTTGATAAAATAATTTCACTTTTTGCCGTAAGTTTCATCCGGTGTAATCGATTTGTCTTCCCAACCAATTGGTTTATGGCAAGGCAAACAACGATTCAACATAGGAAATTCCTTTCGTTTTTCTTTCAAAAGAATGGTGGCTCCATCTTTTGTGATGATATCTTTATATTCGTTTTTCTCGAGATCCGTGGCACCTTCTTTTTTGGCACCACCTGTCCCTTTTGCAAAATCAGTTCCGTTGATATTCACAAGACCTTCACAAACACAGGTATAACCTTTTTTCTCTTTTTCTTCAAAAAAGACACCGAAAGCAGTCCCACGAACACCCGCAGTTGTAGTTGGAGTGGAAACCTCAAAACTTCCTTTTTTGAAATTGTTTACCCGAAACCATGCAGCTCCATTTTGCACATAAGCTTTTGCAGTCTTTTTGTCCGAATTCCATTCTTTTAAAGTAAAGTCTGTATTTGGTTGGATTCGAATTTCCGTTTCTTGGTACAAAAAGTCCACTTTCGATCCATTTCCAGTTTTGATCCGGTCACCAGGTTTGAGAACATCGTTGACCTTGAGAGTTTTCCAAAGTTTGGAAGTATCAGATGCGGATAAAAAACTCACTTTCCCACGTGTGAAAGTTGCAACTGCAAATTCCTCTGCAAACAGGGAAACGGAAGTTAGGAGGGAAAAAAGGATGGTTAGAGGGATTTTGAGGCTCATAATCACTCTAACAACCATAGGGAAATAAATTATCAATCAAAAACTAAATTAGCAAGGATATCCTAAGACCTTACCAGGGGATAGAATAACCCAACTTAGTTAATTTGTACTCCAATTCCTCACGTTCTCGATTTTTTTTAGCGGTTGTGCCTTGGTCATCTAACATCCCAAGTTCAATTGCTTTTTTACGTGCACCCTCTTTGCCCGAAGCATTCAGAGCTGCGATGATCTCCGTGTCATACTTTGTCAAGTTGAGGGCGCTCAATCGGTAGTCCACAAACGCTTCCCAAGCAAATGGAACCCATTTTTTTACGATTTGTTCGCCAATGGTTTTTGCAAATAAACGAATTTCTAATTGTGCATGGTCATCCATTCGAAGTGCCAAAAAATGGAGTAAGTTATGTAAGTCGATCTTCCAATACGCTTCTGTATAGGTAGCAAGCGGAAGGTCTTTTCTTGCTTGTTCACGGGCAACTCCCATTTCCAATCTCTCATTATAAATATCATTGGCAAATTTTTGAAATTCCGTCTCACGCTTTGTTAGGTGGTCTCCTTTAGATGATTCTAAAAATCCATCACTTCCTTGTTTGTTACCAATGGATTGTACTCGCCATTCTCCAGGCAAAGTGGTTTGAGCTGAATCGATGGCTACGGAATAACGCGTAGAGTATTCATTGACATTTGCCATTCGATGGCGGATCCACTGGCGCCAGGTGTCCATAGGAACTCTCACGTGTAGCTTGAGTTCGCACATTTCAAATGGTGTGCTGTGGCGATGGCGCATTAAATACCGAATGAGCCCACGGTCTTCATTTACCTTTTTTGTTCCTTTTCCGTACGAAACGCGTGCTGCCTGAACGATCGATTCATCTGAACCCATATAATCCACGAGTCTGACAAATCCATCATCTAGAATTGGGAATGGTTTTCCTAAAATGGAGTCTAATTCGGGAACGGATACTCTTGAAATGGATTCGAAATCAGATTGTTGCATATTAGCTTTATTTTTTAGTTCACAGGCATATGAAAAGTCGAAAATAGAGTTATAGCGTACCGCACAGGCACATAAATAGAAAGGATGCTAAATGGCACTTGAAGAAAATACGTTGGAAGATCGTTTGATCAAAATTTCCTCCAGAGAAAGTAACAAAAATCTCATGGTTAGCCCGGACAAAATTTACATTTTTCCGGTACCAAAAACAACCTTCCAATTTTTGGAAAATATTTGGCAATCCTTCACTAATAAAATGGTTTCCCTTGTTGATTTTAACGATGATCCCATTTTCAATTTTTCCATTTTTGAGGTCATCGACCAAGATGAAATGAAAATTGTGGCGACTGCCACTCACTTCAAACTGAAAGAAATCGCAGAACGCCGGAAAATCCCAGGAATCGAAGAATACATTAAAAAATCGAGACCCATTCACATAGCTGACCCAAGGAATGAATCAGCTCGTTTCATTCGAAAAGCGATCATTGATTTCAATAAAGGGCTTCGTCCAGAAGTCACCTTTGTGAATCTGAAAGAAGAAGAGATTCACCCTGAAAAAAAAGTATTACTTTCTGAAACCATGAACCATGCGATTGGGATTCCACTCTTTGTGAATGAAAACCCAATAGGAATTTTATGGGGAATTACCAAAGATCCAATCCCTGAAGACCAAATCAGACAGTTAACGTTACAATTGTATTCTCTTTTTGATGTAATAGAGTTTGTTGTAGCAAAGGAAATGGAATCGGGGAATGATCATTACATTGCTCAAAAAAATATAGAAAAGGCCGATACGGTTTCTAACTCAAGGAACCTTTTTTATACCACTACAAAAGACCAAAAAGAACCTGTAACATCGATTATATTCAAATCGCACCAGTATAACATTGAATACAGGATGGATGCATCTTTTATTATCCCTACTACGGATGGTTATGCTGTCTCACTCAAAAGTTTTATCCCTGAAAAATTAAACAACACCGGTAAAAACCTTTTGCTTATCCCAGGATTTTTTTGTAGGCGTTCCGTAATGGACAAACTGGCAAAAGAATTAGCTCTCAAATATGGATACCGAGTGTTCCTTATGGACATGCGGGGTCGGTCGAGACAAACCATGCCAAAACATGGAAAAAAAGAAGGATGGACCGTTGACAATTATATCCAAGACGATTTTCCGGAAGTCCTTCGTTGGATTCGCTGGCATTATCCAAGTGAGAGGACTGTGGTTGTAGGACACAGTATGGGAGGAATGATCCCAAGGTTTTATGTTTCTTCTTATGAAAAAATCAAAGAACTCAAAGAAGAATTCAATTTACCAAAACCAGAAGAATACATAGCAGGAATTGTTTCGATTACATCTCCGAACTATATTAGTTTGAAATCCAATTTCATTGGTTTAGATACATTAAAACGTGGATTTAGTTTACTCCCACACAAAATGATTTCCGATATGATTCTGAGTATGGCAAGTTTTTCAATGCAAGCCACGATTCAAACAATCGACCTCAAAAAATTCTTTAAACTGATATTAAACTTACATTCAAGTCTGCGAAGTTTTAGCTATAATATTGGAACAAAAGTTTTAACGATCAAGGACTTTGTTGGTTATAAAGAAATTACACCGCCTGAATGGTATTTTCTCATGGAAGACGTGTTTTGCGAAGAATCCGTTTCAGTGATCATGCAATTTTTCCAAAGCCAAATTTCCAATGAACAAAGTTTTTGGTCTAACGATGGTCGTATCAACTACACAGAGAATTTTCTTAACAACTTTACGATGCCAATTTACAGTGTGGTTGGTACTGTTGATAAAATTGTTCCGGAAGAAAGTTTAACAGAATTAAAAGATCTCAAATCTGAAAACAAAGTCACCACGTATTATGAACAAGGTCATCTTGGGATCATTTTCCATGGGGAAACAGTAAGAAAAATTTGTAAGGGAATGGATGAGTGGATACAAGGGTTAAAATAACCTCAGATTCCCCTAACGACCGCTAAACCGGTTGCGAACCAGTTCCATTTCTTTCAGTAAGGTGGCATCACGACCGGCTAAAAAATACGCCCCTCTCACTGGTATACTTGTGATTTCCGAATCTTCTATAATAGTCACAAGTGTTCCCGGAATTTTTGGTTCCAATACATAAGTCCATGCTCCACGCATTTTAAAACTGGCATCTGTCAGTTCGATTTTCCATTTACGATTGGGGACAAATTCTCTGAGTTCAAAGATCATAAACCCACCCATATCTGGTGTTTCCATCCATTTTGTGGGCGTTCCATCTGGCCTTGATTCCAAAATTTGAATCGCAACCACTTCTTTCCTTCGATTCGGAAGGTCATTGATATCGGTGATATAATTCCAAATGTCTTCTGGTTCCGCTTTTAACCACTCACTTGTTTCTTTATGAAACTTTGGTTCTTGGAAATAACCCACTGCTAAAAATAAAACAACGAGTCCTATTAGTAAAAAACTCGTACCAAAGGCGAAAAGAAGAATCCGTTTCATAGCTTTTTTTCTTGCTATGTGCCCAAAGGATCAATCATAATCTTTTCCACAATGAATGCAAATGAAGAGTTGATCCAAAAGTTTTACACAGCCTTCCAAAACAAAGATGGGCAAACCATGGTGTCCGTTTACCATCCCGAGATTCAATTTGAAGACCCAGCCTTCGGGAAATTAAAAGGAAAAGAAGCAGGAGCTATGTGGCAAATGTTATTGGAAAGAAGCCAAAATCTAACCATTCGATTTTCCAATATCAAAGCAAATGAAACAGAAGGTTCTGCTGACTGGGAAGCCGATTATAGTTTTAGCAAAACCGGGAGGCTTGTTCAGAATAAAATCCACGCTAAGTTTACCTTCAAGGACGGGAAAATTATCCAACACAAAGACCAATTTTCTATGTGGAAATGGCTGGGAATGGCTATGGGCCCCATAGGGTATTTACTTGGATGGTGGCCTGCTCTTGGCAATAAAGTCAAAAAGGAAGCAGTCACAGGATTACAACTTTATATGAAACGTAAACGTATGTAGTGTTGATCGAAAACCTGCCAAATCCGATTAAGGATTTGGCATATTCGAAAGTCCACCCGCATTGATCACTTGTTTGTAGCCAATGGATTCTAAATAGGATTTGGCGCTGCCACTCCTACCACCAGAAGCACAATACACAATGATGGTTTGGTTTTTATCACCAAACTCGTCTACACGTTTGGAAACTTCATCAATTGGGATATTACGTGCGTTAGGATAATGACCAACATTAAATTCAGCAACAGTTCTAACATCGACAACCAAGGCACCTGAATCTATTTTCTCTTTGAGTTGCGATTGGTTCATTCCAGATGCATTTCTCAATTGGTATATAATGAATAAAACAGCGACGATTACGATTGCGATTAAAATCATTCGATTCAAACTCACTCTCCTACTTTATTAGAATAGACGAATGAAACCTTTTCATTCTGACCAAGTTCTCGAAAAAAACAGGAGTAATACCCAGTGTGACAAGCTGCCCCAATTTGATCTGTAACATACTGAACAAAAAAAGGTTCGGAGTGAACATAAATCTGTTTCAATTTTTGAAAGTGACCAGACTCCTCTCCTTTCACCCACTTTCCATTCCTTGATCGACTAAAGTAGGTTCCGTTTCCAGTTTCGATCGCATGTAACAAACTTTCTTTTTTTCCCCATGCCAACATCAAATCTTTTCCCGTAGTATCCTGCGCCAAAAAAGGTGACAATAAAGGCATAGACTTTAATAAAGAATCCAATTTTTCTTTATTCATCACTAGATTTCCATCTTCCCATAACAATTGTTTATTGAAATTGGTGTACTTTGGTGAAATTTCTAAAAAACAATCCTCGTCACAGTCCACAAACAACTGATTCTCCGTAAAATTAAAATCTTGAACGAGCACTTCTGTTTGTTTTGAATTCAAAATTTGAATGGAAACATCGTGGGATAAAAACTTGGATTTGGTCAATAAAACGATGTCCTTATCCTTGGGAATTTGGATCATGTGGTTACCTCAATTCCCAAAATTTCAGTAGTTTTAGTTTTTCCACGAAGTGAAAGTGTTCCCATTGTTTTGATTTTTAAACTCTGTTTGAATTCCAAGGAAATATGATCATATAATTCTTTTGAAATTAGAAAATTTCGTTTTAATTCTTTCCCGAGGGCTTCCAAGCGACTGGCCGCGTTAACGGTATCTCCAATGACGGTATATTCTAATCGTTTTTCTATCCCAACATTTCCCACGATGACAGGTCCATAGTGAATACCAATTCGAATCGATATAGATTTTTCTCCATTTGATTCTCTTTTTTTATTCCAATCAGCTAATGCCTGCAACATGGCGATTCCTGCTTTTACTGAATTGGTTGCATCATCTTTGGAAGTCATAGGAGTGCCAAATGTTACCATCATTCCATCTCCAATGAATTTATCAAGAGTCCCATGGTGTTGAAAAACGATATCCAACATAAAACTATGGTATTCTGAAAGTAGTGACATGGTTTTCCCAGGTCCCAATGTTTCTGAAATTTGTGTGAAATTAGCAATATCACAAAACAAAACAGCAACGGTAGATTCCTTTCCACCCGGTTTAAAAAAGTCCTCATCGGCTTGGTCCATTTCTTCCACAACGTTAGGTGAAAAATAACGCGTGAGTTGGGTCATTTTGACTTCATTGGTAACAGCAGAAAGCACTGTTCGCCTAACTCGATATGTTAAGTAAGCTAAAAAGAAACCTAAAACTCCAATGATACCCATAGACATGATGTAATTGTTTACGTGAGCGGCAGGACCAAGAAATGCTTCCTTAAAACTTTCCGTACTCACAAAACGTGGGTCTTGTTGTGCATACACTAAAATCCCGGCTTGGCTTATTACTACCCCTAGAGCATATAACATTGGATATATGGGTTGAATACTAAAAGCATTGATCACAAGAGTACCAGCAATTATAAAATGGAGATATGTTTTGATCAAATAGGTTCTTGGAACTTGCGATTCTCCACCCACAGCATTATACCAAATGAAAGGCAAAATTGTGATGATGACCAAATCGATAACAACACAAAAAAGTCCTACAAAAGATACATACTTTCCTTTTTTTAAAAATTTAGAAAGTATATACAAAACAATGTTAAGTGCTAAGGAAATTGCAGTGATAGTAAATAATTCAAATAGTGTTTGTGCAACAAAGAAAGTTCCAATCGTAAGTAGACTAAAGATTATCATTTTTCCATAGAGACTAAATTTAATCCCCTGGATTTCTTTTTCCCTTAGTATTTTTTCTGCCTTTGTTGCCATATTCTTTTATTTCAAAAGATCACCAGGATTTGCATCTCGATCAGGAACAAACAGTGATAAAGATTTGTCCTTACCTGAGGCAAGTAACATTGCTTCCGACAAACCAAACTTCATTTGGCGTGGTTTTAAATTTGCTACAACAACAACTTTTTTACCCACTAATTCTTCGGCAGTATAACTTGCTTTTATCCCCGCAAATACATTTTTGATCCCTTTTTCTCCTAAATCTACTTTTACAAACAAAAGTTTGTCGGCACCTTCTACTGGATTTGCTTCCTTAATAAGACCCACACGAAGTTCCACTTTGGAAAGTTCGTCGATTGTGATATATCCATCTTCGGATACTGAACCAACTTTTGTTTCGTTTGTATTGGACTTAGATGGTTCCTGTTTTGATTGGTTTGGATTAGATTTTTCAAACGCTTCTTTTGTTTCTGAGATCATAAGTGATATATTTTTTTCCTCAACTCGTTTGGATAACATCTGGTAGGAACCAAGGACTTTGTTTTCGATGGTTTCCGTTAAATTCACAAAACTTAATGGTGGAATCTGGAATAACTCTGTGATTGCATATGCAATTTTCGGAGTCACTGGAGCCAGATAAGTGAATAGAATTTTCGCACAATTGAGTGAAGTTGTGACAACCTCTCTTGCTTTTTCTACGTCTGTTTTGATTAAATTCCAAGGAGCATAATCATTTACATATTTATTTACTTTATCGCCAAGACCTGTGATTTCACGCATCACCTTAGAGTAATTACGTGATTCATATGCGTCTCGAATTTCAGATTCTTTGGCAAGTAACTCGGATACTAATGATTTACCTTCTGCTGATAAATTTCCGAGTCTTCGATCCATTTTATCCAAAATCGATGTAGAAACTCTCGAAACCAAATTCACTAAATTTCCAATTAGATCCGAATTCACCCGCGATACAAAATCATCGAATGAAATGTCGACATCTTCCATTCCAGAACCTAACCGACATGCCATGTAAAAACGAAAATGTTCCACATCTAAGTATTTTGCAAAAGTGGAAGCATTGATAAATGTTCCACGAGATTTGGACATTTTCTCCCCATTCACAGTTAAAAAACCATGTACATTTAATTGGTTTGGTGCTTTGTAACCCGAACCCATTAACATCGCTGGCCAAAACAAACCATGAAAATATAATATATCTTTTCCTATGAAATGAACAATCTCTCCTTTTCCATCTTTCCAAAACTCATTGAATTTTTTTTCGTCTTTGAGATGGTTTAAAGAAGATGCCATGTATCCTATGGGAGCATCCAACCAAACATAAAAGTATTTGTTTTCTTCTTCTGGGATCGCAAAACCAAAATAAGGACCATCACGGCTGATATCCCATTCCTGTAATCCGGAAGTAAACCATTCTTGTAATTTCTTTTGGGCACCTTCGTTCAAACGGTTCCCTTCTTCCATCCAAGTTTTTAATTGGTTTTGGAAATCTTGGAGTTTAAAAAATAAGTGTTTCGATTCTTTGAGGACTGGAGTGTTGCCACAAATTGAACAATACGATTCCTTTAAATCTTTTGGTGAATAACTTGTCCCGCAAACTTCACAAGAATCACCATACTGATCTTTGGCTCCACATTTTGGACAAGTCCCTTTAATGAACCTATCAGGCAAAAACATTTTATCATGTTCGCAATACGACTGTTCAATGTTGCGAGAAACGATATGTCCATTTTTTTTAAGGGTTAAATAAATGGATTCTGAGAACTTGCGGTTTTCTTCCGAGTTGGTTGTATAATAATTGTCATACTCAACACCAAAGGAAGTCAAATCTTGAAAATGTTCCTTTTGGACTTCCTCAATCATAGATTCCGGAGTTTTCCCAGCTTTTTTGGCAGCGATCATAATGGGAGTTCCATGTGTATCATCCGCACAGAAAAAATAACATTCATTTCCAATTAACTTTTGGAATCGTACCCAAATGTCTGTTTGGACCGCTTCTAGTATATGGCCCAAATGGATCGAGCCGTTTGCATAAGGCAAAGCACTTGTAACTAATATGTGTTTCGACATAGATTAATTCCAGTTTCCTGATGGGATTTTCCAATTCAGCCTATTTTTGAGAAAAATCAAGAAAAGAGAAAAAAAATGAAGTTGAAGTCAGTTCGATCGCCAATAAACTTCCTGTTTGTCATGGCTAAGAAAATCGTTCAAAATTTGAAACAAGTTAAGGGAAATAAAAAGAGTCACCCGGAAACCATTCATAAAACCCTCGATATTGAAAGTGACCTCCATATCGAATATGCGAAAGTTCTTTTGAGTTTGTGGTCCTATGCTTGTAATGCAGACGGTCAGTTCAAAAAAAAAGAAGGGGAAATCGTTGGAGAACTTGTGAATGTCCTTTTTGAACCTGATTGTTTGCTTAGTGGATTCCAAACCCAAAAAAAACAAGTTCTGGATATTTTGTCGAAAACGTTTGAGAACCCACTACCGATGAAAACCATTTCAAAGGTTGTTTCAGATAGTGATGAGTATGCTCTTAATTTTTTTGAAGATGCGGTTTGTATCGTAGCTTCTGACGGATCCTTAAACCAAGCAGAAATCCAATTCTTAGAGGACTTAGCCAAAGAATTCAAAATTAGCCCAATGGACAAAGTTAGAGTCGAAAAAAAATACCTTGCTTAAATTCGTCTCAATCCTTTCCGTCTCTGTCTTTTGGATAACTTCCATTGGCGCAAGGCCAGGGATGGGAAATTCTTATCGATCTTCCAGCTCAAGTTCGAGTAGCAGTCGCTCTACTTATTCTAGTTACAAACCTTCTTCAACCTCAAGTTCGTCCTCATCAAAATCAAATCATTCATCTAACTCTTATTCAACCAGTAGTACCCCAGAACCAACTTCATATTTTGAAACAACAAACCATAATGTTTCTATACATTTATTTGCAGATGGAAGTGCGGATGTAAATGAAACGTTTCGCATCAAAAAAGACCAATCCAAAATAGGTATCAGAAGGCCGACTTTTTTAATCCAAAATGAAGCGGAAATCGAAGAATTAGTAGTTTTACCAGAACAACTTTATTCTTCGCATAACGCAGGTATAATAACAATTTTTTGGCCGAACAATCAATCAAATCCAGAAATGGAAATCAGCCTCAAATATAGAATTAAACAGGCATATTTACCCATCGGAAATGTATCACTAATCTATTGGCGTTTTTCAAAAACAAGTTTTTCTTCTAACCCATTTGTTTTGGATTTAAAATGGGAAGAAGAAACATTTTCCCAACAATTCAGAATCCAAGAAGAAATATTTAATTCCTCAACTTCAGATTATGAACGGAAGAATTTACAAATTTCAAAAAACGATCTCCAATTTCATTACAAGCAACCATCCAATTCTGAAAATAATTCATTGGTCATCATTGATGTGGCAAATTTTGGAAATTTAAGCAATTCTAATACACTTCAAAGAGAATTGGAGGATTCACAGAAACGATACACACTTGAGGAAACAGTTACAATCCATGACAATGGAATTCATGATTACCGATCGAAGATTCAAATTTCAAAAAATAATTCTAATATCGATTCCTTACAATTACAACTGGGTCTAAATCGTTTTCGAGAATTTGGCGAATCCATTTGGAACCAATTTTGGACACCTGCCTTCCAGATATCCTATGCATTTGAAGGACTATCTACTTATTTCTGGCATTTATTTTCCGTTACATTATCGGAGAGTCAAGACGAACCAAATGACAAAAAATTATTTACGTTTGCATTTAAAACGATCGGTGAAACCACAAACCTATGGGACCAAGGGATCGAACGTTGGGTTCGGATTACAAGTTTGGAAAAAAATGACCAACTTGTATTAGAAAAATTTTCTTTAAATGTGTTATGCGAATCACAAATAGATCCCACATTGACTAATATAGAAATTATCGCGAGACAATGCGAATATTGTTCAGATACTCTTGATCAAAATTCTATCATCATACCAGTGCAACCAAATTGGGAAGTAAATGGATTTTCTTTGCAGTGGGACCATCCCATTCCTTCTAACTATTTATTATTCTTAAAAATAAAAGAAAAAGACAAAAAGATTATATATAATCCAATTCTTATCTTTTATGCTGTATTCAATGCATTCCTGCATTCTCCAGGTTCTGGTAACCACTTAGGGCATCTGACAGCTCTCGGAATTTTATCTATTTGCCTTTTGATTTTCGGATTTTTCTTTTTTAACAAAAATCAGAAGGGAAGATTCCAAAAAAAGCTTCACCAATCAATCATTTCTCAAATACAAGAATTTGACCCAACATTTGATTTCAATCAATTCAAAGAAAAGGTCATAACCATCACTGAAAAAACCGTAACATCCTGGGATAAAGGAGATATGGAACCATCTCGAAATTTTATATCCGCTGCTGTTTTCCAAAGGTTTTCAATTCAACTTAACTTGATGAAAGTGATAGATGGTGAAGTCAATCGAATGAAAGGTTTCAAAGTTTTAACGATACAAATTATCAATTTCACAATCGAAGCAGAATATGTAACACTTCACTTAAAATTAAAATGTAAAACCAAAGATAAAACCTTTCTTAAACACACTTCTGAATTGGAAATTCAAAATACTTTAGAGAAAGAACCATACGTAACTTACGAAGAAATTCATTCGTATACACGAAAAATTGAGACACAAACAAAACCAAACGTTGATTTGATACATCATTTATGTCCAAGTTGTGGTGCTTCTCCAAAGTTTGCTCATCCAACAAATCGTTGTGAATATTGTGGTGTGATATTTAATTCAGGGCAAGCAGATTGGGTCCTAACAGAAATCACACAAACTGTTGAATGGGATACAACTAATGTTTCAAATTTGAAATCTTTACCAAATGAAGTCACAAAACAACTACTAGAAGACAGAGCTTCAACTGTATTTTGGAAGTACATTCACTACCAATCAATCCCCAATAGCCAAATTTTATTCAGAGAGTCGTCAGACCAATCCTACCTTAAATTAGGGAAACCTGGTAACGAACCGATGTTTTCGCCAGTTGTAGGTTCTTGTCATTTAGTTAATTTTGAAAAGGAATCTAAACCACAAAGGATGAGTTGTGAAATTAGATGGAGTGTTGCGAGGAAAAAAGGATTGTTACCTGAACATCGGCGTTCTCGCATAACACTAGTATTACCATCGGAACGTCCCAAATCACTGGGCTTTTCGGAAATTTCTTGTGAGAATTGTGGTGCTCCTTTACCAGAGGTAGATTCGTCTGCTTGTGGTTATTGCCAAAAAGTGATTCCTGGAAAAATTTCTGATTGGTTATTTGAATCGATTCAAATAATTTCATTGTAGAACCATTATTTTGGTTTTGTATAACAAATCCAATGTCTATCAGATATAATTTCCAAATTAAGTTTATGACTCAAACGTATTGTTGCAATCATATCTGAAACTTCTTCAAATCGAAAGGCCGCGAGTAAACTATTCAAAAAATCCGTCTTTAGTACTTCAGGTTCGTCTTTCGCATAACGATCAACAAGGTGATACAATTCTGTTAAAGTGTTTGGTCGTAATAAATCACAAACAAATATAAAACTATCATCATCTATGGACCTCTGGATCGCAGACCAAAACTCAAATGGATTATGGATGCGATGTAAAAGTGAATTTGAGAACACGAGTTCAAAACTGGATTCGGGAACAAACTCCTGGACGAGTTCGTTTTTAAAAATGATTTTATTGTTTCTTTTTTCACCAATTAACGCAAAAAGACGCTTCTGACAAAATTTTAACATTAATTTGGAACCATCTAAGTAGGTAAAGTTAGCCTTAGGAAAAAATGGGAGCAAACGAGATGACATATCTCCAGGTCCACATCCTAAATCTAACACCGAACGTGGCGAAAAATTAAGAGGAAGTCTGCTTTGAAATTGTTTTATGATCAAGGAATGTGCCGAGTCAAAATTGGCATTCGCATAAGATTCGACCTGATGACTGTCATTCATCAATTCAGGTTCAGGAATTCGAGGCAGATACGTAAGATTTGTTTGATCCCATTTTTTCATTTGGTTATGAGGTTCAGTTTTTTATGAAACAATTCATTCTTTCCATTCTTTTCTTTGTGTTACTTACAAATTGTATGCTGACAGAAGGCATTGGAATTCCGACTTACGGCGCAGTCAAAGGTTCTGAAGCTAAAGAAAGAATTTCAGATGCTATTTTGGAAGCCGAAGCTACAGCAACTTCGTTTTGGCTGGCACAATCAGGGATGAAAGGAGGGCAAGGTCCCATTTCCCCTCTACTCCTAGTCAATGGATATTTGGCAAAGATTATGTATGGTTTTTTATCAGAAATCGATGATAACGAATCATTTATGGAATCATCAGTTCTTCAATGTGAATCCGATATAAGGACGAAAGGTGCTTTGGTTTTAGGAAGTATTTATGATAGTCTAACAACTGTTGGGGGAGTAGCAAGAGATGCTCTACTTCTACCAGAATTCGCTTCCTGTGATTTGGATAAAACGGGAAAAATCATCACAATCGAACCCATTCGATTTTAAAAAGGAAATTGATATGAAAAATAAATCACTCAAATTATTCGTTTTTACAAGTTTAACCCTATTACTGTTTCAATGTGAAAAAACAGTTCAAACCGATAAGGACACACAAGCTACCTTGATCGCAGGTATTTTTGGCTCTTGTTTTAGTTTGGATTCTTGTTTTGACCAATATGCAAAATCCACAGATGAAGGGGCAAGTTTCCAAGTATTTGACCAAAATGGCTCTCGGATTTATGCAAGACAGTCTATACTTGACTATAGTACGTATAAACCTATTGCTTCAGGATCCAAATGGGTAACTGCAATCACTGCCATGAGAGTTATTGATTGTAATACAAATAGTGGAACGTTTGCACAATGTGGAACCATTACCACCAATACTTGTAATAATGGTGCAGTTGGTGGTGCGATATCACTTTCACGAACCACGGCACAAGTTTTGGGTTGGACTGGAACTTATGCAAATGTCACCTTACGTCAGTTATTATCTTTTACATCTGGTCTGAATGCTGGTGGGAGTAATGGAGCTGGGCAAGCAAGTTGTATCTCTACCCTTCCAGTTGGCGCAACTGCAACACAAAAGAACAATTGTGTGAATGAAATTCGTGACCAATCTACTGGTACTCCTGGTGCACTTTACCAATACAATTCTAATCACATGGCAGTTGCACAACGAATGTTGGAAGTTGCATGTGGTCAAACTTGGGATACATTGTTCACTCAACTCATTTTAACTCCACTGGGTTGGGATGCAAGCCAGGCAATTTGGCGAGGAAATTCTAGAGGGGGAACCGATACCGATGGAAGTTTATCGGGAGCTTATGGACTTTCCATTTCTCCAGAGCATTATGCAAGGATGTTGAATGCTCTTTTGACCAATGGGACTGCTAAAAATGCATCTGGTGGAAATATAGCTAACTTTCTCTCCACTACATCTGTTTCTGAAATACTAGCCGACCAATACAATGGAGCAAAAATTGGATACTCACAATTTTCTGCATTTGGGTACCGTTGGCAATATGGACTCGGAAACTGGAGGTTCTGTACCGTTACGGATGTTCCTTCAGAATGTGACAAGGACTTGATTTCTCATAGTATTGGGATCAATGGGTTTTATCCTTGGCTCGATAAAAATCGGAACTATATGGCAATCCTTGCAGTTAATAATAGCGGAAGAAAAAATGGATTGAGTTTGTTACCAGCTTCGTCAACCTCATTATTCTTTGCAGAAACTGTAAGACCACTCATTCATTCGCAAATAGGCAGGTAACCATGATCCAAAAACATACAGTCTTAAAATTCATCGTAGGATGTTTTTTACTTACAAATATCATTCCACTCTTCGCCCAAACCCCAGAGTGGTCAGAATCCAAACGGAAAAAGGGAATTCAAGTTTTGACAAGACCTGTTCCTGGTTCCAACATTGAAGAATTTTTAGGCAAAACTGAAGTTGATGCAAGTATCTCTCAAGTCATCGCATTACTCGTTGATCCCCAAGCGTGTAAAAACTTATACCATCAATGCAAAGAACTCACAGTCCTTTCTGGTAACGAAAAAAAATCTTCGGTTTATTTACGAAATGGTGCGCCTTGGCCAGTGAACGATCGTGATGTGATTATGGACCGAAGTTTTGAACAAAATCAAAAAACACTCACAACAACGATGAAGATGAAACGTTTGGATTCTAGTGCGAAGGGTTCACCTTCTGGAGTGACTCGTATGCCAGAATTTGAAGGGTATTGGAAACTCATTCCTCTTGCGAACGGTAAAACCAAAATCGAATACCAAGCACATTTTGAACCTGGCGGATCTGTCCCTCAATCAGTGATTAACTTGGTACTGACAGATACACCATACGAAACATTATTAAATTTAAAATCCTTAGTTGAACAAGGAAAACACAAAGATGCGAAGTATGACTGGATTAAAGAACCAGTCACTACCAACGCAGATAAATAGATTTAAAAATCGGTAAGAAAATGTATCCTATGAATTCAATTGTCAACTTTGAATTCGTAGGATATAATCTATAAGTTTTAAAAGGCAGTCCTTAAACCATAAGAAATAAAATTGGAACCACAATTGGGATCAGGTGGGCAATACAATCCAAAGATTCCCGACCGATGGTGAACACGTAAAAAAATTTCTGTTTTGCGTTCAAATGGAAGATATGTACTCACTTCTACCATCATATAATTCAAAAGAGCTCTGGATTCAATCGCATCCTTTTGCAAACCACTTTCTAAATAATAACCTTTCGCTTTGTTTTCCAATCTAGGATTCTCCGAAGCCAAAGACATACCTTCACCAAGTGATAAACTGACAGGAGAATCAAAGATACGATTAATTTTTACGATATAAAATGCATTTGTTTCCCAATGTTTCATTTCTCCAAAATGTTTTGTAACATTAGCTTCCCATAAAAAATCAAACCATCGAATTCGATAGTCAAGTGGCCGAGTGACTCCTACTGTTCCAATATATGATTCTTTATAATCTGTTTTTTGACGAAAAACAATAGGAATCAAATCAGTTGTTGTAAAAATCCCTCCATATAATACAACACTCCAATTTTCTTTTGGAATGGTAACTGAACGAAGGCTTTTCGTAGGAGAAAACATAATGCAAAGTAGTAGAATGAATGCAGGAAGAATTTTAGAATTCATTGGGAATGGAACAAAGGATTTTTTTGGCATTGGAATTTATTCGAAATTATTCAGTAATAAATTTTGGTTCATGTGATAACTCAATACACATATTTTATATTACATTTGTTACGTGAGATTTTTTTGATAGAATTCTGAAATGATTTTGATATGTGCATGATCCAAATTCTCGGGATTAATTATGGTTGAAACCAATCCTGATTTCTTTTTTCCCATTGTGTGAGTTGCAAATGAATGGTTTCATAATTTTGTAAAAACAATCGTTTTAAAAATGTTTCATATTCTTTACAATTTTCATTTTGGGACTGTTCTAAAGACTCACGAAGTTTGGAAGGTTTTTCTTGGATACAAAACTTCTGTAAATTAGATGGATACCGATTCACATTGAAGATTGGAGCCACAAGACTCGATCCAGTGCCAATATAAAATGGCATTGGTGCCCAAATCGTTTCATATGTAGATAAAAAAGAGATACGATGTAAATTTGTTTCCCCAGATGTCCAAACAAGTTCTGCCTCTGTTTCCATTGTCCCGTAATATACCATCGTCAGTGCTAATAAACTGATTCCAATACTTTTGAATGGCCTTTGGCTTTCATTTCTTATAACAAGTGTTAAGTTATCTATGTTGGTCAACTCAAACCCACGATCCCATCTCGGAAGTTCGTTCGGATTCAAAGGAGTAGGTTTTGAGATTTTTGGAGATTGGTTTGGGTCTGGAGGTGGCAAAGGAACCGAAGATAGATCCGCAATATTTTCTTGGTCTTCAATTAAAACTGCAGGTGGAACCGGAAATACTTCAGGAAATACTTTGGCAAGGATTGGATCGGTTGTTGTCCATCGAATGGAAATAGTTTTGTTTTTGGAAAGTTTTGCTTCCGAACTGAGTTCTGGCATTGGAGTTTTGCAAGAAAAGTTCAAGATTACTAAGATCAAAGAATAATATACAAATTGTAACTTCATATAACAGAGATAAGATCTCAGACATTAGATTAGACTATTGCTTTTTTGGTGGAAAGAACTTTATCCAAATCGATTCTAGATTTAGGTACAAAAAAAGCCCGATTTCTCGGGCTTGTTAGTGAAATTTGTCATCTGCTTCATGACATACTGACAAATTTTTATTTGCTTCTTTGTCGAAAAAGGAAACTCCTTCGACAAAAAACTATCGAGTTTTACGAAGCAAGTGCTTGGTCAAGAAGGTCTTTCGCAACTACGCGAAGTGCCATTACTTCTTCCGCGCCTTCAAAGATAGAGAATACACGAGCATCAACAAAGTAACGTGATACTGGATACTCTTCAGCATAACCCATACCACCATGAATTTGCATTGCTTCCCGAGTCACCCACTCAGCAATTTTGGATGCATACAATTTAACAAGTGTTGCTTCCATTTGGCCTTTGTGTTCATCGAGTAGTGTTGCTACATAGTTTGTGTATTGGCGAGTTGCTTGGACAATCATTGCCATCTTTGCGATTTTGAACTTTGTTAACGTATAATCGTAAATTGGTTTTGCGAATACTTTACGTTCTTGTGAATAACGAAGTGCTGCTTCAAGAGCCGCTTGCATCACACCATTGGCACGAGCAGCTGTTTGGATCCTTCCCCCAGCAAATCCTTCCATTTGGAAGTAAAAACCCTTTCCACGGCCAGCATCACCACCGAGAAGGTTTTCTTTTGGAACAAAATAGTCTTCAAAAGATACTTCGTAGGAGTGCATTCCACGGTAACCAATCGTTCCGATTGCTTTTCCTTGGATGGACCCACCACCTTCTTGTTTGTAACTGAATTCGTGGCCATCAAAAGATGGTTTTTCAGCAAGTAGGATGGAAAGACCTCTATGTTTCAAACTAGGATCTGCTTCTGTGCGGCAAAGGATGAGAAGTAGGTTTGCATACCCTGCAAATGTACACCAAGTTTTCACACCATTGATGACAAATCCACCTTCCACTTCTTTTGCAGTGACAGAAACTCCCGCTACGTCGGAACCATAATTAGGTTCTGTCACCATAATCCCTGCGAATTTTTCACCAGATGCAAGGAGTGGTAACCATTTATTTTTTTGTTCTTCCGTTCCCCCTTTGAGGAGAGCTTTGGACATAATTTCAGGGCGTGTGATCAGGGAACCTGCAGCTCCGAGTGAACCTCGAGAGAGTTCTTCCGTCACAACTAACATCGAAATGTTGTCTGGACGATCATCTGGTTGGATTCCTCCAAATTGTTCCGGAATACATAGACCGAAACAACCCATGTCTTTTAATCCATTGATGATTTCTTGTGGAATGAGGTCATCATGTCTATGGACATGTTCTGCATGTGGAACCACTACGTTCTCAGCGAAATCTTTGAAAATTCCACGGAAATTTTCGTGGTCTTCAGAAAGTCCGTATGCACCGAAGTGTCCAAGGTCAACGATCTTGTCTACGATCGCTTCATAGTTTTCCATTTTGGAAGCTGCTTCCACAAAACCATTGATTTCGTCGGAAAACAATTTGGAGAATAATTCCTGATAGGTAAGTTCGTATTCAGCAGGTCGCGCTGCAAGTTCGGAACGAATGTTGGAAACAGTTTCAGCAACAAATGTGAGTGCCATTTTCTGTTCCAATTCACCAGTTCCTTTGGAAGCATCCCAAGCATATACGATGAAGTTTTCAGCTACACGTTGTTGTGCTGTCATCCAAGCAAGTTGGTAAAACACATGTTGCGTTTTGTCCATTTTGCTAATGGAAACTTTACCGTTGTCGGAATTTTTCTGTGCGAGTCGTTTCGTAACTTCATTGAGGAGGGCGGCTTGGGCGTTCAATGCCTTCTCCGCCTGGGATTTTTCGAGTTTCACTGCCGTTGCGGTCATGTGTTTAACGTTCCTGCGGGTGGTTTTCTTCCACTATACGGAAGGAAAGTACCCTGTCATTTTCATTTTTAGACTAGGTTTTGGGTTGGGTTTGCCAAAAATGTCCTTAAGATTCGAATTAGGAAATAAATGATTGAAAATCATCGGAATTGATCCAGGGTCCCACCGAGTTGGGTATGCCATTTTATCCTTTCCCGAAGGAATGCGCCGAAACCCAGAACTTTTGTCTTATGGCACGATTGAAGTGGCTCCAAAGACCCCTTCTCCCGACAATTTATTACAAATTCGATCCGAACTCCAATCGATTCTCTCCGAATTCCAACCGGAATGTGCGGCAGTCGAAGAACTCTTTTTCGTACAAAACACAACCACTGGAATGAAGGTTTCCGAATCCCGCGGTGTAATTTTACTCACCTTAGGTGAAAACCAAATTCCGATGGTGTCACTCACAGCCACTCAAATCAAAAAAGGAATTTCCGCCAAAGGAAATGCCACCAAAAAAGAAGTTCGGGCGGCGATCCAAATGATATTAGGTTTTAAAGACTTAAAAGGCCATGACGACTCTTGGGACGCCATCGCTTGTGCGTTTGTGGGTAGGTCATTGGCTACAAGTCTGAATACTTAAATGAAGTTAGGTGAAACATTCATTCATTTTTAAATTTGCCAAATTTGAAATAATTTAAAATTGCTTCTTTGACTTCTGGTGCATCCACGATAAAATTGTGAGTTCTTTCCACTAAAAGAAAATCATTCATATTCTCTAATTTTGAGTTTTCAATAGAAACTTTACCATCATCATCTCCAGGAATCAAATAGGAGGAAATTGGATCTATCGTTAAGTTTCCCATGATAACTCCAAATTGAAAATTTGGTAGTCCTAATGAATTCACATAACTATCTTGATCTGTTTTCAGTTGTGACAAGACAGGTCCAAGAATTAAATTAATAAATTTAAATTTAGAAAGGAAATCAGACACTTCACTGCCCTTGTTAGGTGGTGATAACATGACAATTTTTCCTAGATGTTTGATTTGATTCCTTTTTAAATATGATCTAAGTATAATTCCGCCAAGAGAATGGGTTACAAAATGAATTTTTTGATTTTTGCAAAAGTCTTCTAGATTTGAGAGATTGGAATCAGCAATTTCCGGAATGGACATCGATGTTGATTCATAATCAATAGACACAACATAATAACCCTTCTCAATCAGAAAATTACTCAAATTCTTTAAGTGATTGGAAGACCGGAGGAACCCATGAATCAATACAACACATTCTTGATGATCAGCAATTTTTGTTTTTTGAGAGAGTTTTTGATCCGAGCATAGGAATACGTAAGGAAACAAAATCATGAGAATGAAAAGGGAATAGGTTTTTTTCATATTGTATTAAGTATTAAGATTCTTTACATAACTTTTATGATGTGTATTTGCAATGAATCCAAATCATTTCAATGTAATTTCTGTTTGTTTTCCATCATTTCCAATAGTTGGTTCATTCGTTTTTCTCTTGTTTCTGGTTTTTTCGCAGTTTGTAATCGCCAAGCGATTGCATAATGGTTTGATTTATTGAGAGATTTAAAAAATTCATGGGCTTTTTTGTTCTTTTTTAATTGAACTAAAAAATCCTTCGGAATTTCCATATTACTTTGTGAATCATAGGCCTTCTCCCACCTCCCATCTTTTTTAGCAGCCTCTACTTCCTTGAGTCCACTTGGTTTCAAACGTTTTTCTTTGATTAGTTTTTCAACCTTCTCTCGATTCCGCTTCGACCAAATGCTTTTTGACCTGCGGGGAGTGAATTTTTGAATCCATGAAGATTCATCGTACGTTTTTTTCAGGCTATCGATCCAACCAAAACAAAGTGCTTCCTCTAAGGCTTCATCATAAGTGATTGTTTTGACCCCGGAGTTTTTCTTGTATATGCGAAGCCAAACACCATCATGATTTGAATCAAAATTGTCTGAAAGCCACGTATTCCATTCTTTTGGGGAAGAAAAAGATTGAATGACAGTCTCTTTTATTAAAGCCATAGAATTTCCATTGGGGTAAGTTGGTGAATCTTTTTCACCGCAATACGACAACATCTGCATTATTATCGTATTGCGTTTGTTATATTGCTATATCAAGGCTTTGGACAAACCAATAAATAGTTTTCGAAAACTTGGGAGATAAGTAGTTTATCTTTATAGACCAAACCTGTGCTTCCTGCTGAAATTTCCGCACCTTCATTTGCATATACTTCCGTTACTTCTTTCGTATTGGGATTGATTTTGAATACACGAGTTGGTGCTAAATTGGTTCGATTCATCACATGACGAATGAATTTGTAAGTTGAATCATGGGCTGCAAGCCATAACATTCCAGTATCATCTTCCAAAATATTATCAGGACCTGCGCCAATTTGAATCGATTCTAAATATTTCAATTGGAGTTTACCATCCAATCGATTCACTTCATAAACACGAATTGCTTTTTCGGAAAACACAGATCGATACAAGAGTTCTTGTTTTCCATTTTTGCGAATGTAAATTCCATTTCCAAGCATGACCGGAACACCCAAGGTTTGGAATGTTTTTCCATCATAATAAGATACATCTGCTCTCCCACTCCGAATGATCATATCCCAATACTTTCGAAAGGAATTACTTGTCCCATTGTCATTTGAAGTAAATATTTCGCCTAACTCATTCATAAAGATATCATTGGGACTTGTGAGGGATGGATCACTTAAAGTTTTTATATGAGTCCATTTTCCAGGTTTGGATCTTTCGAAAATTTCGAGTGTGTGTGGATTTTCATCGACGAGAGTGTGAGAAATCGCAGCTAATGTATCCACTCCGTTTACTTTCGCATAACTGATTCCATGTGGTCGGAAATTATCTGGATAATTAGTTTCGATTTTTTTGGCTTCTAACTTTTGGTTTGGATTGGCAAAGGAGATTTCATACAATGCTCCGATGTCTTTTAATCCATTCCGCCTTTCATGGGAAGAAACAACAACAATCGATGCGTCTCGGATGAGGTCGAAGTCTTCCGGGCCAGGAGTTCCTGAAATTCGTTCACAACCGGCGATGGGTTTTTCTTGGATTTGGCCTCCACAAGCCACAAAGGAGGTAAAAAGGGTGAAAATGGATAAAATTGTCCAAAATTGAGGGATACGCATCTGCACATTTTACCGTAAGAATTCAGTTTCCACTATCAATTTCTTTCTAGACATTATTGTGCACTGCAAAATAATGGAACTAAGAAGGAGTTCCCTCCGATGAGCAACGTGGAAAACAAACTACAAGATATCGTGAACGCTGGAATTGGTGCTGTCAAAACTTCGAAAGAGGTTTGGGAGAAACTCGTTGTGGACTTAAACGAGAAAAAAAGCCAATTTGAAACGAACTTTCAAAAGCTGAAAGAACAAGGCGAAAGCGACACAAGTGATAAAGCCCTAAAAGTGAAAATGGGTGTTGCTTGGGGGATCGTGCGTTTTGAGGAACTCAAAGATAATGTTGTGAAGTATCTCGACCAAGTGAAAGAAGGCAAAGACAATAAACCTTCTTAAGTTTTATTTTTTCATCTCACCATCCTGAATTTTCTACCGGCAGGTTTGTGCTCAAACCTGCTGGGTTTTTTAAAAAATGCCAAACAATCGGAGTGACCGGATTTGAACCGGCGACCCCTTGCCCCCCAGACAAGTGCGCTACCGCTGCGCTACACCCCGTGTTATGAAATCCAAAAACCTGGTGTCACAATGTTGGTCAAGTCTTACTGTTTTTGAACTTAAATTCAAATTATATTCCAAGATTATCAGGTGAAATGGCCCAAATGATTTGGCCGTGGTCAAATTTTTCTCGTGCAACGTTGATGGCAATAGTAGAACCAGGTTGGAATACTAAATTTTCTGCAACGCTGGAATTCCCAAGTAGTTTGGCTGCAAAATAAGTGATATCAGGATTATGACCAACTAACAAAACAGTATCGGAATTTGTGAAATTGACCAAACAGGAAATAATATCGGTACAACCTCTTCCCGCAGCCAAGTCATCTGAAGCAACCATCTCTCCCTTGTATTTCAATTCTTCGGAAAGAATCTCTGCTGTGTGTTTGGTTCTTGTATATGGACTATAATAAACTTGTTTGACTGATAAAGAGGAATTTTTAATGAACTTTCCGATTTTATGAATATCGCTCTTTCCTTTGTCAGTGAGTTCCCTTTGTGTATCGGAAATGGTAGGGGTGGAGTTTTCTGCCTCACCGTGACGAACCAAAATGATCTTCATACTATCTCCTAAACCCAAGATTGAAACCTCGGATTTCCCAAGAAACAAAAAATTAAGGAATTTCTTGCGAAAATGGATGAGAGAGGCATTCTAACGATTATGACAAACAAACCCTACCGCAAAAATGTAGGAATGGTAGTATTTAACTCTTTAGGAAAAGTCATCGTTGGAGAACGAATTCAATTCCCCGGCTCCTGGCAATTCCCACAAGGGGGGATCGATGAAGAAGAGGATTATTTAGAAGCCGCTAAACGTGAATTATACGAAGAACTGGGGATCAAAAAGGCAACTTATGTGACTGAGTATCCAGATTGGATTCCTTATGACTTTCCTAATTCTTTGGGACTCAATTCCCATTTACAAAAGTTTCGTGGTCAATTGCAAAGATGGATATTGTTTTTTTGGGACGGAGGATTAGATGATTGTGATTTGGTTCACCATGAGCAAGAGTTTTTGACCATCCAACATATGGAAATTGAGGATACTATACAAGCGGTAGTTGATTTCAAACGACCCGTTTATGAAAAGTTTGTTCCTATTTTTAAAGCAGCAATTCAAAATTACATTGCACAGAATATAAAAACCAAGTAGGGTAAAAGAAGGAGATAATCTTTGGGAAAATCAGAAGAAGCAAGAGCAAGAATTTTAATACGGGGAACCGTACAAGGTGTGGGTTTTCGGTATTATATCTTACAAAAAGCCCAAGAAATGAGACTCAAAGGATACACTCAAAACTTACCAAACGGGGAAGTAGAAGCAGTTGTCGAAGGTGATAAACTTTTTATCGAAGATTTATACCGAGCCATGCAAAGAGGTCCCACGAAAGCAAAAGTGAAAGATCATGTCATTGAGTGGAGTGATCCCAAAAACCAATTTAAAACTTTTTTAATCAAAAAATAACATGAAAAAACGAAGACTTGGCAAAACAGGAATGGTAGTTTCCGAAATTTGTATGGGAACTATGACATTTGGATCTTCATGCAATGAAGATGAAGCTTTCAAAATTTTAGATCGTGCTTATGATGCTGGAATTGATTTTTATGATACAGCAGAAATTTATCCTGTCCCTCCTCAAAAATCTTGGGTGCATCGAACAGAAGAAATTTTTGGCAAATGGATCAAAACAAAACCAAGAGATGGAATCATCATAGCAACGAAAGTTGCAGGTCCCGGCCATGGATGGTTTAGTCCACCACTTCGCGAAGGGAAAACCGCTCTTGACAAATACCATATTCGAAGGGCAATTGAAGGCTCCTTACAAAGATTAGGTGTCGAAACAATTGATTTGTACCAAACTCATTGGCCTGACCATGATGTTTCCTATAATGAAACTATGGAAGCACTCACCGAATTAAAAGAAGAAGGAAAAATCCGTTATGCCGGATGTTCCAATGAAACCTCCTTTGGACTTATGAAAAGTCTTTGGACTTCAGATAAATACAATTTAATTCGATACGATTCCATTCAAAATAATTTTTCGATTCTCAATCGACGATTTGAAGACGAGTTAGCGCAAGTATGTCGAAAAGAAGGAGTCTCTTTACTACCATATTCTCCACTTGCGGGAGGAGTATTGACTGGAAAATACAATGGTACTACCAAACCGGAAGGTGCAAGGTTTGTACGTTATATGGCTGAAGGGGAACGACAAAAAAGAATGTCAAATCGGTTTTTGAATGAACAAACATTAGCTTCCACAAAAGAACTTATGGAGATTGCAACAAAGTATGGCATGAGTTCCACTGTCATGTCCGTTGCTTGGAGTAAACAACATGATTTTGTCGCGTCCACCATCATTGGGGCAAATACTGTGGAACAATTAGAAGAATCATTAAAAGCTACAGATGTGATCCTTTCTGATGAAATTTTAACTGAGATCAATGCTGTATCCAAAAAAATTCAATACCCAATGGGTTAAGGACTTTGTGAAATATGAGCACGAATTCGGAAAATCCAATCCAACCGAATCAAGTATCTGAATCAGCAATGCAATCAAATACAAAAAAAATATCCAAATGGGAGTCTATGACCTCAGGAATCTTTCGGAAACTTTTAATCCTGTTTCTTGTAACCTATTTATTCCCTGAGTGTTCAAGTTTTGGTCCTAAAAATTCGCAAAGTAGTTTGATCATAGTTCACATGACAATAGTTAAAGATGAAATGATTCTTGACGAACTTATTGACCCCAGATTCCAAAAAGTTTCCTTACGAAAAGGGGATAAATCAATAGAATACAGTGAAAGTTCAGAACATTATTATTACTTTCAAAATTTAAAAGAAGGCCAATACGAAATTTATGATGCCATTCATTTACTTAATCGTGGTGCTTCTGATTTTGCCTTTAGTAGCACTAAACAACCGAATAAAATTGATATCGACTTTGACTTAGAAGACATTCGTAAATCAAGAGTAGATTTACAACCTGGCACAGTCGTATTTATGGGAAGTTTTCATGTCACTGTAGATTTTAAATTCCAAGAAGAACCAAAAATTAAAGTTCGGTTTAGCAAAACGAATGAAGAAGAATTGGCTGCTATGGACCATCTACATAAAAATTTTCCAAGATCTGGTTGGGGGCAGAAAGCAAAAAGCCGAGTTAAGTTACTTTCTTCCTTTGCCCAGTGAAGTGGTTCTACAAAACAGATTCAAACAATAGTAATTAAATTTGGATCTTGTAAGTGAGGAGTACCATTCCAACTTACTGGTTCCCAACCGTTTGAATCACGATGAAATACACTGAGAGAAGAGTTCAAAATCGATTTCATAAAAATGGGATATTCTTTTCGATCCATTTTACATGAGAGTCCCATCATAATGGCAATCGGAGTACTCGACGAAACAACCAAAGTACTTTTCACATCGTTTGGAATTTCTTTTGGACCAAATGAAACTTTTTCTACATATTCTTCAAAAGTATACGGTTCCACCGGATCCCAAACTCCATTCACCCAATCCGCTAACACGAGTTGTATTAGTTCTTGGAAATATTGTCTTGTTTCCTCTTTTCCTTCTTCCCAAGCATTTTTATATGATTCATAAAGATTTGCAAAATGTTGATTTGAATTTCGAATTTTGGCAGCGATGCCAAGCCACATCCTAGAATCAAATTCATCCCATGCCGAATTTTGTAATGGTTCAGGAATACAAAATAAATCCGATGTAAAACTTTTAATGATCCCTTCTGCAGTTTGTTTTTGTCGGTTTAAAGTACCAGTAAAAACTGAATCAAATTCAATACGTTGGTTTTTAAAATATTCACCTAGTAACTTAGCTTGTTTCCATCCAATCTCTGTTAATTGGTCGTAGTTTTTTCCAAGTCGGTCTGCTTGCCCATGCCTAACTAAATACAAATAAGACATTTATGTTTGAAACCTCGGATTTGAAACAGAAAGGTTCTCTTTCAATTGAGATTTAACGATATTCCATACTTTACCTTTTGGTTTTGTATCCAAAACAGTTTTTTGATTTTTCAATTTAGAATGTATTGATTGATTACGAATCATTTCTGCTAAATTTCGATTCCATTCAAATAATACTTGGTATTTTTCTTTTTTCGTTAGTCTACGAAAAGAATCTAAAGGATATTGTTTTTCTATCTCTGAAACAGAAAGATTAGATTCTAAGATTTCATTCCAAGAGTTTGTATATTCTGAATTTTCGAATTCTCTTGCGATTACTCCTAACATATTCCATGAAACTAGTGTTTTATAGGATAATAAATCATCATCTTCCAATTTAGGAAGCAATTCCTTCATCATAAAATCTTGGATGGCGGAAAGTAATTCTTTTGTTTCTGGTCTATATTGCATTTTCAATTTCCTCAATGAGACGCATTGCTTCCCATTCCATCTCTGCTGTTCTTCTTCCAATGGAAGCGAGTTCAATTCCTTTATCTTTGCCTGACAAATGCCTTTCGGCTTGTTGCGCACTTCCAATGGCCCAACGAAGATTTCCCATAATTTCCCAGTACGTTACTTTAAATGGATCGATTGAGATGCCTGAAGTGGATTCATATTCTTTATAAAAATCTTTTCTGTCCCCAAATCCACCAACTTCTTTATTTAAGCGGCCGAATCTCCAATCACGCATACACAACCAAGCAATGTCTTCATGACGATCACCCCAGTGAGCAAATTCAAAATCTAAAATCCCTTGTAGACCTTCTGAATTCATCATAAAGTTGCCTGTGCGAAAGTCACCATGTACCAAAACAATTTTATCAATGTTTGGTGCATGTGATTCCATCCAATTTAAACACAATTCTATAGCTGGATGTGCTTCTGGTAGTTCATCTAATGATTGGCGTAAATCAGCAATTGCCAGAGTCATATAATTTTGAATTGTTACTAACTTAAGTTTTTGTTTTAACTCTTCGTCATTGAGAGATTCAGGAACGACAGTATGGAGTTTTGCCAAATTAGTTGCTAAATCCGAAACCATTTTAGTTTTGCGATAAGAATCGAGTTCCTTATCTTTTGTGATGTAACGTCCAGTTGCTTTTCCTGCAATTTTTTCCATTAAAAAAAAAGGAGCACCGATGATGGATGAATTTTCTTCTAAATAAACAGGTGTTGGTGTTTTGACACCTGCTTTGAAAACAAGTTCAGCGACTTTATATTCATCTCGTTTAGACAAAGAAGAAAGTAAACTTCCACCTTTGTCAGTTCGAAGGACAACCGATTGTTTCGATGAATTTAATAAAAGTTCTAAAGCATAATTATCTTGGCATGCTCCCCCACTCAAATGAAAGATCTCTTTGACTTTCACTGGAGACTGCCAAACCGAAGATAGGTGAACTTCTACTTTCTCTTGTAGTTCCTTAAGATCCATTTAAGCTTAAAAATCCCATTTTTCGGAAACATAGTTACGACCAATGACCATTTTATGCACTTCAGATGGACCATCAGCAATTCTTGCAGCTCTTGCATCTCGGTAAAACAATTCGAGTGGTAGGTCTCGTGAATATCCTTTTCCACCACAGATTTGGATCGCCATATCAATGGTATTACATAAAGACTCACTCACTTTCCATTTTGCCATCGAAGTTTCTTGCCTTGCATCTTTCCCTGTTTTTAAGAGCCAAGCTGCTTTGAGTGTTAATAAAAAAGCCATTTCGATTTCTGTTGCACGCTCCGCAAACATCCATTGAATTCCTTGGTGGTCGGCAATCCTTGCGCTAAACACTTCTCTTTCCTTCGCATAACTTCTAGCAATTGAAAGTGCGCGCCTTGCCATACCCGTCCATCGCATACAATGTGTAAGACGAGCTGGACCTAACCTTTCTTGAGATAATCTAAATCCTTCTCCGACTCTTCCCAGAACCATATCTTCAGGAACTTCTACATTTTCAAAATTTAGTTCACAATGCCCACCAGGACCATGAGATCCCATAAGTTCAATCTCCCGAACCATCGTGTAACCTTTGGCATCAGTTGGTACAAGGAACATGGTGGTTTTACGGAAACTTCCATTCACTTTTGCCATCACGATTAAATATTTGGCTCCGTTGGCTCCAGTGCAGTACCACTTACGTCCATTTAAAATGTATTTATCACCTTGTTTTTCTGCATTGGTTTGTAAGGATGTGGGATCTGAACCAGCGCCAGGAGATGGTTCTGTCATTGCAAAACCAGTTCGAAGTTCTCCTTTGATCAGTGGATGTAATATCAACTCTTTTTGTTTTTCAGATGCAGCTAACGAGAGTAAGTGCATATTTCCTTCATCTGGAGCATCACAATTGAATATATAAGGTGCTATCGGAGAACGACCAAGTTCACTAAAAATAATACATGTTCCTATTAAATCTAATCCCAATCCACCTTCTGCTTTCGGAAGGTGTGGTGTCCAAAAACCAGCAGCCTTTACTTTAGCACGCGCTTGTTGGTTGATACCTTCTGGCATTCGACCTTTTTCATAATCATAATGTTTTTCCAGAGGAATGATTTCTTCTGCGATAAAAGATTGGATGTTTTTTCGAAGTGTTTCTACTTCTTGGGGAATTTCAAAGTCCATTGATTCCAAGAAGTAACACAATCAAGTTGGGTCGTAAAATCTTTTTTTAATGTGAATGAAAAATAGGTCTTTGTCTTTTTGAATTTCTTCTAATTTCAAAATGCAAATGTGGACCGGTCGCTCTACCTGTTTGACCAACTTCTCCAATTTTTTCGCCTTTTTTTACTTTTTGTCCTAATTTCACAGAAAAGTTTAATAAATGCCCATACCTTGTTTCATATCCCAAATTATGTTTGATAATAACTAAATTACCATATCCACCTTGTGATCCAACAAAACTTACTTCTCCTTCCATTGAAGAAAAAACATCTGATCCTTGTTTGGCGGCCATATCTAAACCACCATGGAATGTTTCTTTTTTTGTAAAAGGATCCAAACGTTTTCCAAAGTTTGATGAGATGATAGCGGTTGTTAGTGGAAGCTGAAACCCGAATCCATAAAAAAATGATTTTTCTGATTTGCCCATAGAAATTCCAGGCAAAAACCATTTTCCCCGTTCAGAATCATATTGTAATTTGTTCGCATCGATTTGGTATTTTTCTGCAAGTGAGAGTTTTGTTTTTTCATCGCCATTGGTTTCTTCTGGATGGAATGTTCCTCGCATATTTGGTATTTCTAATACCATGCCACTCGATAAATCATGCGGAGAACTCAACTCGTTTACTGATGAAAGAGTTTCTAAATCCATACCGGTACGAGCCATTATTTTAAAAAAATTATCTTCCTTTTGAACTTTATATTCATAGTATTTTAGTGGGATTAAGATTTCTTTTTTGGTACCCGATTTGGAGATTCGTAAGTTTTCTTTGATTTCAGATCGAAGATTTTTTAACGATGGATTGGAATATTCCAAATTAGCCAAAGTCAGTGGACCTGCAAACAAGTGGGAAACGGCACCAAAGCAGACCCAAATCACAGCCCATTTGAGAAAAACGACGCTTTTAGACATAATCTTCTAAAATGATTATCGACCTTTTCTCAAAAAAACGATGACGATTCTTGCCGAAATTGAGGAACTGTAAGGCAGATGCAGAATCGATTATTTGAGATCTTTCGGCTCACAGCCTATTCTTTGGGTCTCGTTTATGTTTGTTCTTTTTTTTATTCCGTTTTCTTTTTAGCGTTTGTAAACCATTCGGTTTTAAACCACAGAATCCCTGAAGAGCAGATTTTACCTCTGTATGAAGAATATTCAGAGGGTAAGCTCGATTTTTCAGGTCTATTGGCGGAATATCAAAAAATCGTCACTCCAATCAAAGACCAATTCCAAAAAGAAATTTTAGAAAACCCAAATCTTTTACTCAGCCAATTTTACGAAATTGTATTTTCTGAAAAACCACACTATCTCTTAGGACATTCGATTCCATGGTTTTTATGTTATGTGGGACTTGGGTATTTATTATATAAGAAAGTTTTACAAATCCCTGTTACCAACTTACAAGACGAATTATCGATACCGATATTACTGCGTGGAATCACCAATGGTTTCATTTGTTTTTTTGTAGTTGTGGTTTTCGGTGTGATCCTTGAAAAATTATCGGTTCCTCTAGAGTCAGGTGTTTTTGCAAAAAAATTATACGAATCCATCCACGGAAATGGTTATTTACTCGCATGGGGAATTTATGTGGTAGGGATCATCACTGGAATTTTAGAGGAAATCTTTTTTAGAGGATTTTTACTGAAAGCCTTTATCGACAAAGGATTAACGCAAGAAGGATTATTGATCGTATCCTTATTGTTTGGTTGGTTACATTATGGGGAAGGAACTTCCGTCGCCATACCTTTTATCATTTGTGGTGTTGGGATGTTTTTCGGTTATTTATATATCAAAACAGGGAACCTCTGGATTGCCATGGCTTGTCATGCTACATACAATTCCTTAGGTTTAATCAACGCATATCTTCAATTACCAGTGGTCCAATCATGAAATTTTTAATTAATGGATTTAAAATTCGCATAACGAGAATTATACTTTTTTTTGTCTTTGTTTTGTTTCTTCCTATTTCTATTTATGCTGGAGAAACAGTGGAAATCTTGGGTGGCCCAGAAGATGTGAACATTCGATTACTAGCTCTTTTGAACAAACTGGATCCGGATTTTTACGCTGACGAAAAAACACAAGGGTTTGTTTATCGTTACAAAAATCGTTGGAGTAATCCTTATGATTTTAATATTTATGTTGGGAAAGTTGGAAAAACATCTCCTGATTCAATTATTCGAATTGAGTCTCCAAGAAGGGGACAAGAAAAAATGTGGAAACAAATTATGGAACAAGAGCTTCTACAAAAACCTCCACATGAATCAGCTGTTCCCTTATCAGAAAAATACCATATTGTCTCTCAAGGTTTGAACTTAATCACACCTATGGCTTCAGTAGGATACAATTCTTGGAATTCGCCTTTATTCACAAACCGAGATACTTTTGTAAGTATGAGTATCTATTTTTTATGTGATTTGGTTTTGGTAGGTGGAGCATATTTATATGCCCAAGAAAATTTGCCAAAAAAGAATATTTATGACAACATGTTAAATGTAAAAGGGCCAGGTAATGTTTGGGATTCACCTAATGCGGTTGGTATTTTTGCTGCATTGGCTGTCACACGTGCTGTCCGTGCATTTGATGCATGGGAAGACACTGCGGCACATAACAAAACAGCACAATTTGGTTGGTCTTTTAAATTCTGAGGTTTAAAGTTGTTTTATGATTTAAAAAGATCTCGAGCTGCATCAGAGGCACTGGATCTTTCAAAATCTTCTCTTTCTATCAAAGTTAGATCTAATCCTTCTTTTTCAATTCTACTAAGAATTTTAGCTATATCTCCCACCTTACTTAACTTTGTTGCTAAGTATTTAAATGTGATTCCACAATCTGGGCATTTTTTGTCCTTTAGATAATTGAGTCCGAGTTTTTTACAATTCCCACAGGTTCCGTAAAGATCATCAATATAAAGTAATTGTTTTTTCACATCGTCTACGCTGAGTTGTCGCCAAACTCGTACAAATTTAGTATTCTTTCCGGATGGATCTGATGTCATAGGCAATAGGAAGTATTCAATATGAAACTTGTCAAGAAGCAATCCAACTTAGTACTGATCTTACTAATTTGTTTCTCTGGATTTTTAGCAGTTGCTATAGGCGCATTTGGAGCGCATGGATTAAAAAAAATCATCTCACCTGAACTTATGGTAACCTTTGAAACAGGGAATCGTTATCATTTTTACCATACTATCGTTGCCATATTAACATTTATGATTATGTTAATGGCAGAAATGAATGAAGCTTCCACAAAAAGCCAAAAGTATTTTAAAATCTCTGCCTGGCTGTTTTTAGCTGGGATTTTTGTTTTTTCATTTAGCTTGTATACGCTTGCCATAACAGGGATTAAAATCCTAGGAGCAATCACTCCTTTTGGAGGAGTGAGTTTTTTATTGGGTTGGATTTTCTTAAGTTTGGGAATGTATTATTTTTTGGTTCCGAAAAAATACTGACCTTGTTTGCTTATCAAATTTCGAGAAATGAGTCCGTCAGCAATCAGTAGTAATCCTTCTGCGGCGGCTTTTTTTGACTCTTCCGAAGAATCTTTTTGTAAAGCCATTAATTCATGGACATACTTTCTTCGTTGTAAATCCAATACACCTAACATAGATCCTGCGATTTTTTCATCCATTTGTAAAAAAGCCAAAGCTAACGTTTGAGGTGGTGTTTCATTACACAAATAGTACAGTGCTAAATTATCGAAATATGAAAGTTGGCTTAGTTTTTCTAATACTTGTTCTGATCCTGACATTTTGTTTCCTTTATCGTTTCAATTAATTAGAAATTGAAACTTCTTTTACCTTTTCTTCTAAATATGAAATGAGATATTTTGCATTGGCAGATTCTCCAGTTGCTTCCTGCACCAAATTTTCTATTTTTAAAATTTTCCCTTTGGAGTGGATGTTTTTCCTTAACCAATTTAATAAATCTGAAAAATCACCATTCGCAGAAAACTTGTTATGCGAATTTGGATATTCTTCTGTGAATTTTTTGTAAAATTGAGCACTAAAAATATTTCCTAATGTATATGTTGGAAAGTAACCAAATGCTCCCATCGACCAATGAATGTCTTGCAAAACTCCTTCTGCATCATTTTCAATGGTCATACCGAAACTTTCTTTCATTTTTGAATTCCAAATTTCAGGTAATTCATTTACTTGGATTTTACCATTAATCAAATCTCTTTCAATTTCAAATCGTAAAATGATATGAAGGTTATATGTTACTTGGTCAGCTTCTACTCTAATTTTTGATTTTTCTGTACTATTGATGTATTGGTATAATTGTTGAAAAGGGAGTTCTTTTTCAGACATTTCGAAATCATTCAATAAAATTGGATACATGAATTCCCAAAATGGTAAGGAGCGGCCAACTTGGTTTTCCCATAGTCGGCTCTGTGATTCATGTATTCCCAAACTTAAGTATTCCGTCAATGGATTTGGCCAGTCAGGCATTTTTGACAGACCTGATTCATATAATGAATGTCCGGTTTCATGTAACACACCAAAGATGGACGATAATGGATCTGATTCTGAATAACGAGTTGTGATTCTTTTATCACCTTTTCCTAAACTTGTCGAAAATGGATGATTGCTAATATCTAATCGAGATTCTTTTGTTGTAAGTCCAAGGATTGCCGGAAGACGATTGCAGAATTTGGTTTGTTTTGCGATAGAAATGGGATTTTTGAAGGGACTTTCAAAATGAGGAGCTTTACTTACAATTGGTATTAGCGAATTTTTTAGATCCGAAAACAAGGATTGAATTTGATTTGCTTTGGCACCTTTTTCATATGAATCTAACAATGCATCATACGGTTCAGTCGTATAACCAAAATAATCCGCTTGTTTTTTTGATAAATTTACAAGTTCTTCTAATCGTTTTGAAAACAATTTGAAGTTTTTTTCCTTTTTTGCTTCTGCCCATTCAGCATGAGCTAAATTTGTTAACTTTGCAAAATCGGCGACAAACTCTGAAGGTAACTTATCAGCTTTTTCTTTCTCCTCCATTAAAATTTCCAATTCACGATTCCACATTGGCCTTTCTGATTCAGGGAGGTCTTTGACAGATAGTTTTGCACTTTGGATTTGTTCCAAAAATGATTTGTCCGTCATCCATTCATGGGTGAGTTCCGCAACTGCGGCGATTTGGCTGGACCTATATTCACGACCCTCGACAGGCATCATCACTTCCGAGTCCCAATGGAGAACGGATGAAATGTCTTGGAAAATTTTAATTTTTCGATATTGTTTTCGGTAATTTTCGAGTGCTTGTGGGAGGGCCATAGACTCATTTTCCTCCACCCTCACATTCTGGAACCAAAAATCATTGACCCTTAACCCTCAACCAAAACTATGTATATACGTCGCGGGTGTGGTGTAACGGTAGCACAGCAGCCTTCCAAGCTTCTGGCGAGGGTTCGAGTCCCTTCGCCCGCATGACAGTCTTTCAACAATCCAATCATTCTAAGCAAACCGAGTGACTCGAACAGTGGTGCGAGCTGGAACATGAGTGACCCATAGGGAACGAATGTTACAGTAAGAAAGCCACGATGGCTTTCATCGAGCGACGCCGTGCCTCGAAGCGTTGTGAGGACAGGATGTCCGAACAGCGGAGAGGGCGAGTCCCTTCGCCCGCATGACAGTCTTTCAACAATCCAATCATTCTAAGCAAACCGAGTGACTCGAACAGTGGTGCGAGCTGGAACATGAGTGACCCATAGGGAACGAATGTTACAGTAAGAAAGCCACGATGGCTTTCGCCTTAGCGACGCCGTGCCTCGAAGCGTTGTGAGGACAGGATCTAACCATGAAACTTGTATGGGGGAGTACACAATTGAGTATAGGTATCCCCGCCCGATTTAGGGAGGGGAACTAGACCCGCCACCCAATGATTTCCACTTACCACAACTTCTCAAAATAAAAAAGCCAATTTGTTATTCGAAAAAAAATTCATCCAAAAAGTTCATATTTGATTCATATATGTAATGAAAGGTACCCTGAGAATGAAATCTTAGCGCCACCGATCGAAGTGGAAATCCTTTCCCGACGGGAAAGATTGGAACGAAGAGCGGGATCGCCTTTATAAAGTTAGAAATATATACAATCCATTTGCGAGGCGCCCAATATTATCATTTAAATATTGTTAGGGTACGGCATACTAACAAATCCTTTAAATCCCTCTTGATAAACGGCCAGATACAATTTTTTCTTTCCAGGAACGACAACTATTATATGGGAAAATAAACTTCCATCATGTATTGCAAAATAATTAGGCTTATTTCCGTTAGGCGACAGTGAAAGGATACCTGTCTTTTTAGAAACAGGTAATAATGTTTCAGGAATGTATAATACAAGGTGTTTCCAAAATGGATGTTTATGTAGCCAATTAATTAATTTTGATCTTTCAACGGGGAGGGCAATCCAAATTCTACCATGTGGATCGCGATCCATTCCATCAGGAAATCCTGGAAGGCCATCAATCACAATCTCATCCTCTCCCATTTTATTTCCTGTTAGGTGAAGTCGAATGAGTCTAGACATAGAAAGTTCATTCAATAAAATGGATGACTCGGATTTCTGATCAGAATATTCCAACAAAATTCCATCGAGGTAAGTGTATTGATGAGCGATCAAACTTGCCGTATTATCTTTTAAATCATATTTCCATAAATGGCCATTTCTACCAAGTGTAAGTACTTCATGTTTCGATTGAGAACTTACACCTAAAATTGAATTTGGATGATCATAAGGCTCTGTAAAATAAATTCGTTCTCCATCTCTACTAATGGCAATGTCATCGGCTTTTTCAATATTCCGACTATTGATTTCATTTAAATCAGAGAATCGAAATTTTTTCTCTTGGTTCCATGGATAAAATGTTCCTATTTGTCCTTTCTTGGGTTCAATTGATTTGTTTGCTAATGGGACTCGCGTTCCAATTTTACGAATTTTTTTTGTGGATATTTTTAATTCATAAATTCCTGGGATATCTTTTACCGTATCTAAATGATCTTTGCCCCGAGACAAACACATATAAATAATATCTTGGTCCTTGGGGTGGAAGACCATCCCGCCTGGAAGAAGAGGAGTTTTCACATATGGTTCTGCTATATTAGTTACTAAATCAACTTTCCAAATCCAACCATCGATAGATGCAACAAATGCTCTATTTAAATCTTCCTGTAGTAAAATTTCATCTTGGGCTGGTAATTGATTTCCACTAATCGTTACATTTTGTTTGATTGGATCTCCTTCTGATTTGATTGAAATAATACTTGAATTATAAGTAAGATCTATTGGCTCTTTGATTTGATTTTTAAAATAATCTTCTGGTGTTTTACAATTTAAAAAATTGATACATAGAATAATCAAAAAATATGAGAAAATTTTAATTCGAGTTAGAATAAGAAACTTTATTAAAACTTTCATTTCGATTCGCCTAATTCAAATTTATTGATCGAAATGGAATACAATCCATGTGAAGAGTTGTCAAACGAAGGGAGGTAAATAATGTCTTCATGTGGGACAGCAACGGAGATATCCTTAATTTTTGATCCATCATGTAATGTGTAGTACAAAGCATTGCTTCCTGAAGGGTCCAAAACGAGTATTCCTGTTTTTTTCGCAATCGGTAAAAGTTTTTGTGGAAGTGATAACAAAAATGATTTTATCCAAGGATTGTTGTGAATAAAATTAATTAGACCAGATCGAGGTTTTATGATTCCAACCCAGATCCTTCCTTTGGCATCTCGTTCTAATCCATCAGCTAATCCAGGAAGATTTTCAAACAGAACTTCAAAAGTTCCTTCTTTTTTGCCACTTATATTTGCTTTGATGATTCTAAATTTTGTTGTTTCTGTTATGATGACAGACTCCTCTTTCGTACTGGAATGAGACGCAATGACTATCCCATCGACAAAGGTAAATCCATTCATGATCAGTGAAATTGTATTATGTTTTCGATCATACATCCATAATTTACCATGTGGATATAATCCAATAGCTTCTGGTACTGCCCCACTTCCCATGGCTGCGTTAGGCCGTTCAAAGGGTTCTGATATGTAAATTCTGTTCCCATCTTTAGATACAGCCAGATCGTTACATAATGAAAATGCTCTAGAAATTGATTCGTTTAATTTATTTAGAGAAAAAATTGGTCGTTTTGATTCTTGATAAACAATTTCAAATTCATCTTTTTCTATTTTTGGTAAGTTTAGTATCAAAGGATGTACAGTTTTTGTTTTGATATTGATCTCATATAGTCCAACACCACTCTTATCTGCATAATCCATTCCACCTAACCGTGAGGCACAAGTCAGGATAGATTCTTGTTTATTGTTTGAAAATTGTAATCCTGCTGGATTCACAGGAGGTTTTACCCAGGCTTCAGCAGATTTTGTTTTGAAATCCAATTTCCAAATCCATCCATCCATTCCTGAGGCATAGGCAACTTGATTTTTTTGATCAAAGATAAGATCATCATGCCCAGGTAACTCTGGAAAACTAATATTTAAGTGTTCAATGAACGGATCTGGTTTTGTTACATTTTTGATTGAGATAGGAACGTTTCCCAGTTGATAAGGTTTCCCAATTTTAATGTTGTTTGTATTACATCCAAAAAATGAAAGAAAGTAGAACAAAAGAATTGAATTGGTACATAATAAATATTTCATATAGTTTCCTTTAAAGATTGGTATTTTTTAACATGTGGTACTTCATCATCTAACCAGTAGGATTTGTCTTTTTCTACGACCAATATCTCTTCAAATTTAAATCCGGTTTTGCCTTTACCTAAATGTGGTTCAATTGCCCATAAACCAACTTTTTCACCTTCGTGATCAGGAGTGAGTAGTTCGGGCAAAACCTTATGAGATAAAAATTCATATGAAGCTTGTAAACTAAACCAACTTGCGAAACTAACAGGTAATAATGGAAAAGAAATATTGGGTAGGTTTACCTTATAAACCCTATGGCCAAGAACAGCAAATGGATACAAAGAATGTATATTATCGAAACCTGAATTTTTAGCATCTGAATCGATTTTCCACCAGATTTCTGAAGGAGACATCGAAGATGAAAAATATTTTGGAATTTCCTCTCGAAGTTTCAAAAGATATTTCATACCAGAATCTAATTCTTGATTTTTAACTAAACAAGTTGAATAACCTATATCACCAATATACCCATCGACAACAGGTGACACATCTAAGATAAAAGGTTCTTCTTCTAACAATCGTTTGTTACTAGGATGAAATTGTGTGAATCGTTTATATCCATCAAATCTTGCGTGTTCACCAAACCAAGCAAACGGTCTATGTAAAAATACTTTGACTCCATGATCTCGTAAATATTCATCCATACGTTTTGTGGTTTGTTTTTCAGTCCAACCAGGTAACATTTCTTTTTCAATGGTTGTGACACAGTCGTATGCTAATTTTTGTGCTTTTAAAAAACCGTTTTTTTCCTCGAGAGAAGGAATATGAATCGATTCTGATTTTAACTTCGAAAGTTTTGAGGATATTTTTGATAAGAATCCTTTTTCATGGAGTAAGGGCATTTGTTATTTTTCCTTATTAGGAAAAGAGAATAACAAACATTGGATTTCTTTGCTTGAATGATTCCGGTATTTATTAAATTTATTCTTCGTTACCAAACGAATCGCAAAATCTAACTTCTGCGGTTTTGAGATGACCAAAAAATTGTGAAGGTATAAATCCGAAATTCTCCTTAAATGTTCTCGAAAAATGTGCTGAATCAGAAAAACCGGCAGCATGTGCAGCGTCTGTTAAATTGTTTCCTTCTTTTATTTCTTTCACAGCACGTAAAATGCGAACCCACAATAAATACCTTCGGAGTGGAATCCCAAGATTCTCTTTGAACAATCGAATCAATCTGTCTTCTGAAATTGAAAAATCTTTTCCAAGCTCTTTCATTAAAATTTTGTTCGGAATTTCTAATCGAATTTTTTTAGCGATTTTTTGTATTCTTGGGTCGATTGAAATATTTAGTTCTTCAAAAGGATAAACAGTCCTAAGTAATTTAAGCTGAAGTTGTGTTGCTTCTAAATTATTTAACTCACCATAATACAATAACTTTAAAGATTCGATTAGATGTAAAAATTTTCGAATGTCTAATCGTTTTACTTCGCCTGAAGAAATAGATTTAGAGATAGATCCAAATTCGTATGTTTCTGGATCAATCAATAATGCAATCATCTGTACACCCGGTGAAACGGTTCTATGATAAGTATTTGGTCCAACTAAAGCAACACGATATTCTTCCTTTCCTAATTCAGTTTCGATTGTAATATTGTTATCTAATGAAATTGCTAATGTGGCTGCATAATGTGAATGAAAATCTGTCTGCATATTGTTCGTTGCAAACATAACACGACTGTTCCATAAATACAAAATACTTCGATTCTCAAACTCCACTTATGTACCTCGTTATGAACACTAAAGGGTTAACTTAGAAAACAAAATCTAAATTTTGTAAATTCAAATAAGATTTTATGATTTTGAGAAACTAAAATAGGAAATAATAATACCGAAATAAAAACGAATCTGAATTGATTACTTCTTTGTGATTGGATGTTTTAATTTTATAGCCTTTTTTTTTTGAACTTTTTTCTTTATTTTCCCTAAGTTTTCTTTTAGTCTAAATTGGACTATTTTTTTGATTAAGGTATATGGTATAGGTTCATCCAGAGGGAATTGAATCGATCCTTTCCCATTTTTATATTTTGAAATTTCCTTCTGGAAAGCGAGATTCCCAGAAGGAAGAGCATAAAAACCAATATGTTTTTTAAATGCAGCAAAATGAACAAGATTTCCGTTCTCTATGAATGTTGGAATTGCATACCTCATTGCTTCAGTCGCATTTGGTGCCACTTTTCGAATGACCTTTCTGATATTAGAAAGAATCAATTGTACATCCTTTGGAAAAGAATTGATATATTCATCGATATTTGCAGGCAATTTTTGATTCATATACGTTCACCGAAATTTCATTAGACTTTTGTTTCTTTCCATTTCCCTTTGGTGAATAACCATAAAGTATATACACCAACAGAAGTTTCAGACAACATCATTGCCCAAAACACACCACTATAACCGAAATTAAAATATTTCCCGAGTGTATACGCCAAAGGGATCTGAATGATCCAAAAAAAGATTACATTGATTTTGGTTGGAGTCATCGTATCACCTGCTCCATTAAAAGCTTGGCTAGCTGCCATCCACCATGCGTAGATAAAATAAGAATAAGAAACAATTCTTAACCATTCCGATCCAATCATGATCACTGAAGGGTCTGTACTAAAAATTGAAATTATATTCTCGCTATAAAAAAAATAAATGATAGATACAAGAATTAGATAACCCATATTACAGAACCCGGTAAACCATACAGATTGTTCTGCTCGATCCGGTTTTCCTGCCCCTAAATTTTGACCTACTAATGTTGCGACTGCGTTTGACATTCCCCAAGATGGCATCAATGTAAACATCATCGTCCTAAGTGCAATGGTTGCTCCGGCAACAGTCTGGCTTCCAAACTCTGATAAGATTCTCATGATAAAAATCCATGATGTCATACCAACAATCATCTGTCCAATTCCACCAAGTGATGTTTTTAGAATGCCCGAAATTGTATCCCATTCAATTTTTAAATGACTGGTTACTATTTTAATGTGTTTTCCACCTTTGAATAATAACCAAAGTTGAAATAATACACCGATTCCTCTTCCAATGTTAGTCGCAATTGCAGCACCTGTGATTCCAAAGGCTGGTATTGGACCCCATCCAAATATAAAAATAGGATCCAAAATGATATTGAAACCATTAGCAATCCAAAGTACACGCATTGAGATTGCTGCATCACCTGCTCCACGGAAAACGGCATTAATTAGAAATAACAAGACAATGATTAAATTACCACCTAACATCCATTGCATATAGTGATAACCTTCACTAAGTACCCATTCGTCTGCACCCATAAGTGCCAAGAGCTCTTGTGAATAAAAGATACCTGCGATTGAGAAGGGAATAGAAGAGATGATAGCTATCCAGATGGATTGAATCGCCGCTACTCCAGCCTTATCTTTTTCTTTTTCACCAATCCTTCGAGCGACAATGGCTGTTACAGAAAATGATAAACCCATTGCTACTGCATAAAGTAGAAAGAGATATGTTTCAGTAAGTCCAACTGTGGCAACTGCGGAAGGACCAATTTTACCAACAAAATAGATATCTACAACTGCAAAAACTGATTCTAAAACTAACTCCAAAATCATTGGAACTGAGAGGAGAAAAACTGCCTTTTGCATACTAACTTCAGTATAATCTTCTTCAGATCCAGCTAGGGCTTTTTTTAAATCATTCCATAAACTTTTTCGTGTCATAATTTTTCCTACTAAATTTGAATTATTAATTCAAATATTGATTTAACCTACTGATTGTTTGGTGAGCACCTTCAATAGCTCCAAATGAAACAACTGTATCTCTAATTTCTGCATTAGGAAATATCATATTCATTTTTATGATTGTTTGATTTTTGTTTATTGATGTAAACCAAATCTTTACTAAAAAATTATCATCTTTTGTTGAATCTCCAGAACCATGAAGATATTCAATATATTCGAAATCTTTTATGACTTTATATTCTACCAAATTTGGATAGATTTTACCATCTGGTCCTTTCATGGTATAAATCCATTTTCCACCAACTCTAAAATCTCTGGATTCTGTCGTCGTAGTAAAACCATTTGGACCCCACCAACTATTTATATTTAATTGATCAGCAAAAGCAGAGAAAACTAAGTCGATCGGATGTGATAATTTTTTTTCGATAATTAGTTCATTTGTTTTCGGCAAAGCTTCAGATTCTAACTTTTCGAAACTTTGTGACCAACCTTCCTTCATGCCAGAATTTGCAAAACCATCACGAATTTGGTTGTTCATAAATTCAGTTAGCAAAATCACTTTTGTTTTACCGTTCGTTTCTTCGAACAATACTCTTAATTTTGAATTTAGCATGGACCGATCACCAGTGACCCCTGCCATTTTTTGAACTTCTTTGACCCACTCATCTGGATGTTCATCAACTAAATCGGTCATAACAAAACTTTCATAAGGTGTAATTTCTAAAAATTTTCCAACTACTGGATAATCTACTCCATCAGGTGATCGCATAACAATACGATACGATCCACCGACTTTAAAATCAAATTCTACGGTCGGATTAGTGAATCCTTTGGGTCCCCACCATTTTTCAATGTGTAAAGGATTTGTCCAAACCTCCCAAACAAGTTTTAGTGGTGCTTGGAAAATTCTTTCCATTCTAACAATTTTTTCTTCTAACGAAACGGTCATGTCTTGTTTAAACATTCTTTTTCTTTCCTTTCGATTGTTGTAACTCCATCAAATACTGATCAAGTCGATCTAATCTTTCTTCCCATAATTGTTTATACTGTTGTAACCATTGGTTTGCTTCTTCCAATGCTTCTACTTTTATGCGGCAAGGACGGTATTGAGCAGATTTACCACGTTCAATCAATCCTGCCTTTTCTAATACTTTGATGTGTTTTGAAATACCAGGTAAACTCATCTGAAATGGTTCAGCTAATTCCATAACAGTCGCTTCACCAGAAACCAATTGCATCAAGATCTTCCTTCGCGTAGGATCCGCTAGTGCTTGGAATGTAGAATCTAATGTTTCTTCCGAATGTTGAAATTTAACCATTTAGTTAATTAACCTTTTGGTTAAATGAGCTAGATTCGCTTTTTTTGTCAAGGATTTAGGGAAAAGAATCCAAGTATTTCTGGGAGGTGCGTGATACTAAATGGATATGCGAATCCCCACCCGATTCAGGGTGGGGAACTAGACCCGCCACCCAATGTTTTCTCCTTATCATATTCCACGCAAAAACGAAACTGCTTTGTGAATCTCAAAATTTTTCTTTCAAATTAGTTCGTATTTTCGTCTTCTCGAATGTTTCTACCAACCAATCATCCAAATGATATCTCTCTTGCGCCAGGGATCTGGAGGGCTAGGTCCAAGGAGGTGTGGAGCAACTCCGCAGGACGGGAGCGAAAGCGGACCCCGAAAGAGCCCGTTCCCTTTATAAATCAATCAATGTTATAGATAAATTGGGAGGCGCCCAAAGATTTTTGGGCGCTCGCATAATTTTAGTTAGGATGAAAATGGATAATCAGTGTATCCTTTTTCGCCTGGGGTATATAAAGTAGTTTCATCAAAATTTACAAGTGGTATATTTTTTTGAAATCTTGTTACGAGATCAGGATTTGCTAAAAATGGTTTCCCGAATGCCACCAAATCTGCGTTACCTGCCTCGATGTCTTTATTTGCCCGAATCGAATCATAACCACCACTTAGTATGAGAGCTCCCTTAAAATTCTCTCGAATTGCTTTGACTGTTTTTGGTTCCACAACCGGGGCACCCATTGACGAGTGATCAACTAAATGCACATATAGTATTCCAATTTCATTTAATTTTTCAGCTAACAATGAATATTCGTCATGTGTTTCAGGAAATGGGAATAAATCGTTAAATGCGCCATATGGAGACAAACGGATTCCTGTTTTTTCTTTTCCGATTGCATTACTTACAGCGACTGCAACTTCTAAAACAAATCGCAAACGATTCTCGATTGAACCGCCATATTCATCAGTCCTTTGGTTGGATGATGGATGTAAAAATTGTTCCAACAAATATCCGTTTGCTGCGTGTAATTCAACTCCATCAAATCCTGCATCAATGGCATTTTTTGAAGCAGTTACAAATTCTGCGATGGTGGATTGTAACTCCTCTTTAGACATTTCTTTCGGAGTTGGATGGTCTAACATTCCATCACTGTCAGTCCACATTGTTCCTTTTGCCATAATAGCAGAAGGTCCTAAAACTTTTGCCGATTTAGGTAAATTCTTTTCATGCCCAATTCGACCAGTATGCATTAATTGAACAAATATTCTACTACCTTTGTTGTGTACTTTTTCAGTAACTTTTTTCCAAGCATTGGTTTGTTCTGAAGAAAAAATTCCTGGAATTCTCGCATAACCTAAACCATTCGGAGATGGTGAAGTACCTTCTGTGATGATAAGTCCTGCCTCAGCTCTTTGTTCATAATAAGTTGCTACAATATCTCCTGGAATATTATTGATGGATCTTGACCTTGTCATTGGAGCCATGACGACTCGATTTTTGAGTTCTAAATTGCCTAATTTTGTTTTTTGATACAATGGATTCATTTTAATTCTTAAAGAAAAACCTCTTATCAAATAGACAGGCCGGTCACCTACTTTGATATAAAATAATTTAATATCAAAGTATTTTATATCAAAAATAGAATTTTAGTCACAAATCGAATCCCAGAATCGTTAAATCGTCCTGGCGTTCTTCGGTTTTTTGAAAATTTTGTAGCGTTTTTAGCAGGCGATCAAGTACGTCAAAGAGGGGCAACTCCCTCGTCTCCAAAAGATGATGATGCAATTGTTCTTCACCAAATTCTTCCTCTTTTTGATTAACGACTTCATAAACACCATCGGTAAAGACAAACAAACGATCACCAGTCCCAAAATTGAGTCTTTTATTTTCATATTGAGTTTGTTTTTTCAAACCAATCATTCTACCTGTTTTTGGTAAAAGAGTCGTTCTCTCTTTTTGTATCAATACAGCAGCTGGATGGCCTGCCGACGCAAATTCTATTGTATGATTTTCAAAATGAATATCGATAATGATAGCTGTTAACAAACTATTCAATGATACAAAATTATCCATAAATTCTTCATTAAAAATTTCGATCACTTTATTAGGTGGGAGTTCAAATTCCTTTATAGGATCATACAATCCTTTGATTGCCATCGTTATCATTGCAGCATGAACTCCGTGTCCAGTTGCATCAGCGACAAGAATTCTGTAACTTGAATCTTTTAAATGTGTGATATCAAAAAAATCTCCACCAACTTCAGAGACGGGTAAGTATCGATAATCGAAATATAAATTTTTTCTTAAATTAGGATCGATGGAGATAGAATTTTCTTGGATTTTTTTTGCGACATCCAAGTCTCTTCGTAGAACACTTAATGTTTGGTTTAGTTTAAATGTTCTTTCTTTAACTTTTTCCTCTAATTCAAAATTAGATTTCTCTAAATTAATTTTCACTTTGTTTTCAGCAATTTCTTTCTCTTTGATAATCTTATTGTATCGATCAGCAAGGGCAAATGCAAGTAATACCATCTCAGCAGCTGAACCATATTGTGGCCCTTCAATTGTAAATACATTTGTTGGAATATAACCAAGTGCTCTCAAAGTAGATATAATTAAGGCTAAAAATAAAAAAGAAAAGGCGAGAAGAAAAAAATAAGCAATCCTTTGTTTTTTGAGTGAACAAAGGACCCCAAGTAATAAAATCCAAAGCGAAGTAACCGTATGGCTTAATACTAACCACTTGATAAAAGTATCAAAAGAAAAAATATAAGCAATGGGTAGTATGATTTGTACTACGATAAAAAACCAATTCCAAGGATCTAATTTTGGAAGAACATTTTTAGTCTGTAAGAGATTTCGCATAAAGATCAAAAACAAAATCAATACTACAGAGATGAATATATTTATAGAATATTGATCCAACCATGGAGAGTAATTCCAAAGGTATTCCGATGCTATTCCATTGTGAGTTGCAATAGCAAGTGCAGAACTTAAAACAACTAAGACATATAAAAAATAACTAATATCCCTAAGTATAAAATACAAAAACAAATTAAAGGTTATCATTGCTAATGTGATTCCAAAATAAAGAGCTTGTATCACATGATCGTCGATTTCATGCCGATCATAGAATTTTTGTTTCCAAATTTGAATCGGTAGATTAATTGCATTTGGGGAGTTTACTTTTAAATAGACAGTAGCATACGATTTCGCAGAAAATTGGATAGGGAATACAAAAAATCGAGATTGGTATGGGCGATTGTTGGAAGGAATTGAATATCCTGAAGGAATATTTTTTACTTGATCATGAGTTTCTAAAAACAAATCCAATGTTTTTAATCTCGGGTAAGAGATTACAAGTGCCGTATCCATCGGAAGTTCGTTAGGATTAGTAAAATTTACTTTAAGCCAATAAGTTGATTTTGAATAAGAAAAATTAAAGGCTTCTTTGGCATTCGTTACCTTTTGAAATCGCAGATTTTTTTCATTCGATTTGATACTCAAATAATCCAATGCATTTGTTGGATCTTCCAAAACATATATAGAAGGTACTAATTGGATTGGTTTATCATTTAATTGATTGAGATTGACGATTGTACTTTCTGAGTATAATTCGATCCTAAACAATGTTACCAAACATAGAATGAATATGAATTTACAATTTTTCATAAATTTTTTAGATATAGATCACTTTCGACAAACAAATCTAAGGAATAAATCTGGTTTTTTTGAGCAAATATAAGAATCCCATCAAAACTCACACTCAATCCTTCTGGACCAGGTAAGATTTTTTTAAGCAAGATTTTCCCTTTATGATCCAAAAAAATGAATTCCACTTGGTTCTCTTCACTATATTCATCAAAACAAGTTAGGATCACGACAGTGTGTTTTCCATCAAAACTAAAAACATTAAGAACCTCCGATTGGATCGGCAGAATACATAATTGATTTCCTAAAAAATCGATCATCGCGATGGAATCAAAATCATTGGTAATGGTAATGTTCTCATCGGACACAAGGATTGGAACTTTGTTTGTTCCGAATGAATGTGGACCAAGTGTGTCTGATGAAGTGATATCTAATTCCTTGATCAACTCTAAGTTCTGGTTTAAGAGAAACGATTTATCCCAAACAAAAGGAATCAAAATTCCTTCAGGGAACATTACTGGAGGTGATGCCAATTCAAATAACAATTTTATATCGGAATCCTTCTCTTGGTAAAATCGTTTTTGTTCACCTGTTTGGATACTTTCGATAATGGAATAATAATAATAAAAATTCAAATTGGAGTCAATCATGACAGGATGATATTTTGATTGGTATTGGAATACAATTTCCCAATTTTCATTCACAGCAAACACACCTTTAAGTGTATGAAACAAAATAACACCTGATTCTGTTTGGAAAACTTTACCTGAAAAAATTTCACCATTTGGTGTTTTAATTTTTTGTAAGATTTTTTTTGTAATTAAATCATAAACATGGACTTCATTTGTATGGGGTAAATATAAGGTATCCGATAGAATTGAAAATTGAAAATTTTGAATAACCCGATTTTCAGAAACGTCACGCTCCTCTGTCGAAAGAATTTCATAACAACGAAAGGAAAGTGGTATCGAGAGTAATAGATTTCCTTGTAGATCAAACACAAGTAATTCGTTTGGTCGATTGAGTTGAGAAAAATACTCTGAACCATTTTGAAATCCTTGGAAATAACAAAGATAACCGGATTGGTAAAATAAATATGGAATCGAGATTCCTTCTAAAAAAGGTCGATTCACTGTTTGTTTCCAAAGGACCTTATTTTCTGGTAATTTTATAGCAGTCAAAGTATACAAATCATCTATTTCCGATAATACGACACATTGGTTTATCGCAACCCATTCAGTGACCAATACCAATTCATTGTTAGCTAAAGGTATCACTAAACTTGCATGGCTCGGGAAACCTCTTTCCTTCTCCTCATCGTAATCCTTTGGAAATTGTTTTTGAAACCACTTGCGTAACCATTGTTTGGCTGAACTTGGTAAATTCGGAACTCGATCTAAAAAAATTCTTTTGAGAGTCTCTGGTTCCCTTTTGGAGATTGTTTCTAGAATTTCGGGAAAAAATGTGTAAGGAAATTTTGATTCCGAATGTTGCAATAATTGGGCAACGGTTGGGTTCTGAATCAATTCTGAACGTTGGTCGTCGAATAACTCTGCGGTTTGTTCATAGTACTCAGGATAAGTGGACCTAGGATCACCTGTCCCTTTGACTCGGATCCACCAGAAATGATGGCAATCCGAACACTCATAAATTTCTCGGTAGGGATTCCGAGATTCTCCAACAATATCATGGATTGTAAACTCAGGAGTTTGATTTAAATCATGGATGGGTTCCAATCGAGAAAAAGTATTGAAACCTTTTTGACAAAACAAACAAGCCATAATGAGAAGGTGTTTAGTAAAATCGAAAATTCTGTATTGGTCAAGTCAAATTCCAATCAATGGATTTCTCTTTCTTCAATCACTTAATTCTTGGCAATTTTTTCTTTAATTACGAAAATATGTTATTCCTTATGCCGACTTCGCCTGAATCATACGAAACCTTAATTGCAGAAATCCAGAGGCTTGAAAAGGAAAACCATATTCTAAAACAAAATCAAAATTTGTTTGATGATCAACAAACAAAGATTAACCATCTATTACAATTTACTCAGTTTTCGATCGATTCAATTTCTGATACTATCCTATGGATAGATGAAAATGGAAAGTATGTCTTTGTAAATAATGCAGCATGTATCAATTATGGATATTCAAAAGAAGAACTTCTATCAATGACTGTGCTCGAAGTAGATCCGTTGTTCACAAAAGAGATTTGGGATACACATTGGAAAGATATTTTAGAAAAAAAAACTTTCACTATAGAAACAATTAACAAAAGAAAAGATGGTACTCCTTTCCCAATAGAAGTGACAGTGAACTTAGTTGAATATGATGGTAAAAAATATAACTGTGCAATAGTAAGAGATATCACTGAACAAAAATCAAATGAAGAAAAATTAAAACAAGCTGCCTTACGACTTGAAGAATTAAATGCGACAAAGGATAAATTCTTTTCCATCATCGCGCATGATTTACGAGGGCCTTTGGGAGCTCATAGGGAATTCACAAAACTATTAAGTGAAAAAATCTCGGACCTATCAATAGAAGAAAGAGATGTCAATTTACAAATCATCAGTGAATCGTCTGAAAAAATATATTCATTGATGGAAAATTTACTCCATTGGGCAAATACACAAAACGGTAATACCAAGTTCAAACCAGTTGCATTCAATTTATATGATATAATTCAAAAAACAATCGATCTCTTATCATTATCCATTCAGAAAAAACATATCAATGTGCTAAATCTGATCCCAGAAACGTTTGAACTAGTTGCTGATGTTTTTATGGTGGAAACTATTTTTCGTAACCTTTTATCAAATGCTATTAAATATAGCAATCATAACCAAAAGATTGAAATAGGATTTATAAAACAGGATCCAATCGATCATTCAAATCCTATCTTCTACCGATTTTATGTAAAAGATGAAGGGATCGGTATGTCCAAGGAACGAATGAATACTTTGTTTCGTTTGGATCAAAAGTATTCGACTCCAGGCACTGCACAAGAAACTGGTACAGGTCTTGGTCTCATCCTAATTAAAGATTTTGTAGAACAACACGGTGGAAAAATTTGGGTCGAGAGCCAAGTACAGCTTGGAACAACTTTTTATTTTGAATTAGGACATATCACAATATAAAGGAAGTTTCATTCACAAGAATTATCATTTTTTTTCCATTTCTCTCGCTGCTTATTTTTTTTAATCGATAGCAAAACCATTTTTTGGATTTTTGCAAGTATGCGAAGCTATTTACTAAAACACATTTTCCTTACTTTATTTGTTTGTATTCCATTGTTTGCTCAACAAGTAGACCAAACTAACCAAGGAACAATTACACAACAATCTCCATCTTCAAAAAAATCATTCTTTGGTTCTCGATTGGCAGTATTGGAACTTGCAGGTACATTTGTGCAAACACCATCCGAAGGGGGACCTCAATCTGTCTCCAGTATTCTAAATTCAGCAAGGGTTGCTTCAAGTTTTGTAAACAGCGGTAACACGACCAATAATCTAAATCCGCCAGGGATCATTACCGAAAGTGCAGAATCGAGACCAACATCAACAATTTCTCCCCGTATCAAATATTCACACCAGTTTACAGAAGATTTTTTTGTAGGTTTTGTTTATGCAAAGGGCGAGCAATACAATGATACTAGAACAAGCTTTAGTACGAATGGTTTGTATTTAAATGATCGAATCCGGTCTGGTACAAACGAAGTTGGTTTTAAAATTGGTTTGGGACCTATCAATTATCTAACTGATTCCACATCAACAGAATTGAGTTTTAATTATTCAGAACTTTCCTCCAAAGGTCCGTTCCAATCCTTTCAAATTAAGTTTCCATTTTTACGAACCGGTGATCAAAACCTAACAGAGGGTTATGCTCTTTCAACTGGAACTGTAGAGTTTAAAACAAAAAATTATGGAATGAACTATGGATTCGCAACCTCCATAACGGATTGGCTCAATTTTTATATGATCGGGGACCTGACGATCTTTGCCGGACAATTAAAACTTTTGAACTATGGAATTGAAACCTCTTCTACTGGAACTTTAAATGCAAGTAACCAAGTAGTTTTTAGTCCTCCTGTAACCAAAACAGATCTCACTGCTTTCCAATCCAAAGAAGGATTGATGCGAGGACTTGGGGGTGCAACTGTATCTTTGGAGTTAGGTCTTGTATGGAAAGTGTTTGATACCTTGGGAATTAAATACGGTGGATTTTACCAAATATCATCCTTCAGTGTATCGGAGGTAACAGGATTTAATTTAGGGCAAGGGAAAACACCTGTCGAGCTTAGCTCAGTTCCAGATATCAATTCTTCCCAAAGTTCGAAAGAATTTGGATCTTTTGGAGTGAATGTATCTCTTGTGAAAAACTTTTAACCTAGTTTCCTTGTCTTAATTGTAGAAGGAGAATCCTTTGGAGATAGGACAACAATGAAACACAAATCAATATTATATGCACAAAAACTAGACTTCCAATGGCCTACCTCCGATCCTTTTTTATTTTGTGTCCACCACGAAGATTTTTATCCAAAAGGAAATGGAAAGTTTGGACCAAACGATTCCCTTCAAGGTAGACAAATTGGGCAAGACTTTGCCGGAAAAGACGGATGGAGGATGTATCACGGAGAAACCATCCCAGGATTTCCTGGCCACCCCCACAGAGGATTTGAAACCGTAACTATTGTTCAGCGAGGATTGGTTGACCATGCGGACTCTCAAGGAGCAGCAGGTCGTTATGGTGACGGGGATGTACAATGGATGACTGCTGGAGCTGGAATCCAACATTCCGAAATGTTTCCACTTATCAACGAATCAAGTGAGAACACATTAGAACTGTTTCAGATTTGGATGAACCTACCCGCTAAACATAAGTTTGTTGATCCGCATTTTAAAATGTTTTGGAATGAAGATATTCCTGTAAAATTGGTATCAGATTCAAACGGGAAAAAAGTGAAAATTAAAACAGTCGCAGGATCTTTGTTTGGTGACAAAGCTTTAGACCCTCCTCCAAATTCCTGGGCAGGAGATCCGTCAAACGAAGTCGGAATTTATATCTTAGATTTAGATGCGGATGTCCAATTTGTGATTCCCGCTACGTCCGAAGGATACAATCGAAATTTGTATTACTTCCGAGGTGAAGGTCTCGTCGTGGATGGAACCCAAGTTCCCGGAAAACATATGTACAATTTAAAATCGGATGAAGCTGTTGAGATTCGCAATGGTTCGGAAGTTGGGAGAATTTTGATTTTAGAAGGTAAACCTATTGCTGAACCAGTGGTACAATACGGACCATTTGTTATGAACAAACAAGAGGAAATCCAACAAGCATTTGATGATTACCGAAGGACCCAATTTGGTGGTTGGCCTTGGGATTCTTATGATCCCGTCCATGTAGGCAAAGGTCGATTCGCCAAACATGCAAATGGGAAAGAGGAATATCCAGCAAAATCTAAGTAACTTTTTCGGATGACTGAGTTAGGGATCGGTTGTTTACCGATCCGTCAAACATCCTGTACTGGCATCTTTTACCATTTGGATATACTTCCATAGGTAACCACTTGTGATGCGGTAGGGTGGTTTTTTCCATTTTGCACGGCGTTTCTCGATTTCCTCTGAACTCACTTTGAGATCGAGTGTATTTGTTTTTGCATTGATAGAAATCACATCTCCATCTTCGACAAGGGCAATTTCTCCCCCTTCCATCGCTTCAGGTGTGATGTGACCTACAACGAAACCATGACTTCCCCCAGAAAACCTTCCGTCTGTGATGAGTGCAACATTGTCACCTAGCCCTGCACCTATGATTGCCGATGTTGGCTTTAACATCTCTGGCATCCCTGGTCCACCTTTTGGTCCCACGTAACGAATCACAACAACGTGACCTGGTTTCACTTTTCCATCACGAATCCCTTCGTTTGCTTCTACCTCTGAATCAAAACAGATAGCTTTGCCTTCAAACATTTCGCCTTCATGCCCAGTAATTTTGGCAACTGCTCCTTTTTTGGCAATGTTTCCATATAACACTTGTATATGGCCTTCCTTTTTGATTGGGTTACTTACTGGTCGAAGTAAGTCTTGATCCTTGGGAAGGTCTGGGAGAGATTCCAAATTTTCCGCAATCGTTTTTCCTGTTACAGTCATACAAGAACCATCTAACATTCCTTCACGTAACATAAATTTCATGATGGCAGGTGTCCCACCAATAGCATAAAGATCTTCCATTAAATACTTTCCGCTTGGTTTCATATCCGCAAGCAGCGGTGTTGTATCAGTTACTTTTTGAATTTGGTCGAGGTCTAAATGAATTCCCATTGTCCTTGCAATGGCAATCATATGAAGAGCTGCGTTTGTAGAACCTCCGAGAATCGTAATCACACGGAGTGCATTCAAAATGGATTTGGGAGTGATGATATCAGATGGTTTGATATCTTTTTCTAGAAGATTGTACATGTACTTTCCAATCTCCTGGCATTCTTTCTTTTTCTCTTCACTCCTTGCAGGTGATGAGGAACTAAATGGTAAACTCATTCCCATAACTTCTATTGCGGTTGCCATTGTATTGGCTGTGTACATACCACCGCAAGCTCCAGGACCAGGGCAGGAATTTTTGATGACTTCTTTAAAATCTTCTTCTGAAATTTTACCGTTAATTTTTTTACCATAGGCTTCAAAGGCAGAAACTATATTTAACTTTTCTCCTTTGAAGTGACCTCCATTGATCGTTCCGCCGTACACCATGATCGATGGACGGTTAAGCCTTGCCATTGCCATGATAGCACCTGGCATATTTTTATCACAACCAGCGGTGAAAATAATTCCGTCATAAAAATGAGCGCCTGAAATTGTTTCAATCGAGTCCGCGATGATCTCTCGGGATGGTAGTGAATACCTCATCCCATCATTTCCATTGGTGATCCCATCACTCACACCAATGGTATTAAACAATAGTCCAACCATTTGTTTTGTATCGATGACACTTTTTTTCTGTAATGCAGCAAGAGTTGTCAAATGCATATTACAAGGATTCCCATCAAAACCTGTACTTCCAATTCCTACGAAGGGTTTGTTTAGATCTTCGTAAGGAACTCCAGAACCTATAATCATTGCTTGGGAAGCAGGGAGAGATTCGTCTTGGGTTAAAACACGGCTATATCGATTCAAACTCATAATTAAAAATTTCCTTGGGATTAAAGTCAAAATGTATGAGTGGAAAAGAAAGGAAAGCGGATTTTCAAAATTAAGGAAGTGTGATTTCCAGAAGAATTTTGTTTAAATTATTTTCTTGGGCCAATTCTTTTTCCCATTCTAGAAATTCTAACTGCAAACAACTGTTAGCCTTATCACGTGAGGATTGTGGTAAAAATCCATTTGCGGCAATCAATTTAGCCGCTTTTGTAATTTTTCCCCTGGGAGATTCTAACCATTGGATTTCGAAAAAAGTAGCAAGTCTTGTTCCAGAATTTGGCTGGATGCCAACATTTTCACAAGTTTCGACCACTTGAAAACTATACCTAGATTTGATTGTATCCGTATTTGAATTCGAAGTTGCACCTTGTGAAAGAATACCAGATTGTAAAATTGATTCTTGGCAATCAGGAATTCGATTTTGAATATTTCGAGTTTCATTCAAATTAAAATTCACCTCTGCTTGTGTCACTATGAGTTGATTTACATTACATACACCAGAAGGCCTACGACTACATGTCCTAGTATTTGTATTGGAATCCAATTTGATACAATTTCCCGAATTCCTTTGCCAGTACAACGTGGATAGGATCCATGTTTGTTCCTCTTCTTTTTTCTTTTGTAAATCTTCACCACTCTCAAAACATCTGGTAAATATAAAAAGACAAATGATCAAAAGTATTTTTTGTCTCAAAATCTTACCTCCATTCCAATATTGATGAGTGGGATGATTGCCATTTTTCCATTTGGAGTTTGTGATATGATAAAGGGTGAGTTAACTGTATCGTACGTAGGACTTGGATTTAAGTTCCTTTGGTAATTTTTTGTATTATCAAATTCAAAACCAGCTTGGTTTCTTCTGCCATAAAAGTTTACAAATTCTATATATGTATTGATATACCCCCAAGAATAGTTTTCTATTCGATCAATTCGTAAATCAAACTGGTGGAAAGGCAAAAACCGATCACTATTATAATTTCCAGAATAATTTGGGAAATATAAACTCAAACCAAAAGTTGCTGCTTCGTTTGCTCGCGTAGCGCCTGTTATGGGAGTGTAAGGTGTACCTGAAAAGTAACGAAATCTTCCCCCTACCATCCATTCCGAATTGAATTTATATCCAAAAACTAAATTGAGAATATGGGTTCGGTCTAAATCATACAACTCTTCTTTGTCATTATTATAGATCACTTCTAAGTTGTTATCATCATAATAGTTTAAGTAATTTGTTCCAAGTTTGGTTTGGGCAAGTAGAGTTCTTGTATTATTTTGTAAGGTTCGATTCCTTGATTCATCACTTGAAAGTCGAGATTGGTTATTAATTCGCTTTGTGATGGAATTTGTATATGAAATCCAACCAAATAATCCAGCTTGTTCCCTTGGGTCTTTTGTTTTTTTTAGAAAGATTTCTACACCTTCAGAATATCCATAACCGGCATTTGAGTAGTTTAAATTTTTAGCTTTAATAGGATTTGCTAGAACTTTTGCTGTTTCATTCACAAATATGCGAGTGTCATTATTAAGAGCATATGGATCCACGATATATGAATCAGGGACAATGATATTTTGAAAGATATTATGGAACCCTTCGATTTTGATCTGCCAATTATTTCCAAAATCTTGGCTTACGCCCAGAGAGTTATGCTCTGCTCTTTCCATAAACAAATTAGGATTTCCCGATTTTTTTGACAAAGCTTCCACTGAAACAGGTGCATTATAGTGGATTCCATGCCCTGCCATAATACTTGTTTTGGTAGATTCAAATACATACCCAGCAGTAATCCTTGGTGCCAAATTACTTTCATTACTTCCTGAATAATGGTCAATTCGCGCTCCTGGTGTTAGGCGAATTCCACCATATTTAAATTGGAATTCTGAATATGCGGATTTTTCTCGGTATCGAATGCGATCTCCATCGATGACAGATCGAAATGCTGCATTAGAATTTAATAGATCATTAAAAATATTATAAAACAAACGATTATACGAAGAGATATTTTCTCCTTTAAGGGTTGTCTCACGAAATCTACCTTGTACACCAACTTCAAATTTTAAGTGTTCTTCCCACAATTCCCATTCAAAAGCATTTTGAACATACGTGATAGAATCGGAAGTTCGATTTTGTAATCCAAAAATATTCTCAGCTGTGAGTGGGTTAGTAAAACGAAGTTCAAAAAATTCATCAAACCATGTCCGAGAATATGACAAAGTATTACGAAAGGATTTTCCTTTCCAAATATAACGAGCTGCATCTGTCCGAAACATTCGATCGAGTCCAGTCGGTGGTCGTGGGTCTTCACCTCCGCGTTCAAAATCTGCTTGGGCTTTTGTATATGCTTGCCTGTCTCTAGTACCAAAAGTTTGGATTGTGATTCGGTGTTCTTGGTTGATGTCCCAAATCAATTTCCATTGATAGTCATGATATTCTGCATATTTGGCATCTTCTGGGATTCCTTGAGGGTAAGTTTGTAAAAGTACCACATTTGGATAATTTTTGCGACCAGAACTTATCATAGCAAGTCCTGGCAAAACTTTTGTTTGGTTATAAATATCAGATAAAAATAAATTTATATTGATTATGGTTTTATTTTCTTCAACTCGATCAGTCCCTTCAATGGCGATGATTCCTCCAGTCGCATAACCATATTTAGCCGGAAATGCACCTGTATACACATCAAAAGATTTTATTAGATTATTATTTAGAACAGAAGATTGATTTCCCAAATGGAAAGGATAAGGTAAAGGGAAACCATCAAAGTAATATTGGTTTTGCCTTGTACCACCACCACGTAATGAAAGATCTCCTCTTTCACTATTGGAGTAAGGATTTCCTGTGATCAAATTAGTTCCTATATTTGTAAAAACGGAAGGTAAAATTCCAACAGGTGCACCGATCACAACACCTGGAACGGTTTGTAATGCTTTCAGTGAATCGCCAGAAACACCTGGCAAACGTTTGATTTCGTCTTGGACCAGACCGTAACGAGAGAGAGGGGTTTTGTCCCTTTCCCCACTTACCAAAATTCCAGAGACAGTTGATTCTGCTATCGAGATTAGGATAACTTGCCCTTTAAAGCGGACTTCACGAACTAACGATTCGGTTTTGTCGGCAGTAGAAACTTTGATTTCATAATAGCCAATTTCGGGAAACTTTAGTTTGGCGATCCCTTCTGCGTTTGAGATCCCACTGGTTTTTCCAGATTTAGATATAACTACAGCATTTTGAACGGGTTTCCCTGAATTCGATTTTACAAGTTGGATCGTAACTTCAATGTTTCCCTCAGCATAAATAACATTAGATCCTAAAATGAAAATCAGAAATGTAGTTAGGAAAATTGAAAACGAAAACCCAAATAGATTTGATTTCATTCGGATATAGGAATTAGGTTTTCTGCTATTTTATACAATTCATCTAAAGATTTTTTATCATCCAAAAGACGGTAACTTTGCAAAACACCTTCATATACAATGAACAGTTGTTTAGCGAGTGAATGAGGGTCTACTGTTGGTTTGGTATATCCATTTTGAATTGATTCTTCTAAAAAATCTGTCAAACAATCAATTGTTTCTTTTGCAATCCTTTCAATCTCGGAACGAATTTGGTGTTCCATAGGATTAATTTGGGCACGGAAGTTTGCCATCCCACAGCCAAACAATTGTGATTGCCTAGCTTCCCTCATAAGAATCCGAACCCAGGCTTTGATGAAGTCCAAAGGTTTTGGATTTCGTTTCATCAAAGTTTTAAGTAGATTTAAATTTTCGTCTGAGTAAATTTTGAGGACTTCTTTTCCTAATTCTTCTTTGGATGAAAAATGTTGGTACAAACTGGCTTTTACGGTTTTTGCTTCTCCCACAATTTGGTTCAAACCCGTTTCTGCGTATCCTTGTCTAAGAAAAAGGTTACGGCTTACTGATAACAGACGCAGTTTGGTAGGTTCCTTCTTCATTTTTATCCTAAATTGCGGAAAAACGAAATCCAAGCAAGAAATACACCAACCAGTATGTCCCATTTTTTTTTCAGAATATTCCAGGCGAAAGAAAAATGAGGAAAAAAGTTCTTGCAAATACATACCGACCGGTATGTATGCTTTTCTTAAAGGTATACAATGAACCTAGAATCTATATCCATCCATGAAGTCGCAAAATCTGTTTCAGAAGCAATGGACACTCGCCATAGCATCCGAGAATATGAAACCACACCCATACCAGAAGACCTACTCAATCGTATTTTTGAAAAAGCATTGCGTAGTCCCAGTTGGAAAAATTCACAACCTTGGAAGGTTCATATTGTCAGCGGTGAAAAAAGAAATTCACTCGCTAGTGCGCTTACAAACGCCGCCACAGGTTCACAACCAACACCAGAAACCAATTGGCCTGAGTCTTATCCAAGTGATGCCAAAAAACGGATGTTTGATTTGGGAATGAAGATCTATGGAGTTGCCGGGATCGATCGAAAAGACAAAGAAGCAAGAGACCAGTTTATGCTTCGTAATTTTAGTTTTTTTGGCGCTCCAACGGCTGTTTTCATCACTTCTAAATTTGATCTCAATTTTTTTGTGGGGATCGATTTGGGATGTTTTCTCCAATCGGTTTTACTGTTAGCAAGAGAAGAAGGTCTGGGGACATGCCCACAAGCAGCACTCGGTGCCTTTCCAGAGGTGGTACGAAATGAACTTGGCCTTCCGAAAGAAGAAAAAGTGATAATGGGAATCAGCATTGGTTATCCAAAAGCACAATCGGAGTTAAATCGTTTTCATACACCTAGAGAAGAAGCATCTGATTTAATTCGATTCTACTAAAAAAACAGTTATGATTCTTTTTTCTTTGGTATAGAATAATTCAATTACCAAATGGTTGAGCAATTATGTACGACAAAAATTTCTGGAACGATCGTTATGCGAATGTGGAATATGTTTATGGAAAAGAACCTAATGAGTTTTTACGTTCTCGCTTACCAAACTTAAAAAAAGGAAGGATCCTCTTTCCTTGTGAAGGTGAGGGGAGGAATGCAGTTTTTGCGGCAAGTCTAGGATGGGACGTGTTCGCTTTTGACCAATCAGAGTCTGGAAGGCAAAAGGCATTGCAATTGGCAAAAGAAAAGAATGTTACCTTTCATTATGAAATCTCGGATGCTTTAAATTATCCTTATGCACCTGACCAAATGGATATGGTGGCTCTCATTTATAGCCATTTTCACAAATCCATACGAACAACTGTTCACCGCAATTGTGTTCGGACATTAAAACCAGGTGGGATTTTATTACTGGAAGCTTTTTCTCCTGAACAGTTAAAGTATACATCTGGTGGACCAAAAGACCCTGACATGTTGTACCAACTCAAAGACTTACGTATGGACTTCGCAGAAATGAATGTAGAATTAGAGGAAGCACTCGAAACTGAACTAAATGAGAGTCCGTTCCATAAAGGAACAGCTAGTATTGTAAGACTTGTTCTTCGAAAAAATTAAATAGTTTTTACTTTTAAGTTTTAGAATTCATGATTCTCTTTTTCATCAAAAGTAATGGGTGAATTAAAATGAAACATAGAATTTGGATAGGACTCTTTTTTATTTTTTTCTTTCAATGTTCCTTTGGCCAAAAGGTTCAATATGCCGAATTAAAACAATCCTATCCAAATGTGAATTGGGAAAATCGACGTGCGGAAGCAGTAAAGTATCTAACTGATATTCTGAAAATTCCGTCAGTGCGTGGAAACGAAATCCAAGTCACAAAGTACATACAAACAGTCCTTTCCAAAGAAGGCATTTCCTCTCGATTCGTATATGATCCCAAATACCCAAACCGTCCCAACTTAGTCGCAGAACTTCCAGCAACTGTACCCAATCCAGAACCTGGGATCATTCTTGCCAACCATTTGGACACAGTTGAATTTGATGCGAAAGAATGGAAACTGAACCCTCTATCGGGAACCGTTAAGGATGGCCGAATTTGGGGAAGAGGAGCGATTGATATGAAAGGCATGGCTGTCATGGAGCTTGTTGCCTTCTTAGAACTCAAACGATCTGGAATTCCACGCACTCGAAAAATCATGTACCTAGCGTTAGCTGATGAAGAATCAGGATCTGTGTTAGGTGGAAAGTATATGACCACACAACAAAAAAAAATCTTTGAAGGTTACGAATATGCCATCAATGAAGGCGGAGTCGCAACAAGAGATATTGTCATTCCTGGTTCAACAATCTTTAACATCCAATATGCGGAAAAGGGTAATATTTGGTTAAGGGCGAAAATTACTGGTACTAGTGGACATGGTTCATCTCCACCAAACCAATACCCGGCGTTAGCTTTAATGCAGTTTTTTAATGAAGTTAGAGAATTGGAATCTGACATACGAATCACAGAAGAGACAGATGCATTTTTTTATCAATTGGGTACAATTAGTTCCTTTCCAAAATCCTTTTTCTTAAAAAATGCTAGAAATCCGCTAATCAAACCACTTCTTCATCCAACGATTAGGAGTAACCGTCACCTAACGGCAATGACAACAAATACCAAATCAATTACGGGTTTTCGAACAAGCGAAGGAGAAGGTGGAGAGAATGTAATAGCTGGCGAAGCGATGGGAAGATTGGACATCCGCACTTTGCCGGGAGTGGACATTGAAGAATTTGCTAAAAAAGTAAAAACCATTGCATCCAAATACAATGCAGAGATCACTTTCACGGATATCAATCCAACAGATGTATCACCGATCCAAACCAAATTTTTTAGTACTCTTGCCGCTGTTTCTGTAAATAAATTTCCCAATAGCACAGTAACACCGTTTTTGTCTCCAGGAAAAACTGATAATTCATACTTAAGAAAAATTGGGATCAAAGCCTATGGTCTTATCCCGGCGGTATTAAAGGCAGAAGACATTGATGGGATGCATGGCAAAAATGAAAACATGACCATCGATAACTTAGAATTAGGAACAAAAATTCTATTTGAAACGTTAGTGGAAATGAACCAATGACAGATAATTCTGTAGCGAATGCATCATCATTCATTGATTTTCAATTGGTTTGATTTACAATCGTATCGATACTGTTTAGTTTTATCATCCTTTGAAGATACAAACAGGTACAGATTATTTCCACATAAATGTGTCCAAGTGAATTTCGAAAAGGATAGATCCGATAAACTTTTAAATTTTTGATGAAGGTTTAAATTTGAAAGAAAAATTTGAGAATTGGAAATCGACCCGCAACAATATTCGCTGATGATAAAATCTGGTATCAAATCATCATTAATCAATAATAAAGAAATACTTTTGTTTTGATAACTATCTGAAATTTTTTCTTCGTAACCAGATTTTGTATCATTTATGTATAAGTTCCAAGTTGTTCCATTATAAAACCAGACACTGTCAATTTTTGATGACATTCCAGGCTCCAAACCTGTACCAGGATAGGTAACGATTGCATAGTTTCCATATGTTGATTTAATGGTTATATTTTTTTCTGAGAATTTTAAAGAGGAAGATTGATAGACTTTATGGTTGATACTTTTTACTTCTTGGTAAACTTTCGTAATCAATTCATTTGGATTAGTAACGAGTAAGTAACCACCAAAAACCCAACCATCCATTTCTTCATCGCTAACATGTGTCCATTGGCCAATTTTTTGATCAATGGAAATTATCTTGGAATCTATTTCCTTGATTCTCAATTTTTTTGCATAGGGAATGGTTCTAAGAATCTCTGCATTTTGGTCGGGTTGTGCACGTAGATTTAAACCTTTACTTGCGAATACATAAACGTTTCTATCGTCTTTTATGTTTTCTTGAGCTCCCAACGAAATGGAATCAAATAAAACAATCAGAATGATTAAATCGAATATTATCTTATTTAAACTCATCAAAACAAAAATTATTTTTTATGATAACTAATAGAAATGAAAATATCCAATTAACAAAGATTCATTCGATTGATTCATTCTGATTTTACGATGATTATTTTAAACTTTGTAAATACTTCAAAATTCCTTCTTCGCCACGTTCTTCAGCCAATTCAGAGATACTGATACCACCGACAGTTTTCACCTTTGTTTCTGCACCAGCCTTCACTAAAAGTTTGACTAGATCCAAATTGCCACGGTAAACAGCTCGATAAAGAGCAGTCTCACCCATAGTATTACGAAGGTTTACATTTGCCCCTTTTTGGATCAGGAATTTTGTAAGCTCCATTTCTTCTTCATCGACGGCTTTGATGAGTGAGGAATTCCCTAGTGAGTCTTTTGCATTGATGGAGGCACCTTGTGCCAAAAGGATTTTGACCTCTTCTAAATTGCCATTTTCGACCGCTTGGAAGAGACGTAATTCCAAACTTGGAGGAGTTTTAACGACTGTTTCATCCTCAATACATCCAAATCCAATCAAAGAGATCAGAAAAATAATGACAAAAGGGATCAATTTTATGAAAAATCGGCTAGATAAGAAAGTGAACATCTGTTTTAGTCTAATAGTTTAACTATGAAACGTCGATCCATTTTTCTAACAAGTTTTCAGTTCGTTCCCGTTTTGTTCCTTGGGATGGTATTCGTCTCTTGTATTTCCATCATCAGTCCTGGTGAAGTGGGGCTCATGTGGAGACCTTATAGTACTGGTCTCAGCCAAAAACCATTGGAATCTCGAGTCCAAACCTATATGCCATGGAATAGTGTTTATGTCTATTCGGTCCAATGGAGTAGTTTCCAAGAAAAGGTAGAAGTGTTAACAAGAGATGATTTGACGATCACCGTCACTGCTGACATCATCATCCGACCAATCCAAAATGAGATATATGAATTGGAGATGGAAATTGGTAGAGATTATTATGAAAAGGTAGTCAAACCCCAATTTAGAACGGCAATTCGAAATATATTATCAGCATATAATATGGTGTCGATATCGAAAGAAACTCCGAATGTTTCAGCTCAAATTAAAAAGTCACTCGCAGAAAAACTAAAATACAAACACATCGAAATTGATGATGTCATTGTCGATGACGTAGAGTATAGTCCTTCAATTTTAAAAGCAATTGAAAGCAAATTAACCAAACAACAAGAACAAGAACAAATGAAGTTTGAGATTAACATTGCAAAACGAGATGCGGAGATCCAACAAATCGCTGCAGAAGGAAAAGCAAAAGCTGTGTTAATTGAAGCAGAAGCCCAAGCAAAAGCGCAAAGGATGATATCAGAATCATTAACGCCAAAATATATCCAACTCAAAGCAATGGAAAATCCAAATAATAAATTGATTTTCGTTCCCAATGGGAAAGATGGATTGCCGATTATTGTGAATACAGACGGGAAATGATTTAGATCAACTTACAATATAGATTCAAATGGTAATCTATATTGTAATCTAATTTTGGTGATTGTGATCATCTAATGAATTCTTGATAGAATCATCGATTGATTTGAAATTTTAAATGCAGTGGCTAAAATTTGTCACCGCATTTTGAAAAGTAAAAGTTATTGAACTGGTGTTCCTAAATTTTGTAAGGATTGGTTGGTATCGAAAGTCTCAACGATGGATCGATGATTTTGATTCCTTCCAATTGTTTTCAATGGACTTTTTGGATTTGGTGATTTTGAGAAAGTCCTTGAAAACGTTTTTGTGTTGGGTTGGAGGAGTGTAACAATTTGAGAATGACCTCTTTCTTGTGCTAACTGTAAAGCATTCCAACCATCAACAGAAAAATCAACATTCACATTGTGAGATAATAATGCTCTCACGATTTCCGTACGACCAAAATAAGCTGCATACAATAATGCTGACCAACCTTCATAGACTGTATTTGGATCAGCACCTTGGTTCAGTAAAGAAATTCCCTCTGCTTCCTTTCCTTCGTAAATGGCATCAATCAAAGGTTTACTAAGTGTTGGGTTTAGATTCGTTTCAGACGTTTCTGGTTTTTGCGATTCAGTTGATGAGACAACTTGAGGTTTATTTTGAAATGGTGATACCAATACAATTTCCAATTGATCTGAAAATCCAGTTACATCATTGACCCAACCAAATTTTCCATCGCGTAAGATAAAAAACCTTGCTGCTGATCGAAACATCATTCCTTTCCCAAAAGCAAAACTTTGAGGTTTAGAAACAATAGTTCCATCTTTTTGAACTAAACAACCTTCCAATTTCATGTTGGAAATTTTAGGATACCATTTTTCCTTTTCAGGCCCCTCATCTGTCATCCACAAAAGAAACAAGTGATCCTCCCCGTATGGAACAATCCTTGGAATCCTCTCTCTTTGTTTGGTAGTACTTGTGATAAATATTGGTTTGGAAAGATTTTCTTTATTCTTTATGATAAAACCAATATCGTATGAGGATCGATTCAAATTGGTATCAAATGTGATCCATGTGGTGGAGTCTTTAGCATATAAATCTCCAGTTGAAAGTGGAACATATTGATATGTTTCGTTTGCTCCAGCTTTCGGAACAACGATTGGTAGTTCTCGCTTTCGATTTGGATAGGTATCAATCACCAATCCCCTTGGGTAGGCATCACCCACTGTCACCATCACCAATTGTTTTCCATCATTTAAAAATCTTGGCCGAAAACTATGACTCACATTCCAAGTAAAACCTTCAGGTGTTTTCCCATCCGATTTCATCATCCGTTTTCCAGTTTCATCAAATAAAGCCAAATATTCACTTTGATGTGTGACACCATCATCCCATTTACGGTATGTCGATAAGTACGTCGCATAATAATTGTCAGCTGTCTTGGTTAATGAAAGTGAACCAAATGTTGTATCAATTCCTTGGTCACCAACATTGATGTATTCTTTTGTTCCTACAATTTTTGTACTAAAATTTAATTTTCCATTTATGTTATATTGGTTAATGAAGGCAGTATGAAAATTTTTTGTTTCATAGTTTCCCCTTTTTTTTAGTTCAAAAGCAGATAACAATACAGTGAGACCATTCGAATCAGCATGGATATCTTCCATTCGAAGATTTTTTAGACTTAATAATTCTTTTTTGAATTTAAAATTTGAATCTAAACTAATAATTCGACCATTAGATTCCCCATCATTATAAGCGAGAAAATACTCTCCTGATTCAATAAAAACTAATTTAGGTGCGGGTGTACCATCAGACATTGGATAGGTATATGATAAAGTTGTACTTTCTAAGTTTGTATGGCTCGAAGGAATTTTTACCAAGATCCGCTCTGTGTTCTCAGCGATTTGATTGATATCTAAATTGATATTTGAGTCAGCATGTACAATGGAAGATTTTGATATTAACAAACATGTAAAAAAGAATAAAATTTTGTTTCGGATCTTAAACTTCGTAAGGAGACAAATTTGGTGTATCGATTTTTCCATTGGGAAATGGTTCATGATTTTTGTTAAAAAAACAAGAAATAATTGAGGATTAGTTCATTATAAAGTCTCTTTAGGGTGAAATATTTCCCATATTTACCCAACTGAAGTTATCAAATTCAAATTCTCTGGAATGCTTCGTAACCTAACCAAATAACATATTACAAGTATTGATTTTATCTTATTAAATATTTTGATAAATTTTTTTGATTGGATATTTTTAATTTTATAAATTCTATCCGATTCTTGAAATCAAATCCTTGATACATAAAAAAATTGATGATTACGAACAGATTATAACAAGTTTACATTTTCATTTCATTTACATAATTTATTTATAAAATTTTAATCGCCTACTTACCACCTAGCAGCCGATTGTGTACGATTAGTCAATAATACTTAGAATATTTATTTTCAATTAATGTTAGTTACATATTAAACATTACGAAAATGGCAATTACCAATTCTGGTTTAAGTATTTTGGCGTTTCAATTAAGAGGTGAAACAAATGTCAATTAAGTTAGTCGAAAATAAAATTCTAAGTAGATTTTCATTGGGAATTCTACTATTTACAATGTCGTTCTTACTGTTTTGTTTAGGAACCAAAACGAGTCAGTCCGATGAGAAATCTAACCTTTCCATTTTAGGATTGTTAATCGGTTCCCAAGAACAAAATTCATCGATGTTAGTCTCTGAAGGAACAACTGTGAGTTTATTGATTAAATCGGATGAAGGTGGAACTCTTCAACTCGGAAAGGAATTAAGTTTTGTAATTCCCCCAAACTCTTTAGAAAAAGATACTGAAATTACAATAGAAAAAACAGGAAAGGCTGATGAAAATAGTCAATTTAAGTTCTATGGTCAAGGGTATAAATTTTCTCCGGCCGGAACTCAATTTGCTATGGATAAACCAGCTTCTTTAGTCGTTAATTACGATTCTTCGAAAATATCTGAACAAAATTTAAATCTAAGATCTCAGCAAATGTTCTATTATGACGAAGTAAGCAATTCTTATGTTGCCGTACCAACATCTATCGATTATGCAAATGGTAGACTTGTAGCACAAGTTGAACATTTCACTAGTTATGCGCTTTTCGCTGTACCTTCTGCGGCTGGTAATAATTCTCCTTTAATTACACTCCAAAGTCCAGTTCCGACTCAAATTCACGCAGATGCGCCAATTTATATTAGAGCCGATGTAAGAGATATTGATTTAGATGGATCAATTATAGCAGTGAAACTATCTTATAAAAAGTCTACTTCTGCGACCTATACAAATGAAGTTGCAATGCAACCAGAAAACAATACTTCAACATCACCCTCGAGTAGGTATGTTTATTTAATTCCTTCAACATTCTACACCAATGCTGATAGACTTGCGGGAACGACTTTGGATATAAAAATTGAAGCTTGGGACAATAAGTCTCTCAAATCAAACTCTCCTATTGTGACAAGTTATACTGTGAATCGTAATTGTTTGCCGAACACACTTCGAACAAATTTAACCGGTATACAGAATATCAATGTAGGATTTCAAAGAAACATAATCCTATCATGCAGAAACGAAGGAACCAATTCTTATCTGACAGGACAGTATATTGTTCCAGAAGTTACAACTGTGATTAATAACGTTGGAAAGTTTGAAAAACCTGGAAGTTCTGGTACTTTATTTACAGCCACTAAAAGTGACTATGTTAGCTCAGGAAAGGTAGAATTAAAGTTGTTATCCACTGTTTCCAATTCTGTTACACAGGAATTTACAATTCTACCTGGTAACGTACAATCTCTTTCTTTATATGAAACCGATTCCTTTGGAAACAAAATAGCCTTACTTTCAAAAACAAATGAACCACAAACCATTTCCATGAAAGAAGGAAATGTAAAATATTTTGCTCTCGAAGGACTAGATGGTTATGGAAATATCGTAACTTATTTTCCTTGGTTAAATGCAGATTGGAATGTTCCTACCAACGGAGATCTTGGCACCTTAGATCGGGATACACCAACAAGTCTTGTTGTCAAACTTTACACACTCGATGCAAAAGTTGGTTTTTCCAATCTTGTTGCCAGTATTGCAGAAGGAGCGATTCAATTAACTCAAACCATTCAGATCTTTGCAAGGCAGCTAATTGATGTTCGAGCTAATTTTAATGATGCGACTTATGCAGGGGCAACCAATTTTATCGCATCAAATGGTAATATAATATCCAATGGAGATACTGCCTATGCAGTGGTTAATCAATTTCAAAGTAGTACCAGTGCATTTAATAATAAAGAACAAATTAGTGCTTATAAAATTAATAAATCTTCTGGTTTGTCAATATTACCGCCAGTTGTATCATTTACTGGTCAATGGCAGTTACGATCTGTTCCGTATCTTTCTATGGCTATGGCAGGTTCTATTCCATTTGTTTTATATAGTACGGCGCCAACCTACAGTGGAGACTGGGAATTTAGCAATGGCGATATCAAACTTTATGTTAAAAAATATGATTCGATTTCAAATACATGGTTATCAGTTGGATCGATCATCAATTCTGAATTAAATGGATTAAATTTTAATTATTCAATTGCAACGAATGGAACAGATCCATGGGTAGCATACACAGCAAATGGTACGGGAATGCCTGGTATAGATTATTCTATAATCGTAAAAAGATTTGATGGCACAAATTGGGTTCAAGTTGGTTCGAGTTTAACAAATAATCCATCTTTAAATCTTAACATACAATTTGACGGATTAGTTCCTTATGTTGCATTCTCGGAGATAGATGCTTCTGGGATCACTAAACTGTATGTAAAACGTTGGAATGGATCTAATTGGATACAAATTGGAGGTGAATTGAACTTAAATCCAACGACTTATGCATATCTCCATGATTTCAGAATTTTCAATGGTTTCCTATTTCTTTCCTTTAATTCAGATGGAAAATTAAATATGAAGACCTTTGATGGAACAAATTGGATTTCTTTCGGTTCTACTAATCTTAACTTTTTTCCAACTTCTAATGTAATTAGATCAACAATTGAAATGAATCCAATGGGTACGATTTACTTAGGTTGGTCAGAGTTTCCTTCTGGATCAAATACAGCAATTCAATACTTAGGTCATTTTGTGGGTTCAAACTTGAGAATAGACTATTCAAATTCTTTTGCGAATAGTGCTGATTTTGATTTTTCATTTATTGGATCAAATCCGTATACCATTCTATCAAACGGTCAAAGGAGTTGGATTCGAAAGTACGAATAAGACTTGATATTAAAAAATTATAAGATTAATTTTCTAAATCAAAATGTAAGTTTTTTAGATCAAATAAATACAGAAGGTGAATTGTAAAAATTTGCCTTCTTATCTGATTTAATTTTTATTCATAATTATATTTCTTTATAAATTGAATAATGAAAACGTAAATATAAAACCAAAATAGTGTAATTTCATTATTTAATTTCAATAAATTACCTAAATAAATAGAGAAAGAATTAATTTCTCGATAAAAGCAAGAGCGATGATTTCCATGTTTGTCATTTAGTCCTTCCTCTAGTTTAAAATATATAGTTCGGATAAAACTCAAAGATATTGTATTGCTAGGGAAAGTTAGATTTAAATCACCCTAATCCCATTAGAAAGAGATTAGGGCTTGTTTCGATCTAGAAAAATTTATAAGTGGCAGCAACAGTAAAAGTTACACCCATTCTGTAGGAATAAAAAAGTAAATCTTCACCAGTGACTTCACTTCTTTGGTAAACTTTAAAACGTGTGTCCATGATGTTTTTAGCAGCTGCTTTGAAATCAAGTCTGTCGTCATGTTTATAACTATAAACTACGTCAGTGATACCTACGCCTCGTTCAATGGCATCAGGAGTTCCATTTGCTCCAACGGCATAAATCCTATCTCCAAAGAAGTTATAATAAACACCTAAAGTTTGATTTTTCTTTGAAGTAAGAAAATAATCAAATTTTAAGTTGTATACATATTCAGATTGTCCTTGGAGTGGTCTGGAAATATTCGTTGGATCGAAAGACGCAATTCTATTTATTTTATCAATAACACCTGCTTTAATTAAAGCATTGTCTTCCCAAGACAGAACTTGGACTTGTGATTTAATAAAGAATAAGTTTGTTTCTACACGGAATCGATCAAAAAATTCTTTTCGATAATCGAGCTCCACCCCTTTGATCGTAGCTTCCTTGGCATTTGTATAAGAGAAATTAAAGGAAATTCCTCCAGATTGTGGTAAACCTACCATCTCAATTGGATTGGATAAGTTTTTATAAAAAGCACCAATTCCAAAAAAGTCCGAATTCGTGATATAGTATTCATATCTTACATCATAGTTATGTATATAAGTTCTTTTTAAGTTTGGGTTACCGAAAATCCTATCCGCTCCAAAATAAGGAGTGAATCCGAATGGTGATAATTCTCTTAAATCAGGACGCGTGACAGATTGAGTAAGACCAAATCTAAGATTCATGTCTTTGTTCATCTCCCAAACCATATTTGCAGACGGCAGCTTATCTTGGTTTCGTAATGTACCGATACCATTATTATCTACATCGCAAATATTCGATCTAACTAAAGCCACCCTTACATCTTCGTTATTTACAGTACATCCATAATCAACGTTTCTTAAAGAACTAGTATCTCTAGTTCTAAAAGTTTTCACCTTTTGAAAGGAATCTTCAAATCGAACACCACCAATAAATCTTAGCTTTGGGATTAGAGGCATATCAACTTGTGCGAATTGCGCATGCAATTTTTGTTCTGCATCATATGCGTTAGGTTCAATTTGTCGCTCTGAAAAAGTTTTATTAGCTACTCCAGTTGATCTTTGAATGTATTCAGTTGGATTGTATACAACCTCGCCAGGTACAGGGTAATAATCGACTGGAAATTGAGTACCAACATTTGATTTATTTCCAAATTCTCTAAAGGTGAAACTTTTGAAACGATCTAGTGCCATTCCACCGAATTTCAATTCAGACTTTAATCCATTCCACTGTTCGAACGGAATTGAGTATTTAACATTCGCTTGTCTTACTGTATCAGCAGTTGAGGAAAAGAATCTTGTTCCATCAGGGTTATTACCTAATCGAAAATATCCATCAGTTAATGTAGATGGATTTGGTCTTCGCCAAACTTGTTGGATTAAATTAGGCTCTTCTCGGTTGGCTAATGAGTAAGCAACATTCCATTCCAGTTTATGAGGACGATTCATACTTCCGAATTGCAAAGCATGATCTCCACCTAATACTGTATTCAATAATCCTCTTGAAGTAACGATTCCAGTTTGAGAAATAAAATCAAAGTTATCAATAAAATTCTGACCAAAAGCATCCCGCACAGTCGTATCAGAAGCTACCGTATATAGATTCTTTAAATATATCTGCTGACCTTTTGTAAGTTCGTAAGATAAGTTTAGGTTTGCAGCAAAGTTTGTATCTTTGTTATATACTTTCGTATCTTGTTTTTGGATTGGAATTAAATATGTTGTATCAGGTGTAATGATACCACCTGCATAATTTGGAATGTATCTTGCAGACTTTTCATCACGTATTCTATATTCCTCACTTCTAACAACACCAAGTAATACACCTAATCGTTGTCCAGACTCTGTAAGTTTGAATGTATTTCCCACTGTAAAATTGATGTTTTTATCATAACCACCTTTACCTGAATCGGGTGTCCATTGTTGATTGAACGTTAAGGTACTTAAGTTAACAAAATTTGGAGGCAGTCCCCCAAATCTGTTACCTGGTTCAAGCGGCAAAAACCCAGGCAAAGAATTTACTATCCCAGGCATTTGATATGAAGAATTCGGTCTTCCTAAAATATCTACAGCATCAAATGATTTGAATTCATATCCTGTTGAATTCATGTTTCTTCCAATACCCAAACCGACATTCAATAGAAATTTGTCAGGATACTCTTGCGTTTCTACTTTTACTAGACCACCAGAAAACTCCGCTGGATCTTCAGGAACAAATGTTTTAATTACTCGAATATTTTTGATAATGGATGCAGGAAAAATATCTAAAGGAACAACACGTTTATCAGGTTCAGTTGTCGGAATCAAAACTTCGTTTAATAAAGTATTGGAATATCTTTCGCCTAAACCCCTCACAAAAACATATTTTCCTCCGATAAGAGTGATTCCTGTCACACGACGAACCACATCACCTGCGTTCGAATCAGGACTTTTTTTAATGGCTTCTTGAGAAATACCATCTGAAACTGAAGCAGATTTTCTTTGGAGAGCTAATAATGCAGATTCGGTATTATTCGAAGCTCTGTCTTTTACTTCGACTGTCTCTAATGTTTGAGCTCCGAAAGTTACATTGATAGCTTGATTTTTACCTGCTACTATGTTTACAGTTCTTTTCTGCGGACCATAACCATACATTTGGAATTCTACATCATAAGAACCAGGAGCAAGAGATAAGGAATATTTCCCATCAAAGTCAGTTTTTGCAAACTTCTTTTCAGAGCGAACTACAATGGTGGCTCCAAAGACAGCTTCTCCATTTTCAGAATCGATGATAACACCGCTGATTGACCCATTTGCTTGTGCAAAAAGCGAAATTGGAGTTAAGATAGCAACCAGCAATAGGATTTTCAGATTTTTCATACGTTTAGATCTCTAAGGGTAGATTTTCGAATCTACCCTCTAGGTAAACGATAAGTGATTTTGGATCGTTACAGTGAGTTTAATTTTATGTTACAAAATTGTAATAATTCAGGGGGATAAAATTGCAACTTTGTAACGATTTCCTAATTGTATAACACTCCTTATCTCAGTAATCTCTACTCTACCTTTCGGTGTGGTAACTATTACCATTCCAATTTTATGGAATTTTGATTTACCATAATCTTGTACAGACTTAACTAAAATCTTAAGCGATTTTAGATCGACTTCCTTATATTGTTTCTCTTTCAATTTAGTTAAGGCTAAAACTTCAAATGACCGAATCATTTTATTGTAATCATCAATTGGTGTGACATCTAAAGATGTTCCGTAACCAAGAATATTCGGATAAAGAATATAATCTTTTTCCTTTTGGTTCACCAAAGATTTTAATTCTACAGAATCAACTTGATTTGAATTTCGAACCTCAATAAGAAATTGTTTCACTGCTTCGTTCACAGAAGCATAACCTTGCAGAGGAAAGTTTGACGAGCTTCTTTCCATTAGGATTTTTTTTGACTCTTCTAATTTTAAATTTTGAATTTCATTAGAAGAATTTTTTTCAATATTTTCCTTCTTACAATTGACCCATAGACAAATAATAATAAAAAATATGACTTTTTTCTGTTTCATTGTTTTAAAATAAAAAAGGCTCCGGAAATTCCGAAGCCTTTTTTGCAATTTCTTAAATTTTGTTTATTTGCTTCTAAAGACAGCCCATCCATCCCACCATTTACCTTCAGCTACTGATCCGCCACCAAGGGAACCATCACCAAATGTAGTTGTGAAATCTGGCTTCGTTGCACCAGTTCCGCATGTTTCGATGTTTCCTAATGTAACGATTGGAAGGGAAGTGATTTCAGTATTGTTAGTCACATTGGTGCAAGATCCGTTAATGTTAGCACCTTTTCCACTTTGACCTTTTACATTGGTCCAAGTTGTAGGGTTTGTATCAACATCGCATTGAAAGTTGTTTGTAACGTAACCATATACTAAACCTTTCGAAAAGTTACCAGTGTGTCTTTCTCTGATACGCATACCAACGCCACCAGTGTAGGATTGACCAATTGTAGTGAAGTTTGTCACAGTAGGGTTTGAAGGTCCTGCAATGGCAGCACCACCTTCTGTTCCATCCATTTCAAATCCATGCGGGTCAGTAGATTTTGTTCCTCCGCAAGACTCAGGGTATTTTACGCTGATAATGTGATTGAGTGTTCCTGTAAACCCTTCATCCACATCAAAATCATCATCCATACCACCAGATACCAGTAAGTGTGAACCATTTACGTTTCCACCCCACCATTCAAATCCATCATCTAACGGTCTATGAATTTGCACATAATCGTAATTACTGTCTTGTGTTACTGTATAACTTGAAATTCCATTCAATTCGTTACCAGGTGCCACCTCGTTGCCAACAAATTCTACGACAACGTATTTAAAATTTGCTATTCCATTTTGGGTTCCTGGGTAAGGTCTAGGATTTGTTCCTTCCGAGTTGTTTGGAGCTGTATGAGCATGCACACTACTATTACCAATAATTACAATACCACCCCAATCTCCTGGTGCGCGTGATCCTACCGTTGCAGCAGAAGTAAAACAGATAGGGTTACTTGCCGTTCCAATAGCAGATATCGATCCACCTTCGTATACAAATAAAGATGATCCTCTTTCTCCATAAATTACAGATTTTGGTAATACGGTGATCGATCCACCATTTGTTACAGATACTGTTCCTCTTAATAATGCAGAACCGCTGACAGTAACTGCTGTTGAAATCGTGCCCTCTAAAATTTGAGTTGGGTTAGGAACACCAACTCCATCACAAAGGTCAGATCCTGCAATACCTTGGTTAGAAAACAAAAGAGCTGCTAACAGAGCGGTATCGTCTTTCTTTTTTCCTGGGCAATTGATCATTGTGAATCCCATCATCGCGATGAAAAGAACCACCATGCTTTTTTTGAATGAATTTTTCATTTTAATCCTCTTTCGAAAAAATTCGAATTTGTTTTGCTAGCGGGTCTTCCCGGAAGGGGTTCGTTAAAATTCTCCCTCTAGCTATGGAAACTATGTTCTTAATTTGTTACAAGGGTATGACAAGCTGGTGAAGGTTTGGTAAAGGATTCGTGAAAGTATGATTATGGATTTAAGCGGCTGAGAATCTTAACGAGATTACTTTTGATCCTACGGACTTGGTCTGGAGTCAGCTGTAACTCTCCATTTTCTGCTTTTTCGATGACACGTTCAGCTTTGGTCACAAAGGTGATCGCTTCTTCATCGATAGCTTCTTTGTGCGCCTGTTTTTCACGGTAGGCATCCAAAGCTTTTTGCACATCCAAAAGTTCCTTGGAAATCCCTCCAATTGTTATATTGAGTTCAACGATGTTTTCATCCATGTAGGAAATCCTTGGAAATAAATCGACTTAGTATAATTAACCTTTTATGCAACACCTATTGATATAATACATCTATGAATTTCTTTTTTGCTTCTAAATGTTCTTTAAAGGTAGAAGAAAAATAATGAGAACCATCTGGTTTCAAAAGGAAAAACAATTTATCCGATTTCATTGGCCTAAACGAAGCTTCTAACGCTGGTAATCCGGGATTTGAAATAGGACCTGGAGGCCAACCGCCATTGATATATGTATTGTAAGGTGATACAATTTTTAAATCTGATTCAAAGAGTCTTTTTTTTGGTTTATCAAACAAATATTGGATAGTAGCACAAGATTCTAAATTGATATTTTTTTCGATTCTAGTGAGGAATACTCCCGCCATCATAGGTCGTTCCTCTTTCCGAACAGCTTCCCTTTCTACGATAGATGCTAGGACAACTCGAAAATGAAGATCAGCTGGTTTTATTCCTTTTGCTTCCGGAATGGTTTCTAGTTTTTTATAAAATCGTTTGATCATCATTTCTGTGATTCGTTCAAGCGGGTAGTTCAATGGAACAGAATACGTTTCGGGAAATAAGTAACCTTCTAACGTCTTTGCTGGAATATTGTATTTTGTAAGTAATGCAAGACTTTGAGTTACTTTTAGAAATTCTTCTCTAGATGGAGAAAGTTTTTTTGTGACCAAAAGATCACCAATTTGACGATTATTATACCCTTCTGGAACTGTGAATGTTACGAGTTTGACTTTTCCAGAGATGATAACATCAAGAATTTTTCGTGAACTCATTCCATCATTGATGTCATAAACTCCTTGTTTGATTTTGTTACCAGCTCTTGTAAATTTAATTAAATAATTAAAATATACACTGGATTTGATCATTCCAGCGGCAGCTAACTCACGTACCACACTGGATGAAGGTTCACCAGAATCAATGATGAGTTCGTATTTGTTTTGTCCATCACCAACGGCTCCACCTTTGATTTCATCTACGACAAAAAAACTGATGAGCGCCAAAACTAAGAGTAATGCAGCACCTAATCCTGAAAGTATCAGGTATTTTTTAACTTTTGAGTTCATTCCTTCCCCATCCTTCTGCAACTATCGACAATTACCAAATCTTTTTTAGGACCTGAGCACTGGTTCCATCTCCAAATGGATTGAAAAAGTATCAAAGACACGTTTTTGAATCGATTCTGCCATTGCTAGCAATGCCGTAGTTGTCCCATCTATATTGATTAGACCTAAACAATGGTTGGTAGAGATTCCGACTCCACCTGGATAAATGTCCCCTTTTTTAATGCCTGAGTGTTCGATAAGCCAAGCGGCCGAAAGTTTTTTCAAACCAGAAGGAGCATCGTAGATAGGCGGGTCCAAATAACCCATTTTTTTTGTTTGGTTTAAAAACCTTTCCACATCCTCTAGCGAAACGATTGGGTTTGTAAAAAAAGATCCCGCCGAACGTGTATTTGGGTCTTTGTCATCAACAACCATTGATTTTTTCTTACGTAATTTGATGATCATTTCGCGAAGGGATTCTAAATAAAAATAACGATCTTCCAATTTTTTATCATTTTCTTTTTTTTCGGAGAGGAACAATTCCCATTGTTTTTTGACTTCAGGATACACGATGCAAGCTTCCAAATTTTTAGAGAGTTTAAATGTCACTGAAGTTATAATATAATTTTGAAAATTTCCAGATTTAAAATTACTATTACGGTAAGCGAATTGACACTCGTCATTGGAAAACGTTCGCTGATTGCCGTTTTCATCAATGCATTGAACACTAACGATAGAATCTTTCACTTCTTGGCCATAGGCTCCGATGTTTTGGATTGGTGAAGCCCCAACTGACCCAGGAATTCCAGACAAACACTCTATTCCACTTAATCCTTGTTTGACGACAAATTCCACAAAATGATCCCAAACAACACCTGCACCTACTTCGTACAAAACAGTCGATTCATTTGCATCCAAACATCTGATACCTGGAATTTGGATTAATAAAATTACACCATCAAATCCATTGTCTCGAAAGATTGTATTTGAACCTCCTCCCAAGATGGCATACGTGAGTTTTTGTTCCTTACAAAAAACCAATGCTCCTTTTAGGTCTTCTGTTGTTTTGATTGATATAAAATATTTTGCATTTCCACCTAATTGAAATGTTGTCAGCGGAGCCAAGGGGACATTATTTTGGACCAACATAGTTCCAATAAAAAGTTTCCGCAAAAATAGTAAGTAAGAAAATCTGTCTTATGAGTCGATCCAAACTGAAAGTTTACGAATATTCTGGCTGTAGCACATGCAGAAATGCGCTCAAATATTTAAATTCCAAAAAAATTCAATTTGAACAATTACCAATTCGCGAAACTCCCCCTTCCGTGTCCGAATTAAAAAAAGCAAAACAATACTTAGGTGATATCAAAAAACTCTTTAATACGTCAGGAAAGGATTACCGAGAAGGAAATTGGAAAGAAAAATTATCGAAATTGAACGAGGATCAAATTTATAAAGAGTTAGCAGCAAACGGGAATTTGGTTAAGAGACCTTTTGTGGTGGGCGATGGTTGGTATTTGGTGGGGTTTAAGGAAGCTGAGTGGGGTGAGAAGATTTAAGGGTCGGGAAAGTGCGAATACAATATCCCCGCCCTGATTAGGGTGGGGAACTGGACCCGCCACCCAATACGTCCTCTGTATCACAAACCACATTCAAAAGCACTTCCATTCGGAAAATTTCTGTTTTTATTTTTAAAAAGTTCATATTTGTTCTCGAATCACATCAACTTCTACTTTCAATTTATGTTTTCCACCACCAAACAAAATTCCCTTCAATGGTGATACGTCCGAGTAATCTCTGCCAATCGCAGTGATGATATATTCTTCTGAAATTAATTTTCCATTTGTAGGATCAAAATCTAACCAACCCAACGTCGGACAATACACAGAAACCCAAGCGTGTGTGGCATCGCTACCTTGGAGTTTGGGTGTCCCTGGAGGAGGAAATGTTTCCAAATATCCGCTCACATATCGGCAAGGTATTTTTAACGAACGTAAGGCGGCAATCATCAAATGTGAAAAATCTTGGCATACACCCTTTCTTTCACTTAACACCTGTTCTAAAGGAGTATTTATATTTGTTGCTTTTGGATCATATTGAAAATTTTCAAAAATATACTTTGTCAACTCCATCGCACCAATAAAAACAGGTTTGTTATTGGTAAATATGAAATGTGCAAAATCAAAATACATTTGTTTTGATGGAATATATGGAGATGGTTGAATGAATTCGATAGCTTGTAAATCAGTATCCAATGTTGATTCATGGATAATATTATTAATTAACTCCCATGAAGTTGACTTCGATAAATCGAAGTCAAAGCTTTGATGGGTTCTAACTGTTGATTCTACTACGACCTCTAAAAATCGGTGTGGATCCTCAACAGAAAATAAAAATACCTGATTTCCAAAGTAATCTCTACGAAAAGAAGATACAACAGGTTTTGGATTCACTGTTACATGAGTACGATAACAATCTTGATGAATCGTAGTTAATGGATACATATGTGCCATATTATGACAGTACGCTACAAAATCATCATAACTATATTTGGTTTTATGAATCACTTTAAAATCAGCCATTTGAATCACCAATTCTAGTTTGTTCTTCTGTATAATTGAAATAACGAGAAGACAATGCATCAGATAATAATCTCAAATAGTCATGTAACTCTTCTAACCAAATCGCAACCGAAGTCAACGGAGTTTCAGATTGAAAAAAGATTGTTATATCTTTCATTTTAAAATGAGTATATAACTGAAGGGCGGCTCTATCTTCGGAATAAACAGATTTCTTATCTTTTCCAGGTAAAAATTGTAAATCTGCGTTGATTTGTTCTAATTGATATGCCAATGATCTTGGATTCGTTATATCAAAAAGTAAGATGTCTAATACGGATTCTTGATCAATTTTTCCAGAATAACGGCGATTATATGTTAATCGAATATCACTAATTCTTAAGAAAGTTTCAAAAGATGATTTATCTTCAAAACTTTTCCATTGGATCATTCCTTGCAACATCAAGATCATATTTATCGATCTTTCAATTCTTCTTCCTAAATTAAGGAAATACCATCCAGATTCCCTACTCATGTTTTCAAATGATAAACCAGTAAGTGATGATAAGTTTACAATTATCTTTTGAAGAAAATCTATGATCTGATCATATGATTCGATGCCGGATGTGGATTGATCTTCTAAATGAAGAAGGATTTTTTTCATATCATCTGAAAGTCGGTCTCGAACTGACTTGGATGCAACTACCAAACTTTTTAAGTGGAATCCCAAACTTCCTACAATATTTTTATCGATCGTCAATCGTTGTAATTCAGGAAATGGATTTGCAAAAAGATCGCCTGAATCATCACCCAAAAATCCTGGATTACTATTTGTTACATGAGTAACAAGTTTCAATATGTTTTCTAAAGATTCCTTTTCATATCCATCTTCTACTTGTAAAATTTTGTACACTGCTTCACGTATAACACGTGTCTGGTTTTCAGACCTTTCCAAATATCTCGCTAGCCAAAAAAGATTATCAGCCACCCTACTTGGCACACCTGAACTTTTACGCGAAATCAATATTTGATCTGATTTTGGAACAAGTAAAGATTCTTCTTTCTGTGTTTCAGTAGACAATACCCATAAATCTTTACTCCACGCACCACGTTGGCTCGTAATAAAAAATTCATCGAGTGAAGGTGAAACTCTAACTAAACCACCAGCCATCGTTTGGTAACCCGATCCAGAAGAAGACACAAACGTTCTCATAATTGCTCTGCCTGGACGAAAACCATTGTCACCTAATACGGGTACAGTGGCTGATTCTATCATTTCCTGAGCGATGAATCGTTTAGGTGCATGTTTCAGTTTTTCTAGAAATAAATCCTTTCTTTGACCACTTAATTCTACAAAAGTAACAGGAGTTTCTTCGTCTGTTCGAGAAACGGTTTTAAAAACATACTTTTCTGGATTTTCTAATACCATTTGAAATTGCTGATTGTTTCCTAACCAATGTGTAGGAGCCATAGGTAAAATTAATTCTTCACCTAAATAGAACTTACATAATTCTGAATAAAAAGGTAATAACGCACGATTTTCTAAAAATCCAGTCCCAATTGGATTTGCAATTTTTACATTACCTGACCTAACAGATTCCAAAAGACCAGGAACTCCCAATAAAGAATCTCCTCTTAATTCGAGAGGATCCATAAAATCATCATCAACTCTGCGTAAAATTAAATCTACTTGTTGTAAACCTTCGACAGTTTTCATGTAAACTTTATTTTTTCTAACTGTTAAGTCTTCACCTTGCACTAAAGTATATCCCAAATATCCTGCAAGGTATGCATGTTCAAAGTAGGTTTCATTGGAGGGACCAGGAGTTAATAAAACAATTAATGGTTCTCTTCCACTAACACCTGATAATTGAGTAAGTGACTTTCGTAACGATCGAAAATAAACAGCAACTCGATGCACCATTGCATCTCTATACATACTTGGAAAAATTCTAGATAAAACAATTCTATTTTCTAGTGAATAACCTGATCCAGATGGAGCTTGTACTCGATCGTTGAGTACGTAAAAATTTCCGTCTGCAGCGCGAATCAAATCACAAACAAAAAACATTAATGCAGGGTTCTTTGCTAAAAAATGGTTCGATTCATACATCCCGTCACAAGCGCGCAAAAACGAAGATTCATTGAATAAAATTTCCGGAGGAATTTTTTTCTCATATAACAATCTTCTTTTCGAATAAACATCACGTATCAGTGCGTCTAAAAGATCGGCTCTTTGATTCAAACCTCTCTCTAAAATCCTCCATTCTTCACTTTCCATCACAAGAGGAAAAAGATCTAATTCCCAAGGTCTCTCTTTTGCTTCTCTTTGCTCCGATTGGTAAAGATTGTAAGTAACTCCATTTTCCCTAAGTATTCTATCTGTATCTCGCCTACGATTGATTAATTCTGCAGGTCCAAGTTCTTGGAATGATTTTACTAAAAACTTATATTTGTTACGGATTTGACCGTCTGCATCATATAACTCATCATAAACACCAGGAATGGTTTTATAATTGTCAATCAAATGATATGGATCTTTTGTCATCATTTACTTAGAAGTAACCATTCTCAAATCCAAGGTACAAGGAAAGGCTTTATTTTCTAATCGGATGGGAGGTAAACTTTTTCCAATTTTGTGTCCATGTGTCCAAAATCGAGAGATCCTTCTTGACTCTGCTTCATATGAATTAATTGGAATGGTTTCATAAGATAGCCCTCCTGGATGCGAAACATGGTACGTACATCCCCCAAGCGAACGATGGTTCCAAGTATCATATACATCAAAAACCAAAGATTGTTGTGCTGGAAGTTGAGGGTGTAAAGTAAATACAGGTGACCATGCCTTAAAACGGACACCGGCTACAAATTCATTTTGAACGGAAGTTGCTTGTAAAGGTACTTCATAACCATTACAACTCAGTTTATATCGCTCAGGATGAAATCCTTTAATTTTTACTTGCACGCGTTCTGTAGCTGAATCCACACCTCTTGACGTTCCTTGAGAAGTATTTTCTTCACCTAACACATTCCAAGGTTCCAATGCCATTCTCAGTTCAATTTCCATTCCATCCAAATAACAAATCCCATATTGAGGAAAACGAAACTCAAAAAATGGATCAAAATCTTTTGATAGGAAAGAAAATCCTTGGTTCTGTAAATCAATGATCACTTCTTTAAAATCACGATATACAAAATAAGGTAACATATATCGATCATGAAGTTCCGTATTCCAATTGATAGGATTTCCATAATATGGTTCTTCCCAAAATTTACAAATAATTGCCATCATCAATGCTTGTTGTACAACACTCATTTGGTAATGAGGAGGCATTTCAAAGGCACGCATTTCGATCAATCCAAGTCGACCAGTTGGTGAACCTGGATCAAATAATTTATCAATGGAAATCTCAGTTCGATGTGTGTTTCCCGTAACATCAATTAAAATATTTCGTAACAACCTATCCAATAACCAAGGTGGAGTATTCCGACTGGAATCAATTTGTTGGAAAGCTATTTTTAATTCATGAAGAGAATCAATTCTAGCTTCATCGATCCTTGGCGATTGCGATGTGGGACCAATAAACATACCAGAGAATAAATATGAAAGACCTGGATGGTTTTGCCAATAGGAAACTAAACTTCGAAGTAATGATGGTTTTCTTAAGAAAGGACTATCACCAACTGTTTCACCACCTAACGTAATGTGATTCCCACCACCAGTTCCTGAATGTCTTCCATCGATCAAAAATTTTTCAGCAGTCAGCTTTAATTGATATGCTTCTTCGTAGAGAATTTTAGTTTTTTCTACAATTTCTTCAAAATGACTAGAGGGATGAAAATTAACTTCAATAACACCTGGATCCGGTGTTATTTTAAATCGATTTAATCTTGGATCGTTTGGTGCTTCATAACCTTCAATTACAATTGGTAAATCAGTCTCTATCGCTGTTTGTTCAATGGCATATACCAAATGCAACCAACCTTCTAAGGATTGGATCGGCGGCAAAAATACCCTTAAATTTCCATTCCTTGGTTCTACACAGAGTGCTGTGCGAGTATGAATCCCTCCCAATTGATAACTAACATTTGCCATTGACAATGGATATTGGCTTAACTCTTTCACTTTAGGAAGAGGAGCTTTTGAATTAAATGGATCCTCTGGATTTCTGTATTGTACTTTTCCACCTAACGATTGCAATGGTAACCGTAATCCAATGGGTGAATCACCAGGTATCAAATACATTTTTTTCCGACGAAATTTCCATTCATCTGATATCCAAACTTTCTGGAATGGATCAAAATCTAAAGGAAGAACATATCCTACTTCTTTATGTATTCCTTGGTCTAAAACTTTTAAAATCCGTTTTCTTTCCAAAGCATCATATGAATTTAATCCATCTAATAATAATTCTGTTTCTTCTGGTAAATTCGATTCTTGCCATAGATAATAAAGATTATCTTCATAAGCGGGAAGAACTGAAGTGGATGGTATTTTTAAATATTTTACCAAACTGGAAATAAAATTTCTCGCATCATTAGTGTTTGCTGATCCTGTATATCTATCATCTGCAAGCAAATGAGGGTTTGACCATAATGGTTCATTGTCTTTACGCCAATAAGAAATCATTGCCCATCTTGGAATTGGCTCACCAGGGTACCATTTTCCTTGTCCGTATTGCAATAATCCTCCAGGTGCAAAGTGTTTCCCCAATCGTTTGATGAGTTGTTCAGATTTTGAGTATTTTTCAAACCCAAGTGCATCAAAATTCCATTCAGGTGCTTCTCTGTTTTCCGTAGAAACAAATGTTGGTTCACCACCAATTGTTAATCGAATATCATTTTTTTTAATCCGTTTATGGATCGCATCACCTAACTTTATTATACGATTCCAGTCTTCTTCTAAATACGGTAGAGTGACCCTTGGCGTTTCCAAGACTCTTTCCACATGCATGGAAAAGGAAAATTCCATTTTAGCTTTTTCAGCAAATCCATAGATGGGACCTGCAGATTCTGGTTCAGGTGTAGCTGCTAGTGGAATATGGCCTTCACCAGTGAATAATCCTGAAGTAGGATCGAGACCTACCCAACCAGCACCAGGCAAATAAACTTCGGCCCAAGCATGTAAATCAGTAAAATCAACTTCTGTTCCAGAAGGGCCTTCGAGAGATTTTACATCCGCCTTTAATTGGATAAGATAACCTGAAACAAAACGTGCTGCAAGTCCAAGATGTCGAAGGATTTGAACAAGAAGGTATGCAGAGTCTCGACATGATCCCATTCTTTTCGAAAGAGTGACTTCTGTGGACTGAACACCAGGTTCCATTCGAATCACATAACCGATGTCACTGTATACCTTTGCATTTAGTGCGACAAGGAATTCAACAATTCGTTTTTTATCTAGATTGATAGTTTTTAAATAAGAAGATAAAAATTTGCCAGGTTTTTTTGGTTTTAAGTAGGGAGTGAGTTCTTTCTTTAATATTTTATCATATTGGAAAGGGAAATTCTCCGCATATTCTTCGACAAAAAAATCAAAGGGATTGATTACTTTTAAGTCTGTAACCAAATCAACTGCTACTTGTAATATATTTGTTTTCTCGGGGAAAACTAATCGAGCAAGGTAATTACCAAATGGATCTTGTTGCCAATTCAGAAATTTTTGTTCAGGAAGAATGTTTAAAGAATAAGATACAATATGATTTTTAGTATGAGGTGCAGGTCGTAAACGAATTACATGAGGAGAAAGTGAAATTGATTTATCATATTGATACGTTGTGATATGTGTTAGCGCTACTCTTATGCTCATAATTAGTTTGTAAAAAATCGCTCTACGATCTTTGCACCGATTTGGTTTAATTCAATTTGAATATCATCTAGATATTCGTGTAATCCTTTATCGAAAATGGATTTGATATTTTCAGATCGTAGTCGATTTAAGTATACCGTTGTCGCATCTTGTGCGGAATTCCGTGGTAATCCTTCTTTTAATCCTGATATTTTTTCCAATGCTTCTTGCATTTCTTGGATACAAAAGATAATCGATCTTGGAAACGTATCATTCAGAATTAAAAACTCTGCAATATCTGTTGGATCAATTTTTTTATACTTTCGATTGTACATCTCATGTGCACTTGCTGACTTTAGAAGTGATAACCATTGTAATAAATCTAAAGTAGATCCTATGTCATGTACTGAAGGAAGTAAGATAAAATATTTCATATCTAAGATACGCGTTGTTTTATCTGCACGTTCCAAGAATCTACCAAGCAATGCAAAATTCCAAACTTCATCATGTGAAATTGTTGCATCAGTACAACCGTAAAAACTTTGGCAACTTTTCCTTACAGTACTGAGGAAGTCAGAAAGATCAATAGAGAGTGTATCTCCATGCTCCTCTGTGGATTCCATATAGAGTTTACGATAGTTTTTTACATAGAGATAAAACTCATTCAAAACTTCCCACATTGATGTTGAAATATTTTCACGAATGGTTCGAGCATTTTCACGCGCTTTCGATAAACATTGAAAAATTGAATTAGGATTCTCTTCATCAAATGTCATAAATCGAATCACATTCACTGGGGTAGGTTCTGAATATTTTTTTGCAAATAATTCATAATCCCCAGTTGTGTGAACTAAGGGTAACCACTGGTTTGGAACTTCTTCATTCAAATCCAACGACAACTGATGGTTAACATCGATAAAACGGGAATAGTTCTCCGCTCTTTCAATGTACCGATTCATCCAAAAAACAGACTCGGCAACTCGGCTTAACATATATACACCTTATCCTAAAACCCAGGTGTCTTTTGAACCGCCTCCCTGGGATGAATTCACAACTAAAGATCCTTTTCGTAAAGCTACACGGGTTAATCCACCAGGCATTACATACACATCTTTACCGTATAAAATGAACGGACGTAAATCAACATGTCTGGATTCAATTTTGTCAGATATCAACGTTGGAACTGTTGAAAGATTTAACACTGGTTGTGCGATATAGTTTCTCGGATCCGCTTTAATTAGCTCCTTAAAATCTTCTTGTTCTTGTTTAGTTGATTTTGGACCAATGATCATTCCGTATCCACCTGCACCATTAGCTGCTTTCACAACTAAATTATGGATATTATCCAAAACATATTTTAAGTCAGATTCTTCGGAACAAAGATATGTTGGGACATTGGGAATGATTGGATCTTCACCTAAGTAATATTTAATGATCTTTGGAACATAAGAGTAAATTACTTTGTCATCAGCAACTCCTGTCCCAGGAGCATTTGCAAGAGCCACATTTCCCCTTTTATATGCTTCAAAAATTCCCTTCACTCCCAGTAAAGAATCTTCTCGGAAACTAGATGGATCCATAAAAGTATCATCAATTCTACGATAGATTACATCGACTTTTCGTAATCCCTTTGTAGTTTTCATATAAACCTTATGATTCTCGACCACCAAGTCGGTCCCTTCAACTAAATAGACGCCCATCTTTTGGGCTAAAAAGCTATGCTCATAATAAGCTGAATTATATACACCAGGTGTCCAAACAGCAATCACAGGATCACTTACATCTGTTAGGTTTTCTAACATAGACCTTAAATGATAAGGATAATCATAAACCTGTCGTATGTTTAATTTTTCAAAGAGTTCAGGAAAAGTTCGTTTCATCACTTCCCGATTTTCAAGAACATATGACACTCCAGAAGGACAACGTAAATTGTCTTCGAGTACGTGAAATGCACCTGCGCCATCTCTTACTAGGTCAGTACCTGTAATATGTATCCAAATGTCTTTCGGTGGTTTTAAACCCATACACTGTTTTAAATATCCAGTGCTTGAATCTATGATTTCTGAAGGAATGACTTTGTCTTTTAAGATCTTTCTTTCACTATATATGTCATTCAAAAATAAATTAAGGGCAAGTATTCTTTGTTTTAATCCTTTTTCGATACTTATCCACTCTTCACTCGGAACAATTCTTGGAATCACATCAAATGGCATGATCCTCTCTTGTTCACCACCATCACCATACAATGTAAAAGTGATCCCAAGTGACATTAATGCGCGTTCGGCGGAACTACTGCGTTTGATTAATTCAATCCCTCCCAAACTTTCCATTTTTGTTTTCACAAAATCGTAACTTTTACGTGGGAATCCTTCATTTGAAAACATCTCATCATAGATATTCTTTGCACTATAGTCTGCGATAAACATGGGGTGGCCTCTGCTAAATTAATTAGCAATATTTGTACCAAATGGATAATTTGCCGGGAAACCAGGGCTTTGCAGTTCATCCGACATAAGTCAGCGATTCGTTAGCTAAATTTTGCTTAAATTATACACACCACCACAATACTAACAAAGTTGGTGTACGAATATCAAACAGAATGTTTATATTTCGTTAGTTGGGATCGTTTGTGGGGAGGAATTTTTCTTCATTTTCTCTTCTTTTAAACGAAAACCGTAGAGGAGAGATCGAAAAAAGAGCAAAAAAGGTAAAATTTCGAAGAATTTTTTTTGCATCCCCTGGGTCCATACTTCAAACCGAGACTGTTTGGGACGTAAGATGGATCGAAACACTTTCTTCGCTAATCGTTTTGGATTTTGGTCGGAAGGAACGTTCGCGACTATCTTAGAGAATTGAAAATTTTTCCCAACTTGTTTGCGGTAGGAATCCCAAAAATAATCAAAAGCGAGTTTGGAGGAACCATACAACGCATATCCAGGAGTTGGATACAGGGAAATTTCTGAACTAACGTAGATTATGTGAAGCCCAACAGAGATCAATTTTGTTAATTTTTGAATCGCAAAAATAGGTGCGAGGGAATTTGATTGGAATAAGTATTTGAGACCAGCCCAATTTTCCTTTTCATCTTCTGCATAAATAAATTGTTCTGAATTGATAACGAACACATCAATTTTATCCAATGTTTCGATAGCAGATTCGATTAACCTTTCGATTTGATCAGGTTTACAGGGATCAATTTTATATTTATGTAAATTTCCATGACTGGGAATTTCTTCTGGATTGATGTCGCCAACAACAACCAAAGCTCCTTCACCGAGTAACAATGATAATAGTTCTTTTCCTAAAGGGGAAGAACCATTGGTCAATACGATTTTTTTAGAAGCCAGTTTCATAAAAGTATTAGTTCGTATTGGTTAGTTGAGAGAAGGATCCTTAGTATGGTCTACAAAGTATTTGTAAATTCCACCTTTACTTCGTAGAGCTTCTCGCCAAATCGATTCTGAATCATCTTCTTTGAAAACAATTGAATCATCTACCAAATCTGATACCACCCAAGACAATCTATCAAATTCACTTTCCAACTGGCCTGACGACCAACCTGCATAACCTTGCAATACTCGGAATTTGATTTGGTCGGAAGATAATACTTCTAACATCGTATCAAAACTTCGTGCCATATAAATTCCTGGAACAACTTCCACACCGGGATCGGCCGTTTGTTTTCCATTATGCAAAATAGACACAAATAGATTGTCAACTGGACCGCCAGCATACACTGGTTTGTTGGAATGTATGGTATCTGGCAGATTTTTAATAAGAGATTCCATAGTTTGGTCAGTTGGTTTGTTTAAAACCAAACCAAAGGCTCCGTCATCATCATGGTCAACCATGAGGACAACGGATTTATGAAAAAAATCCTGAATCACACTTGAATTGGAAATGAGTAACTTCCCGCGCGTTGAATCAGGATGATTTGTCATTATTTTTTGCCGTGAATTTCTTCTAAAATTTTATACGCCACTTCTAATGTTTTAATATCAGAATCACCTTTCACCATTGGTTCGGATTCTCCTTTGATACATTTTACAAAGTGTTCGTGTTCTTGTTTGAGTGGGTTATCTTTATGAACAAAGATTTTTTCCACAATGGATTCTTGTCTATATTTGATTTCTCCACTTCCAAGTTGTGTGGTTGAACTTGCTTGTCTATGAAGTTCAATCTCTTGGTTTGTAAAATCTAAAAAAACATAAGAATCTTTTTGTGAAATGTTAAGAGTTCTAATTTTTGCCTGAGAAGAACGAGAAGCATTAAGTGATGCAACACAACCATTTGCAAATTTCAAAACAACAGTTGCAACATCCTCATGATTGGATACTATCGAAGATCCAACTGCTTTCACTTCCGTAACTTCTGATTTCACAAGATTTAGAACGATGTCGATATCATGGATCATCATATCAAGAACCACACCAACATCAGTGATACGGCTGTTATACGGAGCAATCCTTCGAGATTCAATGAGGATTGGGTGCTCGGCAATTTTACCAAGTTCCAAAACCGCACCATTGAATCGCTCGACATGACCCACTTGCAAAATCAAATTGTTTTGTTTTGCTAAGTTTACAAGTTCTTTCGCTTCTTCCACTGTTTGGGAAATTGGTTTTTCAACCAATACATGCTTTTTTTCGGTAAGCGCCTGTTTGGCGATCTTATGATGTAAGAAAGTTGGCGCCGCAATGATGATTGCATCGGTTTCTTTCAGTAATTCTTCAATCGTTCCAAATGCCTTTGTTTTGTGTTTCTCAGCAATTTGAGTGGCACGTTCTGCATTGGCATCAAATATCCCGATGAGTTCTGCATCGGATAATTGTTTGGCAACGTTTACGTGGTATTGGCCCATATGGCCCGTACCAATGACTCCAAGTCGGACTTTTTTATCCATAGATGCTCTCAATATTTTTAAGGTTTAGCGGAAAAACAACTTCGATTTTCCCCCGCTGCCTACCTTTTCGCCGGACTCACGGGCAAATTCTTCCATCAATTCTCTCTGTTTTTTAGAAAGTTTCTTAGGAATTTCTACTTTGATAATGACATGTTGGTCTCCCTTGCCATAAGAACCGAGGTATGGGATTCCATGCCCTTTTAAACGGAAAATTTGTCCACTTTCCGTCCCTTCCGGGATTTTCAATTGGATGGTTTTTCCATCAATCGAAGGTACTTCAATCTCTCCACCGAGACAAGCCATAGATAAAGAAATCGATTTTTGAACGATTAAGTCATTCCCTTGTCGTTCAAAGGTTGGGTGTTTTTTGATATGGGTAACCACATACAAATCACCACTTGGACCACCGTTTGGACCAGACTCGCCTTCACCAGAAACTTTAAGTCGGCTTCCCGATTCAACACCAGCAGGGATTTTGATATGTATAGTTCGTCTTTTCTCTGTTAGGCCTTCGCCTTTACAAGTTTTACAAGGATTGGATATAACTTTTCCTTTTCCTTTACAACGAGGACAAGTAGTTGTGACACTAAAAAATCCTTGGGTCCTTCTCACTTGGCCTGTTCCCGAACAATCAGGACAAACCGTAGGTGAAGATCCTTTCGATGCACCAGATCCCGAACAATCGGCACATGTTTCCAATCTTGGGATTTCAATTTTATACTCTTTGCCAAGAGCAGCATCTTCTAAACTAACTTCTAAATTATAACGGAGATCTGATCCCCTTTGAGGACCAGACCTTCTTCCACCACCGCGGCTACCGCCACCACCACCGCCGCCGAAAAATTCACTGAAGATATCACCGAAGTCTCCAAAGATATCAGAGAAGTCAGTATAAGCACCTGCTCCATACCCACCTCCTGCACCTGCATTCACACCAGCTTTCCCAAATTGGTCATAGGCTTGGCGTTTTTGCGGATCACGTAACACTTCATAGGCTTCAGTAGCCTCTTTGAATTTTTCTTCCGCTTCTTTATCACCTTTATTTTTATCAGGGTGATATTTGATGGCTAACTTACGATAGGCGCTCTTGATCTCATCATCAGAGGCACCTTTCGAAACGCCTAATACTTCGTAGTAACCACGGTCGCTCATTGTTTTACTTCTTTATCTCTATTTATTTTTTGTCTTCGTCAACGACAGTGTAATCAGCATCGACTACCTTCTCGCCACCTGCATTGGAACCACTTGCGCCTTGGTTTGCACCTGCACCAGCTTCTGCGCCAGGAGCTCCTGCTTCAGGACCTGCTTGGCTATAGATTTTTTGTCCAATTTGCATTGCAACTTGTTGGATTGAGTCTCTTGATGCTTTCATACGTTCGAGGTCACCAGATTCCATTGCTTCACGACCGCGTTTGATTTCGTCCTGAGCTTTTTGTTTTTCTGATTCGTCGAGTTTGTCTGCTGATTCCCCAATGGTTTTTTCCAATTGGTAAACAATCGCTTCCAATTCGTTTTTAGTATCAGCTGCTTCACGAAGTTTTTTATCTTCCTCTGCGTGAGCTTCTGCATCCTTTACCATCTTTTTGATTTCTTCTTCAGAGAGTCCGGAAGATGATTCAATACGAATCTTTTGCTCTTTACCTGTTCCCAAATCTTTTGCAGACACATGAACGATACCGTTCGCATCAATATCAAATGTGACTTCGATTTGAGGAACTCCACGTGGAGCCGAAGGAATTCCTACTAAGTCAAAACGGCCAAGTGTTCTATTCGCACTTGCCATTTCTCGTTCCCCTTGTAATACGTGAACGGAAACAGTTGTTTGGTTGTCAGCTGCCGTTGAGAACACTTGAGACTTTCTTGTAGGAATGGTTGTGTTTCTTTCGATGAGTTTTGTCATCACACCACCGAGAGTTTCAATTCCTAGAGAAAGTGGAGTTACATCGAGTAATAAAACATCTGTAACATCACCTGCAAGAACTCCCCCTTGGATCGCAGCACCAATTGCTACTACTTCATCAGGGTTTACCGATTTGTTTGGTTCTTTTGCGAAAATCTCTTTTACAAGAGCTTGTACCGCTGGGATACGAGTCGATCCACCCACAAGGATGACTTCATCGATTTCACTCGCAGACAATCCTGCATCTTTTAATGCATTTTGGCAAGGAATACGAGTTCTTTCCACAAGAGATCTTGTGATTTCGTCAAACTTTGCCTTGGTAAGTGTCATATCCAAATGTTTTGGACCAGACGCATCTGCTGTGATGAACGGAAGGTTGATTTGAGTGGAAGATGTTCCAGACAACTCGATTTTAGCTTTTTCAGCAGCTTCTTTCAAACGTTGTACTGTGTTTTTATCTCCAGAAATATCAATTCCCGTTTGTTTTTTGAATTCATCGATCATCCATTGCATGACCACGTTATCAAAGTCGTCACCACCAAGGTGAGTGTCACCGTTTGTAGATTTTACTTCGAATACTCCGTCTCCAAGCTCTAGGATCGAAACGTCAAACGTTCCACCACCTAAGTCATATACGGCGATCTTAGCATTTGTTTTTTTCTTATCAAAACCGTAAGCAAGCGCTGCAGCAGTTGGTTCATTGATGATTCGTTCTACTTCAAGTCCCGCAATGCGACCTGCATCTTTTGTTGCTTGTCTTTGTTCGTCATTGAAGTAAGCAGGAACTGTTACCACTGCCTTTTTTACTTCATGGCCAAGAAAGTCTTCTGCCGTTTTCTTCATTTTTTGAAGTACACGAGCCGCAATTTCTTGTGGAGTGAACTCACCAGAAACGGTTTCAAATTTTACACCGTCATTTCCAGCACGGATCACTTTGTATGATACCATCTTCGCTTCATCACCAGCTTCGTTAAATCGACGACCGATAAATCGTTTCGCCGAACGAATTGTATTCACAGCATTTGTGATCGCTTGGTTTTTTGCAAACTGACCAACAATGGTTTCACCCTTTGCTGTAAAAGCAACGATCGAAGGAGTTGTTCTTGCCCCTTCAGAGTTTTGAATGACAACGGGATCTCCACCTTCCATAACCGCTACACAAGAGTTAGTGGTTCCTAAATCGATACCTATGATTTTTTCCTTAGACATAGTCTTTCTCCTTCTTACTTATATTAACTTTGTGGTTTTCCCACTTTCACACGTGCAGGACGAATTGATTGTTTGTTTTCACCTTCTTCATGGTAATAACCAGCTTGGTAGGTTTCGACAACTGTCTCTTCTGTATACTCTGCACTTTCTTCAGAAGCAATTGCTTCCATGAGCATTGGATCAAACGGCATTCCTTTTGGGTCCAAACGTTTGATTCCCTCTTTTTCCAATACGGAATAAAATTCCTTTTGTACCATCTTGATCCCTTCAACAAAGGCGACCACTTCTGGTGTTTGGTTCGGAACATTTGATACACGTTCCAAGTTGTCCAAAGCACTCGTGAGTCCTTCCGCAAACTTTTTGATGGATTCTTTCCTAGCATTTAACAAGTCGTTAGCGGTTCTACGTTTGTAGTTTTGAAACTCCGCACGTTCTCTAAGCCACGAATCTTTTAAAGTTTCGATTTCCTTTTTGGCGTTATCGAGTTCTTTTTCAGCACCCTCTACCGCTTGTTCAATGGCTTCATCGGAAATGGTCTGCCCTTCTTCGACTTGCACATTTTGATCTTCTAGGGATTGGTTCGTTTCTTCTGCCATTTCGCCTCCTACTACCTGCTCAATTTCGTTATCATTTCTGAAACTAACTTTGAAGTGAATTCAATCAAAGGTAATGCTTTGTTGTAATTCATCCTCTGAGGACCAATGATTCCCATGGAACCGATCCTTTTTTCACCCATACGGTAATTCGTAGTGATGATGGTAACACCACCTAACTTCTCATTGCCGTCTTTTCCGATAATCGTGTAAACACCATCCATCGGAACATAATCGCTGAAAAATTCTTTGAGGAACTGTTTTTCATCAAATAGATGCAGGATGTTTTCTAGTTGTTCCTCTTCATCCTTAAAGTTTTCATATAAGTTTTTCAATCCATCAATATATAAATTATCAACGGACAAACTGTCTGATCCCATTGCTCTTGCAATTGATGGTGCAAACTGACTGAATCCTTCCGGACCTTCCTTTTTCAACATCATCTGTGGAATCAAATTACTTTGAATTTCATGTACATCAAATCCTTTGACGTTATCATTCAAGTACCTTGAAATTTGATATAAGGTCTCTTGTGAAATGTGAAAATCGAAAAATATATTTCGATTGAGCACAGTCCCAGACCGCATAACAAGAATCATAAGAACCTCACCACCGTTTACATGGATGAGTTCAATATGTTTGAGTGTATCCAAAGATCCTTCTGGACCAAGTACGACACTCGCAGATTGCGAAAGTGAAGCCAAAACCTTAGAGGTTGCAATGAGGACTTGGTCCAATCGAAATTGCATCCGTAGATACTCTTCCTGGATCCTCTGTTTTTCACGCATTGTGAGCTCAAATAGAGTCACAAGGCTATCCACATACAACCGATACCCTCGTTCCGTTGGTACACGGCCCCCAGAGGTATGTCGGGCGACGATGAAGCCCATATCCTCGAGTTCCGCAAGACAGGAACGTATGGTGGCTGGTGAAAGGCCGATATCGTATTTTTCAGAAAGGGTTTTAGAGCCGACAGGTTTGTTGTCTGAAACAAACTCCTCAACCAAAGCTTTCAAAATGGAACGATGTCTAGGGGAAAGGTCCATAGCCTCCAAGCACTTCCTTTAGCACTCTGATGATTAGAGTGCTAATCTATGCTTAAAGTTTACGGATTTCCATTTTTTTCGTCAAGCAAGATGTCACACTGAGTTGCGAAATTTAGCAGACTTTCTGGGAAACTGCCAATTTTTTTCAAACAGGGTAAACTTGGATTCGGTTTCTGCCGTTGTTTTTTGCCTGGTAGAGGGCAATGTCAGCAAATTTCAGAATCTCTTCTGGTTTTTGGATGGGATGGACCTTCGTGAACCCAATGCTTAGAGTGATGTTCAAATAATAATTATCAAAGATAAAAAACCGATGCGTTTCGACAGATTCACGGAGCCGATCAAGTACAATCGTGGCTCCTTCCGTGGTTGTATCGGGTAAGATACAACCAAACTCTTCCCCGCCAAGCCTGCCCACTGTGTCTTCCTCTCGTAGGCAATCGACAAAGATATTTGCCATTTTTTTGAGAACCAGATCACCAATGTCGTGCCCGTATGTATCATTGATGACTTTGAAATGGTCGATGTCCATAACAGCCAGTACCGATTCACGGTTACGACGTTTCACTGTGGCGATTGTTTTTTGTAAGGTGTCTGCAAAAGAACGACGGTTTGGTAACATCGTCAGCTCGTCCATATAGGCCAAACGTTTCAAACTATTGATGAGAACATTCTTTTGTTCCTCTAAGCGCCTACGTTCTCTAACGTCGCGAATGATGGCTGCATAGTATTCTATATTTTCGTTTTGGATGGTAAACGCACGAATTTCTACAGGAATCGTACCTTTTGGTTTGGTGATGAGTTCTAATTCTTTTAAAAAACCAGCAATATAATGAGCTTCATTCGAACTCACAAAGGATTCAATAGAAGATTGTTCTCCTTTTTCATTGGGTGGAAACAAAAAGGAAAATGTTTTTCCTTTTAATTCGTCCTCAGTGTATCCAGTTAACGTTTGTAATGCTAAATTACTGAATAAAATCTTTTGATTCGTATCTAAAACAACAATCGAATCGATCGATTGGGAAACTATTTCCTTTGACAGTACACTCGTATTAATATCATTCATTTCCCCAAATTTCCCCATTTCCTTTTTCACTTCGGAATGAATCCCTCCACTTATGGATGTGACGAAAATTGATCTCAGGTTGGTTCACCCTGAACTCTTTTTTCGGTAAAACCTTCATTGGTTTTGGATTCAGACTCTGATACCAATAAGCAACAGAGATTAAATCTAAGGTCAAGGAATTTGCATGACCGTGTTCTAGTAAGAATAGGAAATTTTTTTCAAAACGGATAGGGGATTCTACCCAAAATCGATATAAATGCGTTCTACCCAACCAACCAATTGAATCTGAAACTCGTGGATAACCAAAGTATGGATGCATAAACACTTCTTTTGGTGACCAAGCTGTATTAAATACATCTTCGGTTCCTGTTCCTTTTAGTGTAGCGGACGTTTGGTTGCCATCAATAAAAATTAAATCATCTCCTTCGCCATACCACAAAGGTGTAGGAGAATCCACATACAAATTCAGTCCAATAAATTGGCCTTTTCCTTCTGTTTCGAGAACGGAGAAATAATTCGCTTTTTTGAATATTGTTTTTTCTGTTTGTCCTAATATTCCCCACTCATTTTCTCTCTGGTTCGTAGTATTCGGTTTGGTGATACTCCTATTCCACTGTGCATGGAATCGTAAGGTTGATTCGAGGGGTGATTTCCATTCTTCATAATCAATGTAAAAATAAAAATTGCTAATGTCTTCTTCTGATTCATTTTCTATTTCTATTTTCGCACCGGATTCAAATGGCATAGGAAAATAAGAATTCATAGACTTCCCTTTTTTGGGAGCCGCAACTAGTGGCAAAGAATTCAGGATGTACTCTTCCCCCCACCCTTGGCCAAAAAATTCACCTAACGGAACTTCAACGGAAGGATGAGAATGGTTATCCCACACCATACGTATTACAGCATTTTTACGTGCCATTGGATCTTTACTAGCCAAGGTCATCCAAATGTGTTTGATCACACCTCGACCTTTGATTTCAGCAATCGTCACAGTCGACTTTTTAGGTATTTTGATAAAATCATCATTCCCATCTGTTGGATCTGAACTTGATATACGTTTGTTTTGATAAGATTTATCTTTCCAAATGGTTGATTCCCAACCATCAGCATATATTTGTAAGGTGATACTTAGAAAGAATATACCGATAAAGATCAGTTTAAAAAAAGATTGTATCTCTGAAAAAAATTTAGAATTGGATATCCAAATCAAATTCCGATTTCCAATCGAATCCGGTTTAAAATCTATTTTGTCTTGAATTAGTATTTGCATTTGGTTTTGCTTCAAAGGTCCTTTCCTAGATTGATATCATGAACATCTACTTCTGCTCTGATGCCCTTCTCACAAACCAAAGAAAAATTCCTGCCTGAACCAATGATTGCAAAAATATTTCAAATAACACGTAAAGATGGATGGAAAATGTAATTTCAGAAATCATAAATACCATTCCTTCCAAACTCCCTACAGCCGGTGAAATTGCTGCAAGGCCACCTATGACAGTGCGCATCCATACGAGTACAAACATTTGTTTGCTGAAACTTTGTGTTTGGAACCAATCCCAAATGATATGGATAAAACTAACCATTAACAAGGCTTGGAAAATTAACGCTGGTAAAAGCCAAGTCATTGCCCGTGTCCAGGCTGCACCATCAACTGAAGTGACTAAAAATAAAGGGAAGACAGCAGAATCACCTTCATAATACCCTTTCATCACCAATTGAAAGTAAGGGATGGAGACCAAGAGATAAGCCAAAAGATGGCTGAAAATAAACTGAATTGTGATTTTAATCTTCGGATTCATGTTAAAGTTGTCCAATAAGGTTATCTTTACATGTTGAAATCAGAACTCAAGGCAAAACTGCAACGTACCTTTCCAAAAGCCAAAACTGTATCTTCAGGTAGGTTATTTACCCGCCAGCTGAGTAACCTTGTAGATGATTCCTTACGACAAGTTTTTATGGAAGTGTCCAATGGAAATCCCACCAAAGACCATCTCTGCCTCATCGCCGTTGGAGGTTATGGAAGGCGGGAACTTGCCCCTTATTCTGATATTGATATATTGTACCTTCATGATGGGAAACTTTCTGACAAAGTTTTAAGTGAAATCATTTCCAAAATCAATACCTTCCTCTATAACAATGATAAGGAAGTGGGACATAGTTGCCGCACTATCAAAGAATCATTTTTATACTTAAACCAAATTGAAACCTACCATGCAGTTCTTGACGCACGATTTTTAGTTGGGTCCGAAGTTTTGTTTCAAAAATTCAAAACAGATTTTCTTGGAAAAATTCCTGAAAAAACCATTAAGGAATACAATGAATGGAAACTCTCTTATCTCAGAGAAAGAATCATCAACTCCTACAATCCTATTCTTTTATCTGAACCCAATATTAAAAACGATCCTTTAGGTTTACGTGACATCCAACAAATGTATTGGATCGAAAAAACAAATCCACTTGCTGACAGTGCTGATGGAGGAATTTTTGATTTTTATTTGATCGGGGACAGTTTAACCCTTTTGTCAGCTTATGATTTTTTGCTCTTAACAAGATCCGCCTTACACATCATAAGCGGACGCAAAAATGACAGATTGGATTTGGGATTACAAGCGGAAGTGGCCGAGTTCTTAGGATTTGGTCCAAAAAACGAAATCAAAACCTTAGAACGATTTATGAGCCAATTTTACAAAGCACAAAAGGATGTTTACTTTTATATTGGAACCTATTTAGATGAAAAAACCAATCTCAACAAAAAACGTATCCACAAAGAACTTTCCAATCCAGATACACTTTATGATGACATCATCCATTTTTTTGCAGAGTCCCAAAAGAACGAAGAAGAACCATCGCGAATCGATTTAAACGAAATTCGTTTTGCTTCTCATTTTTTGGATGATGATTTTAAAAATCAAAAGTCTGTACTAGATTGTTTTTTAGGAATGCTTCGCCATAAAAAACGAATAGGCCATACTCTTACCTTAATGCATGAATGTAATGTGTTAGGGAAACTGATTCCTGAATTTGGCGCATGTACCAACTTTCCATTGTTTAGTTACCACCACCAATACACAGTCGACGAACATACATTGCTCATCTTACGAGAATTAGATGTTTTGATTGCTGATTTATGGGAAGACCCTCAAGTCCAAGAAGTATTTAATCTCTGTGAAAAGATTGAAATTCTGGCACTTGCCATCCTCATTCACGATGCAGGGAAAGTAAAAGAAGGGGACCATTCACAATACGGAGCAGAACTTGCTCTCATCATTGCAGAAAGATTCCGTTTATCAGAAGAAGATACAGAACTTTTACGTTTTTTAGTCGCAGAACATATCATCATGTCTGAACTTTCTTCCAAACGAGATATCTACGATCCAAACCTCATTTCATCGTTTGCAAAACAATTTTCGAACCAAAACACATTACGTTTATTATATGTTCTGACTATTATAGATACAAAATCGGTTGGTCAATCCATCCTCACCAATTGGAAAAAAGAAATTTTACATTTCTTATTCACTTCAACACTCACTTACTTACAAAACAAAACCAATGTTTCTGATACTCAGGAAAGGATCGAAACAACTTTAGAAACATACTTAGTTGAAAAAGAAGGTCTCACATCTGAACAAACGGAACAAATCGTAAACTTTGGGATGCAAATTCGACCAAGTTCTTATTTGAATTACAATACTCCACGAAGAGTGTACAAACATTTTATTCTATTACATGAATGGATTCGGTCAGGCTCACCTTTTCGATTGATCTGGGAAAAAGAACCTGCTTTTGTAACTTTATCAATTTTTGCGAATGCTGACAAACGGATGTTATTGTATTTATCAGGAATTATTTCCTCACTTGGGCTCAGTTTGGTGGGACTTAGACTTTTTCGCACAAACAACGAACATCTAATTTTGCAGGCACAAATCACAGATGAATTTGGAAGTGGGGAAATCGCCGAACCACAAATAAACGAAATTGAAACCACTCTTGGCCAGTGTATCGAAGGTGCTGTAAACATTGAAGACTTAGCTTCCACTACCAATATCTGGAAAACATTACCTCAAATTCCAGATGGAATGGTGGAAGAATTAGTAAAGTTTGCAAATGACTTATCGGATACGTATTCTGTTTTAGAAGTGAGAGTTCCCGACTCTATCGGGTTAGTGTATCGAATTTTAAAAACATTAATCGATTTTGAATTGGAAGTAATCTTTGTTAGAATCTCAACCAGTGCTGATTTTGCATATGACTCATTTCACATCCAAACTAAAAATGGTAAAAAAATAGAAGATACAGGCCTACTTCTTGCAATCAAAGAAAAAATTCTTTCAGTTGCAAGAGTGAAAGAAAACCAAGGTATCATGGAGATTAGTTTTTAATATGGCATGGTGGAAAGAAGCAGTCATCTATCAAATTTATCCACGTAGTTTCCAAGATTCTAATGGTGATGGAATTGGTGATTTAGATGGAATTACCGAACGATTAGATTATTTAGCTGGTTCCAAAGATTCTCTTGGCATTGATGCGATTTGGTTATCTCCTGTTTATCCGTCTCCAATGTTTGATTTTGGATATGACATTTCGGATTACGAAGAAATTGATCCAGTATTCGGAACCATTCAATCGTTTAAACGTTTGTTAAAGGAAGCACACAAACGAGGAATCCGTATTATTATGGATTTGGTCGTCAACCATACATCACACTTACATCCATGGTTCGTTGAATCCAGATCATCCGTTAACAGTCCTAAACGTGATTGGTACATTTGGAAAGAACCAAGCAATAATGGTCCACCTAACAATTGGTTGGGTGCTTTTGGGGGTTCTGGATGGGAATATGACAAACGAACTGGTGAATATTATTTCCATTCTTTTTTAAAAGAACAACCTGATCTCAATTGGCGTAACCCGGATGTGGAAGACGCCATTTTTCGTATGATGAAGTATTGGCTTGATATGGGAGTTGATGGGTTTCGATTGGATGTTGTTAATTTATATGTGAAAGATGAATTCTTTCGAAACAATGCTTCTTATTTTATGAAAGGTCCTAGGCCTTACGACAAACAAGTACATACTTACGACCGTGACCGACCGGAAATGCATGGTATCTTACGACGAATGCGAAAACTTTTGGACTCATATTCCGAAAAACGAATGTTTGTTGGTGAAATCATGCAGGATTTCCCTGGAAATGTTTTGCTTCCTGCCACGTATTGTGGCCGCAATGATGAACTCCATCTTGCATTTAATTTTATGTTTTTATTTTCATCTTGGAAAGCAGAACGATTTTTCCAAATTGTCAAAGATTTTGAATCAGCATTAGGGGAAGATAACTGGCCCAATTATACATTATCCAACCATGACTTCCCTCGTCATATCACTCGCTACGAAAAAGGCGAACATACTTTAGATCGTGCAAGGCTTGCCGCCTGTATGATGTTAACTTTAAGAGGAACACCTTTTCTGTATTATGGTGAAGAAATCGGAATGAAACGCCAAAAAGTTCCGTTTAACAAAATTCAAGACCCTGTGGGAAAACGATATTGGCCATTCCATCCCGGCCGTGATCCAGAAAGAATCCCGATGCCTTGGGATGGGTCAGAGTCCACGGGATTTACCAATGGAACTCCATGGCTACCTCTGTATGCTGAGGCAAAGACAGTCAATGTGGAATCACAAAAACAAAATCCAGATTCTCTTTTTTATACTTATAAAAAACTAATCCAAATTCGTAAAGATCGCAAATCCTTGCGAAAAGGAAAATTGAAAATCTTATTAAGTGCCGACAAACAAGCCTTATACTACAGAAGGAGAGAAGGTAAAGAAGAAACCTATATCTTTTTGAACTTTTCGTCTAAACCAGTTAGTGTTTCGTATCCAAGGAAATGGACACTCAACCAAATTTTATTTAGTTCCAAAAATCGAAGTGCTTCCTTTGAACTAAATAAGGAACTGGATACAGGTGATTTAATTTTGATGCCGAACGAAGCAGTCATTTTTGGAAATTAAAGTTTTTAATTAACTTTCTTCAATTTTAAGCAATTACCAAACATTGATTTGTTGAACTTTCAAGGAATGTAAATATTTCGACTAGACATAAAATTATTCGTAGGTAAATTAATAAGAGAAGTGCTCAGTCAAAAACGAACTATCGCTGTTTTGTTTACAATTTTCGTTTCTTTTTTCTTCTTATGTCAGTGTAAGATTTCAAATGATCATTCCAATTTGACAGTTGCCAAAAAAGGATATATCGATTTATCGAAAATACAAAATTTAGAAAAAAAAAATGATTTAGTAACTTTAAAGGGAGAGTGGGCTTTCATTTGGAATGAATATAAAAATGAAAAAGACCTATTAAACAATAATGTCGATTTTGAAATGATTCAAGTCCCTGGATCCTGGAATCAAAAAGTCATTAAAGAAAAAAAAATTGGAAGTACTGGATTTGGAACATATTTTCTTCAAGTAAAGTTACCAAGTCAATGGACCAATCGAATACTATCACTTCGAGCAGATTATCACGCAGGTGCTTATGATATTTTTGTTAATGGTATTTTAACTCAATCCGTAGGAAAATTCGGAACCACGAAAGAAACATCAAAAAATGTTCATGCACCATCTATCGGATATATTTATCCAAATTCAGACATTCTAAACATAGTAATTCACGAATCGAATTTCGAACATAGAGTCGGTGGAATCGGTAGGCCAATCTATTTAGGACTACCAAGTGCGATCGATTCCATTTCCAATCAAAGACGAAATTCAGACCTATTCTCTATTAGTGTATTGTTTATTATTGGTCTTTATTATTTTTTTTATTTTTTAATTAGAAAATCTGACCGTTCTAGTTTGGTCTTCTCTATTCTTTGCTTTATTTTGCTTTCAAGAGCATTCGTCCAGAATGAACAAATTTTAAGAGAAATTTATCCTGATGGAGATTATAAATTCTTTTTATTGTTGGAATATACTGCAATGTATTTTGCACCAAGCATAGCTCTTCATTTTTTCTCTATCCCAATACAATATCTTTATAAAAAATATCTGATACTAATCGGCTATATAGTTTCTTCGATTTATTTTATCTATGCGCTATTTTCAGATACGATAGGAATCAGTCTGACTGTATTACATTTTCAATATATTGTTTTGCTTTTTAGTTTTATCACGATAGCATTGAATATTTTTGCGATTTATAAAAAAATAAAACATTCTTGGATTTCGCTCGGAAGTATGTTTGTCGCTTTATTTACAATAATTATTGACATGATGATCATTCAAGAGAAAATCCATCTTCCATTCACTGCTTCATACGGTTTGATATTTATGATCTTCACTCAAGGTATCATTCTTGCCATCCGTCATTCCGAATCCTATAAAATAAACGAAAAACTGACGAATGAATTAACATTATTCAATGAAAAGCTGGAATCAAAAGTTCTCGAAAGAACAGAAGAACTTAATCTAGCTATTATTAGAATGGAAAAATCAGTAAAAGCACGAAATGAATTTTTAGCAAATATGAGTCACGAAATTCGAACACCTATGAATATAATATCAGGTATGGCTCAGCTTTTAGACGAATCAACTCTAACTCCAGATCAAAAAGAATATGTGACCATATTCAATATCGCTAATAAAACATTGCTCAATGTATTGAACGACGTTTTAGATCTGTCAAAATTGGAACAAGGTTACCTATCGATTGATTCTATAGAATTTCGAATTGATGACTTAATCAATGATTTAAATAAAATCTTTCAATTCAAAACAAAAGGTACGTCTTTGAAATTTGAAGTAAAGATCGAAGATAACGTTCCACTCAACGTAAAAGGAGATTCGAATCGAATTTCTCAAATACTCTTTAACCTACTGAGTAATTCTTTCAAATTTACATTAGAAGGAAATATTTCTTTAAAAGTAACTTATGAACCAAACCATATTTTCGTTTTTGAAGTTACTGATTCTGGAATTGGAATGACTGAAGAAAAGATGAGTAATCTGTTTGTTCGATTCTACCAAGCTCATGAATCAAATCAATTATTTCAAAGAGGTACTGGTTTAGGATTAGCAATATCTAAGAAACTTGTCGAACTAATGAATGGAAAAATATCCGTTGAAAGCCAATTAGGAGTAGGATCAAAATTTACTTTCAATATTCCTCTCGAATTGGTAAATCCAACTCTTAATGGCAGTCCTGCATCGATCCAACCTAAAATTCAATTTCAAGAATTGAAGCTCCTTATTATCGATGATGTTCAAGAAAATCTAATGATTGTAAAAAAATTCTTAGAAAAACAGATTCCAAATATTGTTCTTTCTTCCGGCGGATATGATGCAATATCAATATTTGACGCTGAAGTATTTGATATAGTTCTTATGGATATCCAAATGCCCAACTTGAATGGATTTGATTTGATTAAAATTTTCAGAAAAATAGATTCGAATCGACTTCATTTTACGCCCATTGTTGCTTTCACTGCGAACGTTACTATAGAAGAACAATATGAAATTTCAGAGGCTGGGTTTAATGGTTTTTTATCTAAGCCAGTAACTAAGAATAATCTTATTGATAAGTTTTTAGAAATTCTCCATTAATTATCTTTTATGATACAACAAGGCTTTTTTCAAACAAACAATAACTTTAGTTTTGGACAGTTTTTGGTCTATTGCAAAGTACAAAGCCCTTTTTCCATCACATTTTAATTCCGGAAATTCATTTGCAATTTCCTGGGCAATGGTAGTTTTACAATTAAAGTAGAGCGCATATTCCGAATCACTCACCTTACCAATTCGTATGGTGGAACCCGATTTTGTTTTCGGTGTTAGAAAACTGGGTTGGCCCCACTTCAAACACTCTTCGATCTCACCAATTTGATCATTCGACTGTGAGATTTCGTAAATCCAATTGCGAATTTCCATAACATTATCTAACATTACGGGCGTTAAATTAAAGTAATAAGAGGTAAGAGGTTCTGAAGGGATGGGAAATTTTTGTTTGGCTTTTGAATTTGGTTTCATAGGAAGAAGTGTTTACTTGTGCTTTATCTAATGACTTTTCACTGCAAAATTCCGAGTCCAAATAATCAATTAAGATAAGTCATGGAGAGTCGACCTGGATACAAAACTCTAATAGTGAAATACAGGGCCGATCTTTGGATCCACGTTTTTGAATCGAACTTTATCACCAATTTTTACCGTACTAAAGTCCGTTACATCTTCAATCACAGTAGTGAGTTTTACATGTTCTTCCGTTTGGACTATCGCTAACACATAAGGGGCACGGTCGGCCATATGCCCAAAACCAACATAAACTACAGTAAAAGAATGAATGATTCCATTGTGCTTTAAATCTATCATTTCTACGGATTCACTTCCGCAGGAAGGACAACTTTGTACTACCTCTGCCACCTTAAAGTTACATTGTTTGCAGTGAGTGCCAGGCAAAGTCTCTGTTACGTTCATAGGACATTACTCATTTTTTTGTGAAATAAATGCAATACGTAAAAAAACCGAACCGGGTTAAAATCGCCGTTTGTAGGTAAACGATAAGCCCACCATCGAGTGCGATTTATAGGCATTACTATTAAATCAGCATTGAATTAAAGCTCTGTCCATGGCTTCAATTTATGCATGTCGACATTTGAGTGTTAAACGCAACACGTCAAATCGCTTCAGGCAATGGATGGAATTAAGAAATGTAATTCTAAGGATGGATAATAAACGAAGCGCGTTTACATCCCCCTGGGAATCTAAACGCGCTTTTATAAGAATTTTTGGTCTTAACTTACTTCAATCTTTCAATGATTGTCGCAATTCCCATACCACCACCAATACAAAGAGTGATGAGGCCGTAACGAAGGTCTCTTCTTTCCAACTCGTCAAGTACAGTTCCTGTCAGGATTGCACCTGTTGCTCCGAGTGGGTGTCCAAGAGCAATCGCTCCACCGTTCACATTGATTTTGGATTCATCGATTCCGAGTGTTTTCTTTACGTATAACACAACAGAGGCGAATGCTTCGTTGATTTCCCAAAGGTCAATGTCTTTTACACTAAGTCCTGCTTGTTTCAATGCTTTTTGTGAAGCAGAAACAGGACCAGTTAACATGATGGTTGGGTCTTCACCAGTTGCTACTGTTGCAAGGATTTTTGCACGGGGTTTTAAACCGTATTTTTTTAATCCATCATCATTGGTTACTAAAATCGCAGCAGCACCATCCACGATACCAGATGAGTTACCAAGTGTATGGATATGATTGATTTTTTTCACTTCTGGGTAAGAACGAAGTGCAATTGCATCGAGTTCTTTTTCTCCGATCGTTTTGAATACAGGACCAAGACTTGAAAGGAAAGCATAATCAGATTCAATCCTTGGATTTTCTTCTTCCGTAACAACAGTTCCATCATCCAAAGTAATTGGGATCACAGATTTTTTGAAATATCCGTTTTGGATCGCAGCATGTGCTTTTTGTTGAGAAGATTCTGCAAAACGATCTGCTTCTTCACGAGAAATATCATACTTTGTTGCGATTAAGTCAGCAGAGATCCCTTGTGGAACTAGATTGTAATGGGCAGCAATTTTATCGTTACCAACGTTAAAATCACGACCGATCATATCATCACCCATTTTCACACGGCTCATGGATTCAACTCCACCACCAACGCCAATTTCCATTGCTCCAGAAGCAACATGGTTTGCTACGTTGTTAAGGGCTTGTAATCCAGATCCGCAAAAACGGTTAACTGTATAACCAGGAACATCTTTTGGCCAATGTGCCGCCATAACCGCATAACGTGCGATACAAGCAGCTTGGTCAGCAACTTGGGAAACACAACCCATTACAACTTCTTCAACCGTTTTTGGATCGATTCCTGTTCGGGTTTGGATGGCTTTTAATGTGGCAGCAGCTAATTCTTGTGGGTGGACGGATGCAAGTGTCCCGCGTTTTTTGCCCTTTCCTCTCGGAGTTCGGACAGCATCAATAATATAGGAATTCCCCATGGGTTTACCTCTCTCTGGGTGTTCTAGGAAAAACGTACAGAGTTCGCCTCACAAGAAAAGTAAAAAAATCATCATTTCGTCATAGTTTTTGTGAATTTGTGACGGTAGTACTTCAATTTCGCTTGGAATTGGCAAGAATACCCCGAAATCATCGCATCAAACTTATCTGCTTTGCTCTCATTCCGTTCATCCGCAATTCGAATGTACCGAAAATTAGGTTCAATTGCTTCCGAAAATTCCCTTTTGTTCCAGTCCACATACCGCCAGGCGCTAAAACTATGGTTCACCCCTACCTTCTCGTCGATGGTTCCTATCAGTTGGAATTTGGATTCGCAAGGTGTTCGGAAGAAAATGTAACGATTGAAAAAATACAAAATGGTTCTATGAGGATTTGCATCCAAAACTGATCGAAAATGTTCCTTCATTTCTTCGACAGTGTAAAATAAATCAGGTCCAGAATTGGTGCTCCGAAAGATCACAGGCGAAAATTCACTTGGTGTATAAAGTTTTGTTAAAATACGAATGTATGAAGGGTCATCCAATCGGTAAGGAATTTCATTAAAGGCAAAAGGAAAGGGATCTCGTTCTGTGAAATGAATTTCGATATAACGAGTGTGATCGTATTCAGGATCATTGATATCGGTTGCGACAATTTTTTTGATGTATCGAGTGAGGAACTGGTCTTCATACAAATCTCTGACAGTGACGGCACCTTCTTCATAAAGGATTGCGCTTCCAAAATCAATAAAACTAGCACCATCTAGCAGGCGTCCGATGGATCCATACTTGTGGTGTAAAATGCGATTCCGAAAAATCGATCGTAAAATCAAATTATGATCATACAAACGTTTACGACCTGACCTCTGTTCTACGACGGTATTTTTTGTTTTTTTGACTTTATAATAATGGATGTGATTGGCAAGACCGAAACGTAATTTTTCAAACGCATGGTTTTCTAAAACACGTTTTTCATCCTCTTCATTTTCAATGATGGTTGTTTCTGCTTCCAAAGTAGATACAAACCCAATACTCATTCCAAAGTATGACATAAAGAAAAATATAAAGATCAAAACTCTCCAAGAGAACGGAAACTTTAAAGCAAACAAAACATTTATCCGTTTACTTCCTTCACTTCGAAACAACAAATTCATAACAGAACCAAAGATCAGAAGGATTAAGTTCCTACTAATCTGAAAAAAACTTTTGGAGTTCCATCGGTCCTGTATGAAGGAAAAAGAGCGATTCAATTCATTTGAAGTTAAATGGATACGAACTCGTTTCGCTAGGTAAGGGAAAAATTTAGAGAACACAATACTAGAATGAAATACTTAAATAAAAAACCCGGATGTATTTCGAAAATACAAAGCCGGGTTATTGATTTGTTTGGAGCTAAGAATTTTAATTCCTTTGCCCGAGGATGGGACCACCTGTTTTTTCCATCATCCTTTCTTTGGTTAAAAACAAATCTTCCCGGTTGTCAGCTGCCATCTCACCAGTTCCATCCAAATAAATGGCTCCTTTTGGACAAGCTTCTTCGCATAACCCACAAAAGATGCAACGTAGCAAATTGATTTCAAATTTTTTAGCAAACTTATCTTCAGGGTGAAGGTGTTGGCGTTCTGATGGAACTTCTGCTGCTTCGATGTGAATTGCGTTCGCAGGGCAAATCCACATACAACAAAAACATGCTGTACACCTTTCACGGCCTTGTTCATCACGTTTCATTGAGTGCATCCCACGAAACCGTGTGGAATACTTACGTTTTTTGTCTGGATATTCAATTGTGACTTGTTTGTTAAAGAACGCAACCTTCACAAAATGTTTGAGAGTGATCCAAAGGCCTTTGCCGATTGACCAAAAGTAAAATTTTTCATACCAAGAAAACTGGTGTTTTTTGGCTACGTTGACGACATTAACGGTTCCCAACGGATGCCTCCATTTTTTTTGCCATCGTGCTTAGAATGAGTTCGACTACTCCGGCAGAAGTTAACAACCCTTGGATCGGATTCATTGATTTTTCAAAGTTTTGTTTGAGGCCGTTTTTATTGGTAAAACTTCCTTCTGTTTCACAAAAAATTTGAATAGGAGCCGCCAAACTTGCGCTCTTCGCAGCAACCGTCAAATTTGTATCGAAACAGATGACTTTGTTTGGATCTATGCCATCAGGAATAGCTTCTTTTAAAAGGATCACCAAATCAATTGATCCTTGTTTTACCGCAGAAACAATCCCTGAAATCCCAGATGGTGTGGTAAGCCCTAAGTCAATAGCACCCATTGTATTCGGGTGATTGTCTTTTGTAAGTAAAAAGTCTACTTGTTCGGTTTCTTTATTTTGTGCATCCGTCACACGTGTTTCCCATTGGATAGATTTCCCACCTAACTCACGTGAGAGCGTTTGCAAATTTTGTTTGAGTGCTTCCAAGGTTTCGTTGGATTCGTGAGCACCACCGAGAACTGCGATTGATTTGGCTTCTTTCAATCGATCAACGATTTTGGAAACCACAACTTGTGATGTGGAATTTTTACCATTTTCCAAATAACTAAACAAACGATTTTCATTCATCCAATCAATATCAAATCGACCTTTGTCACAAAGAAAAAACATTCCTTGTTCAAAGTTTTCACGCACCATGTAACGATACATTTTGTTATCTCGCACATTCGTTGTTACATTACAACCTGTAGAACAACCGTGACAAACGGATTTGTGTGATTTGTACCACCAAACACGTGATTTAAAAAGTGTTTTGTTATTGAGTAAAGCACCTACTGGACAAATGTCTGCAAGTGCTCCTTGGTAGTTGTGAGCTATCGGTTCTGATTTTGCAAGGCCAATGATGGAATGATTTCCTCTTTCAAAAAGACCAAGGTTTGATTCTCCCACTTTTTCTTCTTCAAAGCGAACACATCGATAACAAACAATACATCGATTGTGGTTGATGATAAGATTGGTTCCAATTTCTTCTTGTGGGATATTTCGTTTTTCGAATTCAAAACGCGAATGACCTGTACCTGATCCAAAGGCGTTGTCTTGCAAACGACATTCCCCAGCTTTATCACAAACGGGACAGTCTAACGGATGATTGGCGAGAAGGAATTCCATTGTACCAGCTCGTGCTTCTTTCACACGATCGGATTTTGTAATGATACCCATTCCCTCTTTTACAGGAGTATTACATGCGGCTTGTAAACGCGGCACCCCTTCAATCTCAATAAGGCACATACGGCACATACCGACAATGCTCAGAGCTGGGTGGTAACAGAAGTAAGGAATTTCGACTCCTACTTCTTTTGTTGCATCAATGAGGTTTTTCTTTTCGTCGACTTCGTATTCGACTCCGTCTATCTTTATCTTAACCAAAGAACAGACCCCCTAGGTTTGATTAGACTTAGGTCTTTTGATTTTGTCAAACCTTCATTTGGAAATTATATTTACCTCGGATAGATACGTATAGGGTTGTAAGTCCACAACATGATTGGAGAAAAATTCGGAATCTACAAATAGGGAACTGGCTCGGATATTGGTCTGTTTTAGAATTTTGGCGATCAAATCATCTAAAATTTGTAACGCTCGTCCTTCATAAAAAAATGTGTTATCGAGATTGATTCTCAAATTGGTAAAGGAAGCTCGACCTGCCAGAGTCAACATAAAGCGGTCGTATATTTCTTCGGTCGATTTTTTCCCCGGGCATCCTTTGATGTCGAGTTTCATCTGGGAAATGGAAAGTTCAGTGACATTTACCTGCAAAGGGAATGCCTTTTTATCGATGATGTTTTCGGGTCTTAGCTGTAGAACCTGAGCGATTTTTTCAAGTAGCGCTTGGTTCGCAATCGGCTTTAATAAATAGGCAGTGACATGGCTTAAGGCTGCACGTTTCACTTGGTCTTTTTCTCCGACCGCTGTTAACATGATGACAGGGGTCATTTTTATCATGTCCTTCCCTTTTTCGAGAAAACTAATCCCATCCAAATAAGGCATATTCACATCACTAATCACCAAATCATAACTGTTGTTTCGAACTTTGGTAAGTCCTGACATCCCATCCACAACATGAGTCACATCAAAGTTATATCTCTCTAATGTATGTAATAAAAGTTTGGCGCTACTCTCATCATCTTCTAAAAGTAAAACTTTATAAACTTTGGGAGTATTCATTCGTTTCAAGTTCCTCTATTGGTTTGGTATTGCGTTTAAATTTGCATACTTCATGAACCATTTAGGTTGAAGGGCTCTTTGGTATAGGTATGCATCAACTAACACTAAGTTCACGACTGCTTCCACAATAGGAACTGCTCTAGGTAATACACAAGGATCGTGACGGCCTTTGGCTTTGAGTATGGTTTCTTTATTCTGGTCGTTAACTGTTTTTTGTTCTTTTTTGATGGTAGAGGTTGGCTTAAAAGCAGCACGGATCACAAGATCCATCCCATTGGAAATTCCTCCTTGGATCCCTCCCGAACGATTGGTCCGCGTTTTTACTTTGCCAGTTCCTTCTTCAATGTAAAATTCATCGTTGTGTTTACTGCCAGTTTGGCGAGTACCTGAGAATCCAGATCCAACTTCAAAACCTTTGCAAGCTGAAATCGATAAAATGGCTTTTGCTAAATCAGCGTCTAACTTGTCGTATACGGGATCACCTAGTCCTGGTGGAAGATTGCGTACCACAACTTTTACAACTCCACCAACGGAATCTCCTTCATCTCGAAGTTTACGGATGAGTGTTTCCATTTCCTCATTGGTGGATGGTTTTGGACAACGTGTAGGAAATTGGTCCACGATGTCTCGAGAGATTGGGTATTCATCTTCTGTGATATTCGAGTCAATTGGTCCAATCGAGTCTACAAATCCTACAGTTGAAATTCCTAATTCGTTTTCTAAAATCACTCGGGCAAGTCCAGCTGCTGCAACTCTGCCAATGGTTTCACGAACAGACGAACGTCCACCACCTACGTGGGCTCTGTGGCCATATTTTTCTGAATATGTATAATCGGCATGAGAAGGTCGGAATACATGAGCCATCTCATCATAATCACTGCCAATCGTATTTTGGTTGTTCACCTTCATGAGGATGGGACTACCTGTGGTTTTCCCTTCAAACACCCCAGACTCAACCACCATTCGATCCTTTTCATCTCTCGGAGTTGTCAGATCATTTTGGCCAGGTCTTCGGCGTGTTAGATCTTTTTGGATTTCTTCTTCAGGAAATGGAAGCCCAGCAGGTACTCCATCCACTACAACTCCAACGGATGTTCCGTGAGACTCTCCATAGGTCGATACTCGAAAAATTTTTCCCCAACTTGATGGCATATACGGACAATGAAAATGGAGATTGCATTCTCTCCAATAAAGTTTTTCATGAACTTGGAATGCATTTACTCTTTGAAGGACCCAAATATAAGGCGATCATCCTTAGCATTGGGGTGCATCTCCTCATCATTTTATCTTATTTGGCTTTGGGCAACCGAAGTGACATAGATTCGACTCACATCAAACTCAAGGAAGGTGGAAGTTTTTCCACTTTCCAACTCCAATTTTCTACCGGGATAGGAGAAAGTAAGGAATCTAATCCAACAAATCATTCTCCAAACGATGGAACCAAAACCACAGAAGATGAAATATCGGAATTCCAAAATTGTCTCAGTTACCCCAGTTTAGCATTGGAACAAAAATTGGAAGATCATTGTGTGTATCAACTTTCCGTGAAAGAAGATGGCAGTTTGGAAAAAATTGCAGTGGTCACGGCATGTAGGTATGCGGTTTTTGATCAACAGGTGCGACGACAACTTTCCGAATGGAAGTTCCAATACACCAAAGGCAAAGAATTTGTTTTACCCATTAGGTTCCGTTTAGATGTCCGAGACTAATCCACATTCCGAAGAAAGTGCTTGGTATATCGTTTATACCAAACCTCGGGCAGAAAAAAAACTAAGTGAACACCTTCGTAAGTACAATATTGAAAACTACTTACCAATTCGAAAAGAAAGGAAAAAATGGACAGATCGATTTAAATGGGTCCATGTTCCAATTTTGCCTTCATATATTTTTGTGAAGATTGTGTTTTGGCAGGATAAAAATAAAGTCCTACAATTGCCTGGTTCACTACAATTTGTTTATCATAAAGGCCAACCAGCAATTGTGGAGCAAAACGATTTGGATGTCTTGGAAAAAGGGCTCCAAGAGTATGCGGAATCATTAAAAATGAACCCAGAATTATTATTACAAAAAGGCAAATTGGTTCGCATCATAGAAGGCTCATTTAGAGGCAAAACAATGGAAATCCTAAAAGTAAAAAACAAAACGCTTGTTGTACTACGAATTCCAGGTGTAGAGACAATTTTCTCATATGAAATTAACATCGATCACTTGGCATGGGAGGAATTAATCACATGATCAAAAAAGATACGTTATCAATCGTCAAACAAGCTTTAGATGATGAAATATCATCACTTGTTCACTTCCGAGAGCAATTGGATCCTTCTATTAAGGATTGTATCGATTTGATATTAAAATCAAATGGAAAGGTAATTGTCACAGGTGTTGGTAAATCAGGTGATATAGCAAAAAAGATTTCCCACACTCTCTCTTCTACCGGGACATCTGCTTATTTTTTACACCCAACAGATGCATCCCACGGAGATTCTGGAATTGTTGGCCCTGACGATGTTGTCCTTGCCATAGGAAAAAGTGGTGAATCGGAAGAACTCAATTACATTCTACCTACTCTTCGAAAAATTGGAGCTAAGATTGTTGGCATCACAGCAAACCCCAAATCAAAGTTAGCGGAACTATCGGATGTGGTTATTATCACACCTGTATTAAAAGAAGCATGTCCCTTAGACCTTGCACCTACTTCCAGTACAACCATTGCTCTTGTTTTAGGTGATGCCATTGCTGTCGCTCTTATGGAATTAAAAGAATTTAAAGCCGATGACTTCGCTTTGTACCACCCTGCTGGTCGATTAGGCAAGAGACTTTCGTTATATTTATCTGATGTGATGAGAAAAGGAGACCGAAATGCCTCCATTTCCATCGATGCTAACCTTGAGGTGATCTTAAAAGAAATCACGGAAAAAGGAATTGGTGCGACAGGTGTTGTGGATGGAAATTTTAAACTTGTTGGTCTCATCACAGACTACGACATCCGAAAATATCTCACCAAACACACATTATCTCCGAATGTGACTGCAAAAGAAATGATGAATCCAAATCCCAATAGTTTCCAACCAAATGAAAAAGCTTATGATGTTCTCATTAAAATGGAAGGAAGAGAAAGACCAATTTCTGTGGCTCCAGTAGTTGATGAAAAGGGAACTTTTGTTGGGATGATTTCACTTCACGATTTATTACAAAAAGGATTATAAACACGATGCCAGATTCTTATAAAATTGTTGCTTCTGTCGGCGAAGACGATCTTCGCCACCTACAAAAAAAAGATGTCAAAGATGTGGATGTCATTGAAGTCCGTCTGGATTTATTTTCTAGAAATTATATCCAAAAAGAGATGAAAAAAAAGATCAAAGCACTTGGTTTACCCGTTCTTTTTACTTACCGAAGGGCTGAAGATAGTAGCGTTCGTTCTTATGTAAAACTTTTCCCAGAAGATGTAGAAGGTATCATCAAAGATTTTAATGACAATGCAAATTATTTGGATATCGAATTGAATCGTGAAGATACAATCTTTCGAAATTATGAGACCTTAAACTATCGCATCATCTACTCTTATCATTCATTCAAAAAGTCAATTTTAGCCAATGAAATGAATCAATTCATTGCCAAATCAAAACCAGTAAAAAAGAAAAATCCTATTTATAAATTTGCCATTACACCTGAAAACATCGAAGAAACTGCAGACTTTTTGAACGATATCAAATTACTCTCTAAGACACAAACGATGATAGGAATTTGTATGGGAGAACTAGGCATCATATCACGCGTATTTGGTGACAAATTCAACTCTTCTTTTACATACATGACACTCGGTGAGCCGAAAGCCCCTGGCCAAATCTCAGTAGATACATTTAAAAAACTCAGGGCAGACCTATTCAAAAGTCCACATTCGACAAAAGATTCAAAAGAAGATTAATCGTATAAACTTAGTTAGAAAATAGGTTGTCTTAGAATGAATTTTTACACATACTTTTTGTAACCTAACTGATCTCACCTTTCACTTAGATTTTGGACTTTGGTTTGTATCATTGGTTTGTGTAGAAGGTTTTAGATTTTGTGATTGATTTGATTGATTCGATCCAGGAACTTTTGCCGCATTCGAATTGATAAATTCACGGAAAGATTGGTCTTTCCAAACTTCTTTAAAGTCCTTCTCTAAATTGGCAGATGTCCAATATTCTGGCTTTAATTCCGCTGCCAATTGGAACTCTTCTTTGGTTTTGGCTATGTCATTTTTTTTCGCATAACAACGAGCAAGTAAATAATGGGCGGCAGAAGACCCACTTGTTTTTTGCAAATAAGGTATTGCTAAATCAATTTTTCCACCATAAAAGTAATTTCTACCTCGATAGAACAAATACTCACGACCATTAGAAATGGTTTGGTCTTTTTCCAAAACGGTAAAGTACAAGTCAGCTGTATCAAAGGCATTGTTTTCTGTATATTTACGGGCTAATTTCAGAAATCCAATCTGAAACTTTTCGGGAGTTTGTATGAGGTCAGGGAATTTGGTTTTAATGAATTCAGAATACTTAGCAAAACTAGTTTCAAATTTTTTTGTTTTGTTTCCGGCTTCAAACAAACATACAAATCGAAACATATGGGATTCAACTTGGTTTGGATTGAATGTAAGCGCTTTATCTGAAGATTGTATACATTTTTCCCAATCCGATTTTTGTTCGTATAACCTTGCGAGTGCAAGAAGTGGTGTGTCCTTAGGGACTTGTTTGAACGCTTCTTGGAAGGATAATTCAGCCTTGTCAATTTCAGCTAATTTTTGGTAAGCAATCCCTTCATTTAAATATACGTAATACAAAAACACGTTTGTATCTTTTGAAAACGGATTTTTTTTGGCTCTCTCAAACGACTCGATAGCAGATTTAGGATCATCTAATCTGAGCTTAATGATTCCCAATTTATAATGATATCTCGAACGTGTTGGATTTTTTTCGATAAGTAAGTTTAAGTTGGCTTCTGCTTTATCGTATTTTTTCTCATCAAAAAGTGCGAGAACATAATCCCAACGAACATCTTCCAAATTGGGTTGGTTTGCCAATATCTGTTCGTAAGATTCACTTGGTTTTGTGGTTTCTTTGTCTTCTACAGGCTCATCTATTTTTTTAATTGGATCTTTTTTGTGATCAGTTTGTTTTGATTCTTGTTTTGGTTCTACTTTTGTAGGTTGTGTATATGTGTGAGTTGTGGAAGAAGGATTCCCTTTGTTACCGACTGCTCGATTATAAATCTTTTGTACTTCTTCGTTTTTCGGATCATACTTTAAATAACGGGAAGAATATGTAGCAGATAAATTCCAGTCTTGGTGGTAATTAAAAAATAAAGCTAATTTCAATAATACGGTTTTTCTTTGGTCTTTGTCCAAGTCCAAATCGGCGGCTCTTCTAAAGTTTTGAATGGATTTTGGATAATCTTTTTTATACTCATAGATATATCCTAAATACATATAAGCTTCACCGTCTTGCGGGTGTGAGTCGGCATGTTTGGTAAATTTTTTTATGGCTTCGCCATATGATTTTTTAGAAAAAGCCTTTTTACCTTCCTTCATTGCATCGCTGTCAATGGCGAAGACTGTAGTTTGAAAGATGACAAAACTGAATACTAAGGAAAGATATTTCCGCACGGATTCCAAACTAGTTGGAACCCATGGGAATGAAAGGGATTTTTGGAAAAAAGTTAGATCTTCGTTCTTTCTTCTTTTTGCGAAGCCAAATTACGCGATGCTCTGAGAACGATACTCATCGTCGTTATTTGTGGGTTCACCGAAAGTCCTGTAGGGTAAACTGAGGCATCCATGACAAATATGTTTTTATGACCATAAATTTCCAAATTTAAATCAACTGCACCCTTTTCAGGATCATTTGCCGACTGGATGGAACCATGTGGGTGTGCAGAACCAACAGTCAAATCGCCTGGTCTTGTACTTTCTTTTAAGATCCAATCAAAGTTATCGTTCCCTGTAACTTTATAAGGCTCTGTGAACCTGGTGAACGGAAAGATGAGTTCTTTCGCCCCTGCTGCCACTGTGACTTCCGCTAAAGCTTTTAATCCTTTTAACATATTCATACCGTCAGTGGGAGTGAGTTCAAAGTACACTTTTCTTCTACCAAGACTGTACTTCACACTGGCATTGGCTTCGCCATCTGCTCCATCACGAACAAGAACAATACCAGCATTGTAATTGGTGTAATCTTTCATCACATCAAACTGTTGTTTGCCGTAAAAGGGAACCAAAGAAGAAGCTAGAGTTGGTCTGTAAGGAGCTGCCTCTAACCAATACCCGTAACCAGTTCCATTTTGGTTATGACCATCTTTGATCACTATGGATTGAGGTGGGCCTTGGAACATTTTGATTTCAGTATCAAATTTACCAAAGATCGTCGATGTAGGATGAACTTTTAAATTCCTGCCGACCCAACCATTTCCGATCCCACTCCTTTGTAAAAGGGCAGGACCCTCAATGGCACCAGCGCTCACAATCACAACTGGAGCTTTGATTTCCATGGTTTCTATTATGACAGATGGAGCTTTTTCGTATGCATCAGGGGTAAACTCTGCCACGACAGTTTTGATTTTGCCATCACGGATTTTCACTGCGCGCATATTGGAAACAACAGTGGCTCCAGCTTCTATGGCATCAGGAATCCACGTTAAGAAAGTTGATTGTTTTGCGTTGATCGGACATCCAAGACCACAACGACCAAGGCCAATACAACCTCTGTTATTATTACGTAAAACTAGTGGTGTGAGACCTAACTTTTTTCCACCAACACGTAATACATTATTATTTGCATTGATTAAGTTATCTGGAACTTCGTGTACACCTAATCTTTCATGAACTTCCGATACGTAAACATCCATTTCTTCTCTTGAATACCCTTGCCATCCAAATCGTTCACTCCATTCGTTGGTTACGTAGTCTGGTGGATACAATGATGTTTGCCAATTGACTGTGGTGGAACCACCGATTGACTTACCTTGTAATATCGATAACGTTTGTTCTTCGGTGACGATAAACCCAGCATCACGGTAAAGTCTTGCTTGTGATAAAAATTCATCTGAATTGAATTGGGCTGGTGTAAAATAACTTCCTTCTTCGATAAGGACTACTTTCCATCCGTTTTTAGATAGTTCTCTTGCTGCTACCGCGCCACCTGCACCAGATCCTATAATCACAACGTCTGCTGTGAGTTCCCATTTTCCATTTTGGATTTGGTAGGTGTTAATTGTTTCTGCGTGTTTTTTTGGAGTGATGATTTTATCGTTAAAAATAGGAATTCCCATGATGTCCGCCTTATTGGGTATAACCGACAAATTTTTGGTATTCTTTGTCAGAACTGAGAAGAAAAAATGATATTTGTCTTAAGATCGCATAGACACCACGTTTGATTCCAAGTGAGGAATGTTTCCATTCAAGTAATCGTTTGATACGTTCTTCAGGAGGGAGTTTGACAATTGGTGTGAATGAGAAATCAAGTGCCATCGCTGCTAAAATCGAAGAAGGAACACTAGCTAACAACTGTATGATGCTTTCAGTTTCAATGGGATAAGGATGTCCATATACATAATTATCTAAAGCAATCCCCAAATCAAAATTGGGAATGGGATTGTCATGTAAGAAGACTTCTTGCAAACTGCGAAAACTATGGTATTGTTCTGGAGAAATTCCCCTAAGTGTGGGAGTGTTTACTCCTGGACCACAATTCACTCCCTGTATGGATACAGCAGTTAAGGCAAAACATTTGAGAGAAAATTTTAAGAAACGATTTCGTGAAAGTAGGAAAGGTGTATGCGGTTCCAAATCTCATTTCCTTCAGTTAGATTTGAACCCATTGTGTCAGAATCTTGTAAAAATATCACTCATTTTCCTTATTTCGACAGGATGTAGTAGTTTTTTTCGAAAGACACCAAACTTTGCAACCATCCAAATTCCCAATTTGATTCCATTTTCTGATGTAGATGGGTTGAAACTTGACCAATGGCAAAAACTGTCTAAACCAAGAGAACAAACTTCAATCTCAGCCATCATCCTTCATAACAGTGGCAAACATAAGTTCGCAGATTTCTTTCGATTATCTTCCCAAAACCAATTTCTCTTTCATTTTTATGTAGATGCTACTGGAGTTATCTATGGAGATCCGAATTTTTTAACAAAAGAATGGACTGCAGCTCCTGGCATTGATACAGAATCCATTCACATTGTGTATGAAGGCACACAAGAAACTCTTTATAACAACTACAAACAAAAAGAAGTTTTAGAAAAAACCATCCTCTACTTGGCAGAGGAATTGTACATTCCTAAAACCAATTACGACATCATTTCGAAAAAAGGAATTTTCACTCACAACCAAGCAAAACGTAGGTTTGGTGGTTTCGTTGACTTCTCTCCTTGTGGAAGTGAGTTGGCACTCAATCAAATCCTTTCACACATCGGTGGAAAATTTTATGAAGAAGATGAATGGAAGGACCGGTTTGTTACAGGTTGGGTTTTAAAAAAAGAAAACAAAGACTTACTAAAAGATAATTTCCATCCTACAAACGGCCGTGGTATCACCAAAGCGGAAAAACTGATTTTCAATCATTTAGAAAAAACTGACAAAGGCCTTACCCCCGAAGAGTATCGTGTGAAGTATACTTTCCGTGGAAAAATCCAACCAAGTTGTGTGGTATTACATTATACTGCTATACCTGATTATTTTAGATCTCTTCGTACATTAGAAGCAAGAAACCTCACAGCTTCCATCATGGTTGATACCAATGGTAAAGCCTACCAATTGGTGGATGTGATTGAAGATAGAGCATCAGCAGCCACCGGAACAAATGATAACTGTATCCAAATCGAAATAGTTGCCAAAGACACAGAAGAATTATTAAAGCAACCAGAACAAATTCAGAAAGTAAAAGACCTTGTTTTAGAACTCACAACCAAATACAAAATCCCATTGTCCAATGAAAAGTTGGAGGACCTAAGGGGAGTATTTAGCCATACCCAAGCCAAAAAAAAATGGGGTGGATCGATCTTTCTCAATGCAAAGGATTTTGATCCAGGGGAAGAATATATGGAACTCATCTTAAATTCGATTGGTGGAAAATACTTTCCAGAACCAGAATGGAAAAATCGAAGTTCCATGGACTGGGCCATTTTATACCGCAATTTTCAACCGTAATCAGGGAGATACTATGAAACAAACATTTACAATCCTTACTTTTGGAATTTTATTTTTATTCCAACACTGTCGTTTTACTACTCCAAATTACCACCTAACATTACAAGAAGCCGAATACCGATACGAAACCATTGAAAATATAAAATATAATTTAGACATTCGATTGACATCTAAGGATAGTTTTACGGGAAAAGTTGATATCCAATTTGTTGGCAAAAAAATTCGTGATTTACGATTGGATTATTTCCAAGGAGAAATTAAGTCCATCGTCTTCAATGATGAAGCTCTTTCTCAATTCGAATACAAAAACGGACAAATTCAATTACCGTCAAATCGATTGATGATTGGAAACAACAAAGTATCAGTTATATTCGAAACTCCTTTTGCCAAAACAGGAAATGGCCTACATAAATTTGTTGATCCTGATGATAAAGAAACCTATATCTATTCTCAATTTGAAGCATTTCACGCAAACAAAATGTTTCCTTGTTTCGATCAACCTGACTTAAAAGCGACTTTCCATCTCCAAGTCTCCGCACCAAAAAATTGGAAAGTCATCTCTACTACCCTTCCTACTTCACAAAGTAAAACAGAAAATCCAGATGAAGTTTTATACAAGTTCCCTGAATCAAAAAAAATATCTACTTATGTATTTTCCTTACATGCAGGTCCTTACCAAGTTTGGGAAGACAAATACGAATCCATTCCCTTACGATTATTTGTTCGTAAGTCTTTAGCTAAGTATGTAGAACCAAAAGATTGGTTTACGTTTACAAAGGAAGGATTTGCTTTTTTTAATTCCTATTTTGGAATTCCTTATCCTTTCGAAAAATACGACCAAATCATTGTACCTGAATTTAACTTTGGTGCAATGGAAAACGTAGCAGCTGTTACATTTTCTGAAAGATTTGTATCTCGCTCGACCATGACTCGTTCTCAACGGGAAAACCTTTCGGATGTAATTTTACACGAAATGGCACATATGTGGTTTGGCAACTTAGTCACAATGAAATGGTGGAATGGACTTTGGTTAAACGAAAGTTTTGCAACGTATATGGCAAGTTTAGCCCAAGCCAAAAATTCCGAATTCCAAGAAACCTGGATTAGTTTTTTTGAAAAAATGAAACAATGGGCTTATGAGGAAGACAGTTTCAGCACAAACCATCCTGTCGAAGCAAAAGTAAATGATACTGAAGAAGCCTTCACTCAATTTGATGGAATTACTTATGGAAAAGGTGCATCTGTTTTAAAACAATTAGTGTTTTTTATAGGCGAAGACAGTTTCCAAAAAGGAGTACAGAATTATTTACGTAAATACTCGTACTCAAATTCAACACTTGCAGATTTTTTAAAAGAACTTGAATTTGTCAGTGGGTTCTCAATGAAAAAATGGTCGAAAGATTGGTTGGAAACCAAAGGTACCAACCAAATCGAACTTACAACCGTTTGTGCGGAAAACCATCTGTATGGAAAAATCATCCAATCGGCTCCTGGTCCAGAAAACAAACTACGTGACCATAAAACTATCCTTGGTCTCTACTTTTTTGATCGAACAAATAAACAAATATCATACGAACAGTTCCCAGTCGTTTATTCAGGTCGATCAAGTGAAGCTATCTTAAATTTAAAATCCTGTCCCGATTACGTTTTTATGAATGCAGAAGATCATGATTTTGCCATTTGGAACTGGACAAATACTAACAAAGAGAATTTAGAATTTGTATTGGAGTATGACACTGACCCAATGCGAAAACTCATACTATGGACTGACTATTTTAGACAAGTAACATTAGCAAATATTACATTTGATGAATTCAAAGACAGTGCTACTCGACTCTACCAAGTTGAATCTGATACAAAAATAAAACGTTGGTTACTTTCTAAACTTGCTTCCGACAATGGTGCATCCTATGCTTCAAGTCGTTTTTGGTTTCCTGAAACCAAAAGGATTTCCCAATTAGATTCTCTACAAACTTTTCTATTATCAGAACTTACAAAGGCAAAAGTTGGAAGTGATGAACAAAAGTATTTGTTCTTATCTTTGATTGATACTACATATTCAGTATCCAGTCAAAAACGATTGTATGATGTCTTAGACAACAAACTCATTTTTCCAGGATTAAAAATCGACCAAGACCTACGTTGGAATATGATCATTAAACTCAGTTCATTGGAAAAAGAACGAAATAAAATCCAGGCAATCATTGATCGTGAAAAAAAATTAGATCCTTCCAGCCGAGGTGTGAATTCGAGCCTGGCTGCAGAAGCAGCGGAACCAAATGCGAAAGTAAAAAACAAATGGATCCAAATTTTACTCAACCCAAAGACAAGTGAATACTCATCTTCAACGTTAAGAGTTGTATCTTATTCTTTATTTCCAGAATACCAAAAAGACATCCAACTCCAATTTTTAGATACATATTTTGATGCACTGGATAAATTCCAACATACAGATGATGAAAACTATTTAGATGCTTTCGCTAAAAGTTTAGCACCTGATTTTTGTACAGATGTTACTTTGTTAATCCTCAAAAAATTCACGAACAACCATCCCAAATTACCTGCTTCTGTGAAAAAAACTTTGATGAAACAAATTGATTCTGAGAAAAGATGCATCCAAATGAAAAATAAACATAAAGATCTTATTTTACAATAAAGGATCAACCTTTGGTTCAAAAAATCTTTCAATTGGTTTTGGTGTTTTTACTATTTCACCTATTTTTTGTTAGTTGTGCATCACCAGGTTTTGGTCCAAGAGGATTATTATTCACCAAAACTAAAATTGGTGTATTTGGAACAGGTGAACCTTCCAAAAGGCGAGTCACTTCTTGTGTTCATTCTATCTTTGGTCTGGTATCATTTGGAAATGCATCTTTCGAATTTTTAAAATCTAGATCCAAAATCCATACAGTAACAGAAACCAATTGGACCACATTCGCGGTTCTTGGAATCTACGCGAACCTTTGTGTCGAAATCTCAGGGAACGAATGAAACAGAAATTATTAAAACATATTTCAAACGTTCTGTTTGGATTAACGATTGGATCTTTTATTTCCTGTGCTAACATTGGCCAACCACAAGGTATTGGACCTACAGGTCTAATTTATGCATCATATACACTTGCCTTATCCGAAAGACCCCTTCCCAAACAAACCTTAAAGCAAGGCAAGGCTTGTCTCAAACGTTATGGTTTCTTTTATGTCACTGGAGATGGAAGTATTCATTCTGCTGCTGAGAATGCAGGAATCCAAGAAATTTTTCGAATCGAAAAAGAGGCAACGAATTACCTCTCTCTCTATTCTACTTTATGTACAGTGGTTTGGGGGATTTAGTTTTTTCTAGGAACCACTTTGTCTAACATATCTGGATAATCAGAAATGATTCCATCCACTCCACAGGAAACCAAACGATTCATTTCCTTTTCAGTATTCACAGTCCACGGAATGACCATCATCCCTTTGTCATGTGAATTTTTGACAAACTTCGGAGTGACATATAAGAAATAAGGAGAAATGATATCTGCTTGTTTTTCTTTTGCTAAGCTAAGAATTGTTTCTCTGTATCCATTTCCGAATCCGATTGTCATCAGAAAACCTTGGAAATAAGTAGGTACAAAAAGAGCACTGGTTTTAATTTTAGGATTCTTTAGTTTCGAAACTGAGAGTGTTCTTAGATCAAATGATTGAATGGTTGATCGATCCACTACTTTGTATTTTTCAATAATTTGGATTAGTTTATCTGTGTGTTCTTTGACAAGAGCATCAGAAGCCGAACCATCATCAGGAAATTTAGTTTCGATATTGAATTCATACACTTCTTTGGTTTTTTTTTCATGTTTCAAAACCAATTCAAAAAATTCTTCTAGTGATAAAAGTTTGGTTCCGGGAACTGGAATTTGTTTTGGAAAATTTGGATTCTTTTTGGAACCACAGTCTAACGCCTGCAATTCGGAAAGTGTCATATCATATAATGATTTTTTTTGGATTTGAGATCCATCTGCGTTTTGGCAAATGATCGGATTTGTATCAGAATCGTGATGAATGACTACACGTTTGTCTTTTGTTAAAACTGTATCAAGTTCTAGAGTAACCATTTTGTATTTGATTGCTTCTTCAAATGCTGGCCAAGTATTTTCTGGTTTTAATCCACGTGCACCACGATGTCCTTGTAAGTCGATGTCCTTACGCAAACGATTTGGAGTTTCGACACTCGCACAATTCACACCCAACAAACTTATGATACCTACAAAGATGTAGATTTTATAAATAGAACGATTCAATTTCATTAAACATTACCTGCTTTGGCAAAATTCCATCGAATGAATTTATTGCATCAAGTAAGAAAAAAGTTTCGATTTTACAAAAAAAAAGAAAAGAGGTGAGTGAAGAAGGTTACTACATTTCGTTTCTTTTTGGATTCTTTTGCCAGTCTTAAAAAGGAAAAGAATGGAAAAAACGAGCACACCACCTACGGTAACATCGGTGGTGGCTCCAGAAAGGAAATTTAGCGTAATTTCAGCCTAAAGAAAATTTCCTAATCTAAGTCAATCAAATCCATGCGAATCTTATGCATCCAAACCGTTCTTAACGTTTTTGAAGCCTTTTCAGAACGTAAATAACGGTAATTTAAAATTTTTTTTAGGAACACATGGAAAAAGTAAATTATTTTAGAAATTATAGGGAACGAAGGAACCTCACACGCATTCAATTATCAGAAAAATTGAATATTCCTCGTTCCGCGATAGAGTTATTAGAATCTGAAGACTGGCTCCGTTCTAAATTTGATTATGTCGTTTTGGTAGCAAAAGAACTTGGGCTCTCTCTTATTGATCTCATTCGGAATGAATTTGATTATGATTTGGAACGAGAATTTTTTAATGAAGAGGAATTTGAAGAAATTGTCGCACGTTATGCTAACGCACGAGTCACACTCATTTTATCAGAACTCAAATTGTTTTGCCGCAATGCCAAAGTGCGTTTGGATGATTTTGATGTGACAGAACTTTCTTTTTCAATGGGAAATTTGCACAAACTGATCACACTCAATCAAAAATTAGAACGAGGTGAAATCAGCACAAAAGATGCTCTTGTCGAATTTCCGCCAAAATGGGGCAAGTTTAGTAACCGCTGCAATTAAAAACCACTTGTGGATTATACAACAAGTTCGTCTTCTCCCGCACGAGCCACAACGATCTCGCCCGCTTCTTCCAGTTTACGGATGATATTTACAATCTTTTGCTGAGCATCTTCCACATCTTTCAAACGAACCGGACCCATAAAGTCCATATCTTCTCGGAGTAGGTTTGCCGCACGTTTCGACATGTTTTTGAAAATTTTATCTTGTACTTCAGAATCCACAGATTTTAGCGCCTTCGCCAAATCAGTGTTATCCACTTCACGCATAACCTTTTGGATGGCACGGTCATCGAGTAATACGATATCTTCGAATACGAACATCCGTTTTTTGATTTCTTCGGCAAGTTCTGGATCTTCTTCTTCCAGGGCTTCAATAATGGTTTTCTCAGTTCCCCGGTCTACTAAGTTCAAAATTTCAACCACCGAATCAATACCCCCAGCAGAAGTATAATCTTCCGATGCAAGTGTCGAAAGTTTACGTTCTAACACCCGTTCTACCTCGCGGAGTACGTCTGGTGACACTCGGTCCATTGTCGCAATCCGCTTAGCCACTTCCGCTTGGATCTGGTGTGGTAAGTTTGATAAGATATTGGAAGCTTTTTGAGGATCCAAATATGATAAAATGAGGGCGATGGTTTGCGGGTGTTCCCCCTGGATAAAGTTGAGGAGGTGGGCCGGGTCAGTCCTTCGAATAAAGTCAAACGGTCTTACCTGTAAGGACGAAGTGAGTCGGTTGATGATATCGATGGCTTTTTGGTTACCAAGAGCTTTTTCAAGTAACCCACGAGCAAAGTCAATACCACCATTCGTGATAAATTCCTGCGCCATCATGAGTTCATTGAACTCTACAAGCACCTTCTCTTTGTCTTCTGGTGTGATTTTATCTAAACGAGCAATTTCGAACGTGATTTGTTCGATCTCGTCTTCACGAAGGTGTTTAAAAATTTCGGAGGCCACTTCGTTTCCAACCGCAACCAAAAAGATGGCGGCCTTTTGTCTACCTGTGAGCGATGGCTTCTTATTGATCATACTTCGTCCAGAAATCCGTACTACTTACTGTATCGGCGAACTCGTAAAAAAACAATGAGATTTATTCGGAAGGAAAAATAGAATCGAAAAGCCTTCTGAATTCTTTTCCTCAACATTGCATATTTGTTTTCCTTCCGTTTTTCGCTGTTTTATTCCCAAGTTACCTTTGGTCTCAATCTTTTTCAAATTCCCTAAATCTATTTAGCTGCATATTTTTATGTTGACCGGTCTATTATTATTGTGTAGAATGGATTTGTGGGAAAAAAAGGATTCGATACCAAACAAAAGATGATCGAAGTGATGGCTTCACTTTTGGAAGGGTCTGGTTATGAAGCAACTGGTCTTACAGAGCTTGGAAAAGAAACGGGAACACCCAAAGGTTCTCTTTACTTTCACTTCCCAGGTGGAAAAGAAGAACTCACAAGCCTTGCCATTGAATATTCAGGTAAACAGTTAAATGATTTTTTCCTCACTATCTTTGATAATAGTGATACACCCACACATGCCATCAAACAAGTGTTCCATGCGCTTGAGGAAAGAATTGTTTCCAGTGATTACCAAAAGGGATGTCCCATAGCGACAACTGCGATGGAAACAGCCGGGAAATCTCCACTTGTTTCCAATGCTTGCAAAGAAGTCTACAACCTATGGTTGAAAACATTTGAATCCTATTTGAGTTCCAATGGTTACAATATACGCGTAGCAAAAAACCTATCCCTTTCCATTCTCTCGTTATGGGAAGGGGCACTATTACTAACCAAATTACAAAAATCACCCGAACCATTGCGTATGGCAGAAAAAACGGCAGAGAGTTTACTGAAACAAATTTGAAACAAAATAATAATAAAATTTATTCATCGAAACATTTGTTTCCATTTGTTTTCTATAGAAAATCAAAAAGAGAATCAATTACGATATGAACGTATTCAAATTTAAGAAAAAAATTAGGAAAGTTAAACCATGATAAGAGTATCAAAAAGTAAAATCGTCACATTATTTATATTAAGTGCGACAGTCGTATTTGTTTTGTTCTTTTTGGGATATCCCAATCAAACACTGAAACTGGAACCAAATAAACAATCTCATTCGATTCCTAAACCAAAGGGTAAGTCCAATTTGGTTTTTTCTATTTTGAAAACTGGTGAAGCAAAAACTTTGGAAGCTTTTGTCATCGAAGGTGGATCTGTATTAAAATTAGTAACCGTTAACCATTCTAGCTTTTACATCCAACACCCAAATGGAAATTTTTTATTTGATACTGGACTTGGAACTAAAATTGAGGAACAATTTACTGTGTTTCCTTTGTATCTAAAAATATTGATGGATTACAAACTTATCCAAACAACAAAGGATCAACTTTCATCAAATGGGGTAGATCCCAATACAATTTCTGATGTATTTTTCTCGCACCTCCATTGGGACCATGCTAGTGGTCTAAAAGACTATCCAAATGCCAATATCCATAGTGTCAAAGATGAACTCAACCATCCAGACATCGCACTTGGTTACATACCCTCACAATTTGATGGTGATTCTGTTAAATGGAAACATTTAACTTTTACCGATCAACCTTATGCTTCTTATGCGAAGAGTTATGATTGGTTTGGGGATGGATCAGCGGTTTTTGTTCCTATGAAAGGACATAGCGAAGGGTCAGTGGGTTTATTTTTACATACGGAAAATGGTGACGTTTATTTTTTAACAGGTGATATTGTTTGGAGAAAAGAAGGTTTTCTAGAGTTAAAACACAAACCTAGAGGGGCAAGATGGATTGTGGATTATAATGTGGATGAACTTGGAGAAGAAATCTCTCGTGTTCATGAACTAATCAATGAAAATCCAAATCTAATTGTGATCCCAGCCCATGACAATGATGCACAAACTCCTCTTGGTTATTATCCAAAAAATATTGGAGCGATTAAACTAACATCAATGCATTGATTGATGATTAGAACCTACTGAATATTGAGAAGAGAGATGATAGAATCAGAAACATTTGTAAATTATTTCTGATTCCCAATTCATTATCTCTTTTTGATTTTTAAATTTTTCATCTTTTTTTTCTCGCTCAGTTTTTGACCCACTTCTTTACCTAAAATTAAATGTTTCGGATCCCCAATCACTTGCGATGAATAGATCCCAGTATGCCCGCTAAAAAGATAAGCTGTGACACAGGTAATTCCCATATAAATCGCTGAATTGATTCCAAAAAGTTCAATTGCCATGAATGTACAGGCAAGTGGTGTGTTTGCAGCAGCAGCGAAAACTCCTACAAATCCCATTCCAGCCATCAATGATCTTGGTAATGGGAATATTTCAGATAAGGAGGATCCAAGTGTAGATCCGATGAAAAAAAGTGGTGTCACTTCTCCTCCTTTAAACCCGGCACCAAGTGTAAATGATGTAGAAAACATTTTGATCAAAAAATCATAAATTGGAATTGGTTCCGAGAAACTCTGTACAATAATAGGAACACCCAAGCCCAAATAACGAGTACTCGTTGTTAATATAAAAAATAAAACGATCAAAACTCCACCGATAAAAGGACGTAAGGGAGGATAGGGAATTATGTTTCGAAATTGTTTGGTAAAAAAATGAGTTAACATACCAAAACTCATTCCAGTCAGTCCAAACAAGATGCCAACGAAAATGGAAACAACTAAAAGAAACAGAGACAATTCAGGTACAATTTGGATCAACTGGGAATAATCAGTATGCCCGACATTCCAAAATTTACAAAAAAAATCAGCTAAAATCGCAGACAAAAGAGAAGGAAAAATTGCATTGTATCGTAATCTTCCCAATACATAAACTTCCAATCCAAAAACTGCACCCGCAAGTGGAGTACCAAATACTGATGAAAATCCTGCAGAGATTCCACATATAATTAGAATTTTCCGGTCTCTTGGTCGAAATCGAAAAATATATGTTAGTTGGTCAGCGACGGCACCACCCATTTGTACGGCTGTCCCTTCTCTACCTGTAGATCCACCGAATAAATGTGTTATAATTGTTCCTAATAAAACTAAGGGAGCCATTCGAAGAGGGACAATTTTTTTTGGATTATGAATCTCTTCGATGAGTTGGTTATTTCCTTTAATCACCATTTGTCCAAAGTAATGATACAAAAGGCCAATTGCTAAACCAGCGATCGGTAATAAATAGATAATCCAAAGATTGTTTTCTCTATAATTTGTCACAAAATCTAAAGACTTTAGAAAAATTGCTGAAGCAAAACCGGCGAATACACCAACCAACAATGAAACAAAAGTCCAACGGATCACATAAAAAAATATTGGTGCTTGCTCAATATTGATTAGGTGTCGATGAATTTTTGCATACATTCGTTTTGGTATTTTCAAATCAATTTCCTTTGTATCAAAATAGAAAACAAATCAATGGTTTTCTTCCGTATCAGATTTTAAATGAGAAATCATTTCAAATTTTTATTTTTAAAGGAATTCAAACTAAATTGATTCCAAATCTTTTTGTGATTGATCTTTCTGTGATCCAGAAGGTTTCAATAGTAGAGATTTAATCCCTTGTAAGGAAGTTTCCAATTGTTGGATCTCTATTTCAATTGATTCACGGTTTTCTTCGATTGAATGATGCAAGCCATGTAACTTTCCCATCAATTGGTGGTAGTCCAATGAAACTTGGTGGATTGCCGAATCCCAAAGTTTGGGATTCATCCTTCTTTTTTTCCAATACAGTTTTTTACCGAAACCATATAACCACATAAAAATACCAATCGCATGCAGAGGAACAAGGATGTAAAGGGAGGCGACAATGACTTTACGATACGAAACTTCTGTGGAAAAAAGACCCCAAAAATAGATCCATAATGTCCCAAGGAATAGAACTGCGATTGTCAAATTGGCCTTTGGCGTATTCGGAGAGATTGAGTTAAAAATAGAAAGGAGGATGACAGAAAAGATGAGTAAGAGGAGAACTTCCCAAGGGACTAAAGTAAAAAACAAATCCCAAAACTTTTGAAAATTCTCCCAACTGGTTTTTATCTGGTTGATGGTAGTTTGGATTTCAACTATTTGGTTTTGGATTTTTTGAAAGAAGTCTGTAATCGCTGACATGAACCAAATACTAAGCAAAATCAAAAATCAGGCAAGTGGTTTCTTATCCAAATTTTTCTCACCTAGCACAATAAGAAATTTACTGATACTTTATACAATCCTTGTGGTTCCTTTTTTTATTTACCACGAATCACATTTGCCTTGGCACTATATTTTAGTTTTATGTTTTGTCTCCCTCATCGTAGGACTACTCATCACCTATCTAAGTTTGTATATCATCCAATTGTATTGGAAAGATACCTTTCATCCTTTAATCGAAATAGGAGTTTTGGTTTTATTTATATTTGCCTTATGGTTAGCAGATGTTTTAATTTTTGAAGCAGGGACTGTATTTTTATTTATTTTCATCACCATTGCTTTTTTCATTCGAATTTTACAACTCACAGAGTATGCGAGGCTCATTCTTGCATTCTGCCTGGTTGTAAGCAATGCATTGATTTCATTTAAAGCATTACAAGGTGCAGAAATTTTTTCAGCATATCTATTATTCAAAAACAAATACCATATCGAAGAAAAAGATCTCAACAAATGGATCCTTACAAATAACAACGAATATTGGAATGAGGAACTTCAGTTTGGATTTACCTTACCGGAAGGAATGTTTTTTTACAAACCAGAAGATCTTTCCTTAGAAAACAAAACCGGCGTTGGGCAAATTGCAGGATTACTTTCTGCGAGTGACCATGATGCAGAAAAATATCCATTTGTAAGAATCTTTTATTTTCCAGACTATGTAGGATTTCAAAAAGACCAAGCTATCAAAGAATTTTCTGAATTTTTACAAATCCAAGTAAGTAAAGGCGACATTGAAGACTTACAAGAAATCCAACAAAAGGAAGTCGAAGATTTTATTCTTGTTTCCAAGTTTTGGACTTTTTATGACTTAATGAGACCAAGGTATTCCAAAACTGGATTTATGATTTTGGAAAACTCAACTCACGACAAACTTTTGTTACATATCACTGAAAATTTAGAAAAAGGTGAAATTCACGAACAAGTTATTCGTGAATTTTTGGCATCAATTCGATTCCGCAATTGATTGTAATGCAATCAAAGAAAGTGGATCCACCAGAACACCATTGATTTTAGCACCTAAATGTAGATGGGGACCCGTTGACATTCCTGTTGTACCAATTGATCCAATTTGTTGGCCTTGTTTTACAACTTCACCAACCTTAACTTTGATTTCATCTTGGTGCATATAAAAGGAAAAAATTTTGTTTCCATGATCAATAATTGTAAAATTACCTTCATAATAAGTTTTCTGAGCTAATACAACGGTACCATCTTGGATGGCATAAATAGGTGTTCCCGTTTTGCCACGAAAATCAACTCCACCATGTGGCCGTCCTTGTTTATTGTTATAATCTCGCCTAACATAGAATTTGCTAGTGATATAAATTGATTCAAGTGGATTTTTAAAATTCTTTTGGAATTGTAATTGGCTTGATTTTGCAAAAGCTGCTTCTTTTGCGTTTTTACATTCTTGTATAAAATCCAAAACTTCTTTAGGTAGTTCTTTGGTCACAAATTTTTCATCCACTTTGATCTGTTGGTTTTTTTTGATCACTTGGAATTTGGTTGGTTCTAAAATGATTTGGTATTGTTTTTGGCCGCGTTTAACAAAAAAAATTTTGGAAACGATTTCCAATGTCATCGCGCCTGCCGGAGTGTCAGGTGAGATCGGCAAAAAGGCAATCATACTATTCTCCCGTTTCGTAAGGATCACATCTTTGCCTAGCCAGCTCACTTTGTAGGATTCATTGATCCATTTTTTGTCTTTGGGTGTTAACCTTAAAAAGATCACTTCTCCTCTTCCAAAACGACGAGCTTCCATGAGGAGTGAAAAATTCTTCTCTTCTTTTTTTACGAAATAATTCCCTGAACTTGATGTATGTTTTGGTGTTTTCTTTTTTACTTCCCGGGACTCCGCAGGAACAGCTTGGACAAAAAAGAAAATGAGAGAAACAATAGAAATAAAACGGACCATCTCTCCAAATTTCGGCTAATTTGTTTTGGCAGATTCGTTAAATTTTTTCACAAACGCAACAAATTCTGATTCAGGCAATGGTTTGCTATAAAAATAACCTTGGATCATATGACATCCCAAATCATGTAATAAATCCCTTTGGGCAGAGTTTTCTACTCCTTCTGCAATCACTTCGAGACCTAATGAATGTGCCATATTGATGATCGCTTTGCAAATTGCCCGGTCATCTTCATTGAGTTCTAAATCAACAACAAAAGACCGATCAATTTTGATCACATCTGCATTGATCTTTTTTAAATAACTTAATGAGCTATAACCAGTTCCAAAATCATCGATCGAAACTTTGATTCCTAATTCTGATAAATATTCAAAAGCTTCGATACTTTTCTCAGGATTTTCCATGATAGAACTCTCTGTGAGTTCCAATTCAATTTCTTCAGGATCAATTCCATATTGTAAAATGGTTGCCTGTACGCGATGTGACCAGTTAGCACGCGCTAGCTGTTTTCCACTCACATTGATACTTAGTGGAAATCTTGGTAAATTCATTTCACACCAAGTTTTTTTTAATCTGCAAGCTTCTTCCAAAACCCAATCCCCGATCCTTTCGATGATTCCTGAGTCTTCTGCAACCGGGATAAATTCAATAGGTGGGACCCAACCGCGTTCTGGGTGTTTCCAACGTATAAGTGCTTCAGCACCACAAACTTGATTGGTAATAGTTGAAATTTTTGGTTGGAAAAATAGTATCAACTCTTCGTTTTGAATTGCCTTTCGAAGTGAATTCTCGATGTACAATCTTTTTTCAGATCGTAAGATAAGTTCGTTTGTATAAAATTTATAATTATTGCGACCTAGTTCCTTTGCTTTATACATAGCCATGTCTGAATTTTTTAATAATTCAGCGGAAGAGACTCCATCGTTAGGTGATAGTGCAATTCCCATACTAATTGTGGTAAACAAATCGCGACCCATAATATGAAAAGGTTGGCTAAGGATATCTAAAATTTTTTGTGCAAACTCAGCAGCAGCACTTTTGTTGGGGACATCAACTTTCAGAATTGCAAACTCATCCCCACCAAAACGAGCAACGGTATCCACTTCTGTCATCACCCGTTTGAGCCTTGCACCTACCATTTGTAATAAAATATCACCTTTTGTATGACCCAAACTATCATTGATGAATTTAAAATTATCGATATCGAAAAAATAAAAGGCGAGTAAAGTTTCTGTAGATTTATGATTTTTCAATGCTTGATTGGCATGATCTATAAATAAAGTTCGATTAGACAATCCAGTAAGAGCATCGTAGTATGCAAGATAGGTGATTCTTTCTTCCGATAACTTTCTTTCCGTAATATCAACACCAAAACTAATAAATCGTTTTTGATTTGTTTCTGAATCATCGATAGGAATATATTTTCTTAGTAAATAAGTAACCTTGTCATTTTGATCTTGGATGAGTTCTTCAAATTCGACAATTTCATTGTCTTTTGCTGCTATATCTAAGAATTTTTTTCGACGTTCATAAAATTCTGGTGGTAGGTCTAGTTTTTCAGCAAGATCTATATCTGTTTTTTTATAAACCCATTTACGAATCTCACGATTGGATAAAAAAACTGGGTTCGTGTATTCATATTCAAAGTTGGAATTTAATACTGCAATATCGGAATCCAAATTATCCAAAATGAATTCATAAAATGCTTTTTGGTTTTTGACCTGTTCCTGGGATCGTTTGCGTTCAGTGATATCACGAAAGGTGGCCCAAATTGCCATCTTACCATTTACAGGAAACAAACGGAAGGAGGACTCAGTTGGAATCAATCTTCCAGATTTAGTTCGTAAAGCAGTACTCTCAATTAAATTGCCTGCAAATTCAACATCTTCATCTACCTCTACAGGTGGCATAAAGTAGGAAAATTCTTTACCAACAATTTCATCCAATCCATATTCTAATACAACGACAGCTTGTTTGTTAGCATTGATGATTTGTTTGGTGTTTGGGTCGATTTGCATTAAAATATCAAGTGATTCTTCAAACACGTTTTCTAATACAACAACCTTCTCACGGATTTTATCATAAGCAATTGATCGATTCATGTCTTCTATCAGGCGTTCTGCGAAGTTTAAAACCAAATCTAAAGTTCCAACCGAGTATGTTGGTTCTGATAAATGTAGAAACGTTGGATGAGCTACTTGCGACAACTCTTCTGGTGTAAGTATGTTCTGAGATAAAATAACATATGGTGACTCTGGAAAATGTTCAAAAATAAATTTCTGTTTTTCCATTGCATTGGAATCATTCCAAAACAAAAAGACAGCAGATTCTTGAATGGTTCCAGGTTTGATCTTTAAGATTGAAGGAAAACTATGGACATGACATGTTTCAATGTTTGTTATGTCCCTTAATAATCGATTATAGAAATTTATTTCTGACTCTTCTATATAGATTGTGATCTGCTTAAGTGACATGACCTAGGCATAGTAGACGAAAAATCCTTTTCCTTACAATTGATTTTTTTAACCATACGCTTATGCGATGCCAGGGCTGTATTGATACATGTAGTCTTATGAAATTGACCAATACTTTCATGAACCAACAGTTTCTGTCACGTTTCTGTCATTTACGGAAAAAAAGATCATTCTTTATAAAATGAAATTGATTCTCAATAACAGTACGGAAGTTTGGATAAAAAAGACCGAGGTTCTTATGAATTCCCTAGCTACAAAGTTTAAAACATTGGTTCTACTGGCTCTCATAGGTGGACTCACCTTCCAGTGTGAAAAAAAAGAAGACGATACGGATTTGCAGAGTTTATTGGCGATTAGCTTAGTAGCAAGTTCTCAAGGAGACTGTACCGTTAATGCTCCTCCAAGAGCAAGTATCAATACTTTCCAAAATGCGGTTACAGCAAATGGATCATCTTCCATTACGAAAACAGGAACCGTAGCAGTTGTTGGTCATCAAACAGCAGCACTCAAATTAACTGCAAAAAATGGTACAAGAGTAGCTATGACGGGAAATTCGTTTGTCATCGTTTACCAATCTTCAAGCTGTCCATTAACTACATCTACACGAACTGGATTCACAGTAACGTCGCTTTCTGATTCTAATAGTGAGTTTACAAACTCCTATACATTAGCTTCAACTGGGAATATCGATTTCACTACCGCAGGAGATTATTATATATTCTTCTATGCCATTCCGTCTAGAGGTCAATCGGCTTCCATTTCATATACGGTTACTGGGTTATAAAAAATTTGAAATTCTTTGTTATTGGGATTTTAATCTGTCTTAGTTTTTGCGCCAGACAAAAAGCGGCGCTAACTGACCAAGATTTATTGGTGAACCAACTCATCACCAACATAATAAATGCAGGAAATCCTAATGCCTTAGATAAAATTGTATTCTCTCGTTCCATTGGGGACGGGAGTTTCTCCACAAGGTTCAATGCTACCAATTTAGATTTTTATATTTATTTTCAATTTGAAGGGAATAAACAAATTCCATTTTCAGAAAAAGATACACTCACTTGGGATATAGCATTTAATCGGTATAAGGTGGCAACCAACTCTGGAGAAACCAATCGATTTGGTCTCGGTGGCGCTTGCAAAAGTAATACAACAGATTTTGGAATTGCAAGCACGACATCAGCTGCCTCACAAGGTTGTACCAATTTTACAATCGATGTTTCCTCGACAACACAAGGGATTGGTGGTGCTGGTGCTGTGTATGTCGGGAATCCGCTCGCAACCGAATGGTATTTTTATACAATTGGTTTCTTAACTCCCAAACCAGATATCTTTTTGATTCGGTCTGGTACGGGAAATGCGATCTATGCCGTACATATTGAAAATTATTATAGTGATGCGGGGACTTCTGGTTACCCGACCATCCGATGGAAAAAACTTCCTTAATGACTTCCTACTTACAATTTATTTTTCCAATCCTCTGTCTGTTCCTTCTATTCATAGGAGAGATCCATGCGCAAACTCGTCCGAATGGAAAAATAACGAAACCAAGTTCTAAAACAGAAGCAACTCCTCTCGAACCTAAAAACGAAGCAACACAAGACCCAACAAATATAAAACCTAACACACAATCGGGGACGGAAGAATCAAAACCTGAAGAACAAGTTGAAGAAGATCGGTTCAAAGACTTAGACAACAAAAATGGAATCGTAGTTACCGGATCTCGAGGAGAACGACGTCTCAAAGACTCAGCTGTAGCGACAGAAGTTATTTCTCGTAAACGAATCGAACAAACAGGAGCACGTAACCTTGGTGAAGTGCTTGATACTCAAATTGGAATCAACGTCACACCTTTTTTTGGTGGATCACAAGTACAAATGTTGGGTCTTGATTCCAAGTATGTTTTATTTTTAGTCGATGGCCAACGTGTAGCAGGTAGACTTAATAATACAATCGACTTAACACGTTTTAAAGTGCAAAACATTGAACGTATCGAAATCGTAAAAGGAAGTTCATCTTCCCTTTATGGCGCGGATGCCATTGGTGGGGTGATTAATATCATCACCAAACAAGCAGAAAAACCAGAACATTACCAGTTCCGTACTTCCTATGGAAATGGCCGTCAAATGAACTTCGGATCCCAAGGCGAAAAAAATATGATCGCCGATGTTGGATTCAAAAATGATTTTGTTGCGACTAATTTTTTTGGTGGTTTTAACCAAGCAGGAGCATACGACCTAGATCCGAGAACTCCAGCAACAACAGGTAATTCCTTCCAAGACAATAACCTTGGTGGGAATATGACATTCAATCCAGATGGACAATTCAAAGTCAAAACAGGTATCAATTATTTAAATCGTAACCAAGCTGGTGTGGATTCACGTGCAACTGGAGGTGTGTTTGATCGTTCCAACATGACAAACGACTTCTTGGCATTAGGTGCACTGGAATACACTTATGGAAAAAGAAATATGGTTTCTCTTCGTGGGAATTTTTCTCGTTGGGAAAATCATTACAAATTGGACCAAAGAAATTCCAATGAACTTGATGTAAAAGAAATCACAAACGAATTCTCTTCGCAAGGCGTTGCACAAATTGACCATGAGGTTCATAAGGACCACATGATCACAGCCGGATTTGAATCATTTTCAGAAGAATTACAAACGGACCGATTGGAAAGAAGAAATGCTTACAGAACTAGGAGAGCCGCTTTTATTCAGGATGAATGGGTGGTTTGGCGCCAAGGCTTTGTTTGGCGGTTAGTTCCTGGAGTTCGACATGATGTTGATTCACAATTTGGCGGACAAACCACACCCAAAATTGCTACCAAAGTAGATATCACGAGTAACTTAGTGTTTCGAGCCAGTTATGGAAAAGGGTTTCGCCCACCGTCATTTCGTGAATTGTACTTACGGTTTGAAAACCCTGGTGTTGGATATGTTGTTGAAGGAAATGACAAACTCCGTCCTGAAAAATCAACAACCGTCAATGCGGATATTGAATACACTCCATATAAATTTTGGACTTTGTCGCTAAGTGTTTTTCGAAATGATATCACAGATCTTATCCAATATAGTTTTGGAACAAGAACAAGCGAGTTTGCCAATTTCCAATTAAAGAATGTTCAACGAGCCTATACAAGAGGTGTGGAAGCAGGTTCTCGAGTTCGTTTTTGGAAATACTTTGCTTTGGAACTGGGTTACAACCAAACAGATACTCGTGACCTAACAACGGATAGACCTTTGGAAGGACGTGCACTCCACCAAGGCACGATGAACTTTTTTGTCAATGCTCCAGGTGGCTGGGAATTTGCTCTTCGTGCCAAACGATTAGACAAACGGCCTTTTTATAGTACAACAAATGATTTTACGGCAGGAACAAGTACGGCTCTCATCGACCAACAGACTAAGAGTGTTGAGGAGAACAACAAAGTTGTGTATGGAAAACCTTTCACTCTCCTCAATGTTCGGATGGAGAAAAAATTTTTTGAAGGGAGGATGTCGCTATTTTTAGGAGTAGACAATGTTTTGGACCAATACGAGCTTACATACAATCCTATTCGTCCAAGGTTTTACTATGGCGGGCTCCAAGCTACTTTCTAAATTCAGTTCGCCTTTTCTTTTAATCACCGGACTTTTCATTTTTTCATTTTTTAACCATCCTATTTTTTCCGATGAATCAAAGTTAAACGTAAAACAGAACAAAACTCTAAAAGAAACATTTAGTTATTTAGAAACCTTAGAACCAAAACGAATCAAAATCGACAAAACTACTTACAACCGCCACACACAGTTCGAATCGTTTTTTAAGTTTCCATTTTCTGGGAAAAAAATTTCGCGTTGGATCCAAACTAGGATCAAAAAATATTCGATTGGTTCCACTGGAGATTATGTGGCTATGTACCAAGATGGAGAAGTCCTGTTAGGTAGAGGATTTTTTAATCTCAATCGGTTGGATCGGGTACTCGTATTATTACATGAAGCAAGGCATGCAGATGGGAAAAATTATAGTCATGTGGTTTGTCCAGATGATTTTCCATTTTTAAACACTAGGGATTGGAAGATCCACCCAGCGGGAAAAAAAGGTTGTGACTCTGTTCCTGATGGTGGTTACGGAATCACTGCTTCTTTTTTATTTGAATTGGGGGCTTATGGTTTTTTAAGCCAAACAGAGGCTGCATTTCGATACAATTCCGAAATCTCTAGAGTGATTCGGGATTAATGTATACAGACTAAACGTAGATTTTTATCAGAAGCAATTTGTGTTTTTAATCGAACTAGAATTTCTTTGGATCTTGTTTCTGTTTCCAAATTTGATTTTGCAAAAAGATAAGAATGGTTATCTTTCATAAGTTTTCCTAACTCAAGTGCATGGGAAGGGCAACCTAATAAAGATGCCATAGCACGAATCCTTTCTCCAGAACCTTTTGATGTTTCAAGTTCCAATGGGGCTTCATTGTATGCGATGAAAACTTCCTGAGCCATTTCTTTTTTCACAATCCCATCATTCGTACAATTGGAAGTTCCCGAGGTGATTCCAAATGTTTGAGAGGAAAAACTCATATTCGTTGTAGCGGCAAGAATTTGTCCGATATCATTTTTCCAAACAGGAACCATCGAACCGAGACCACAACCCGCCATACCATATGGTTCAGCTACCACCGGTTGAAAACTTAGTAGGATTAGAAAACTAATCGTTGTTATACGACAGAAAACAAAAGGAATACTTCGAGAAGAAAACATAAAAACTCCTATATTAAAAGGTAAAAAGAGAATCGGAAAATCGATCTACTTGAGGATGATTGGATCCATGGGCTAACACTTCTCCTGTCATCGAAATGACAGCCCAAGTGGTTTCTTCATTGGTTTGGGTTTGTAGAGATTGGAGCATTGTATTTGTAAAACTCTCCAATTTTTGTTGAAGGACGGAGTTCGGAAATGGATAGGACTTCTTTTCTTGTACTTCTGTCGATCTCATGTAACGTATTTCCCTTATGGTTTAAGGATCGGCGGGAGGGCCGGAATGACTAAAGTTTAAAAAATCCAAATTATGAGTCAAGGAAGAGACATAATTCCGATGAGGAAAAATGAAAGTTCCAAGTTGTCCTTTTCCCGAACCCTCCCATTGCCAAACTTGACGTAAAACCACCTGTTACGAGGACGACTTTGCTTACCCCTCAGATCAATTTATTCAAAAAATCAAATCCCATCCAAGCCCAAGTCCTAGCAAACACTCGTTTGACTCCAGAGCTAGGAAAAGGCAAACGCTCCAATCAAGAAGGCGATGCAGCAGTCCACCGCATTACGATCGCCATCGACCATTCGGTTTATCCATACATGATTGGACAAAGTGCCGGAATCATCCCACCGGGGATTGACCCTGAAAAACAAGCAAAAGGCCTAGCAGATGCAAGTTATACGGTACGTTTGTATTCCATAGCTTCCCCATCCTATAGTTTTGGACAAACAAAGGACAATATTGAATTCATTGTCAAAAGGGACAATGTTTATGATGATAAGGGAAATTTACTCCATAAAGGTGTTTGTTCCAATTATCTCTGCGATCTAAAACCAGGGGACGTTGTCACGATGACAGGACCTGCAGGGAAAAAATTCCTCCTTCCCCAAACCGATTTCTTTGGCGATGTTTTCTTTTTTGCAACAGGGACAGGAATCAGTCCATTCCTTGGAATGGTAGAGGAACTTCTTGTTCAAAAACTCATTCAATTCAAAGGTCAGCTTTGGCTGATTTATGGTGCACCATATTCTGACGAAATTGTTCTCCGTGATTATTTTGAAGACAAAACAAAAGATTATTCCAATTTTCATTTTGTAACTGCAATTAGTCGTGAAGAAAAAAACTCATTTGATGGTGGGAAAATGTACATCACACACCGAGCAAAAGAAAATGCGGAAGCGATTAAAAATGCTGTGAATGGAAACGGTAAGTTTTATATTTGTGGCGGTCCGAAGGGAATGGAAAAAGGAGTCATTCAGGAAATCATGTCTGCTTGTGGAACTGATTTAACATATGAAGCCTTTAAAAAACACCTGGAAGAAAAAGAACAATTATTTGTAGAGACATACTAACATGGCAAAAACAGGAATCATCCGAGACATTGATAAAGGTAGAGGGGAAGTCATTAGAGTAGAGATTTCCGAATATAAGGGACAAACTTTTTTTAATATTCGAGTTTGGTATACAGATCCAAACGGAGAGTTAAAACCTACACAAAAGGGGATTGCAATTGCACCAACTCTTGTGAGTGAATTAAAAGAGGCTATTGAAGAAGCTGAACGTTGGTTAGCTTAAAGATACATTACGTATCCTAAACAATTTCATCTCCTTCATTAGCATACACGATCCTCTGTAAAACTTCATTTGCAGAGGACAAATCCTCTGCTACTCTTATGTGGTTGTACAACCGAGTCAGCTCAAATATTTTTTTCACTGAATCCCGGATATTTGTGACAACCAGTTCTCCTCCTCTCCTTCTTAACCAACCAACGATTTGTATTACCATTCCAATCGCAGAGGAATCGATATGGGAAGTATGTAAAAAATCAAAAATCATATAACGGTATCCTTCAGCCATTTTTTGTTCGATAAGCTGTTTGATTTCCGGACATTTGTATAAATCGATGTCACCAACTGTATGGTATTCAAAAATTTCATTGTGAACTACAACATCCTTTATATCTATTTTCTCAGGTCCTTTAGAGATCATCTGAGAATTCATAAAAAAATGTTTATGTAAATCGTCCGACTTGGTTGTCATTTTAGATTCTAAAACTAATAATCGATTGAGTAGTGAACCGAGTGCATTCGGAGCAAAATGTAGATTATTACGAATATCTTGTATAAGACCAAATAACATTGTTTTTGCGTCTTCTATATGACCTCGTTTTACAAAATCTGTAATTTCCTTCATTCCTAATGTTGCATTGGCAATTAAAATCTCCACCAAAACATCTGGATCTTGTTTTCCTTTACCTTGTCCCCGTTCAAAAACAAATGAGTCTTTTACTGTTTCCAATGCATTTTGTTTCAAAAGATTATAGTAAGAAACATTCACTTCACAAAATGGAATATTGGTTTGATGGACTCGGTCATCAATCTCTAGTCGCAACACTAAATTCCTTAAATCGTCGGCACGTAGGTCACCTAATTGAACGTTTATCTTTTGCCTTGAAATGGTTTTGGCATCACCTAAAAATTCATCAAATTCTTCCAAAACTTGGTGAGAAGTTTCCGATAATACTTGTTTTAAACGAACACCGGGTGCCATTTGAAGTTCTACATCAATCGCTTGCGCATAAAGAGCTCCAATATCTCCAAATTCTTCAAAAAAAATATCTGATGCAATTTCAGGATTATCAATATAATAAAAATTTCCACCCCCAGCCTTGGCAATTTCAACTAACATCTCTTCGTTGAAATCGTTTCCAACACCAATAGTTGTGGTCGAAATGCCCATCGCCAAATGATCATTCGCTATCCCAACAAGAGCTTCCTTTTCTTTAATTCCTGAAGTTGGATTGCCATCGGTTAAAAGTAATACACGTTTATAAGCATTTGGAATTTTGGATTGGGTAAGACTCTTTAAAGAAGATAACCATCCTCCGCTCAAATTTGTAGATGTTGCGACTTGAATATTTCGTATTTTATCTGTAACGGATACTTTTTCTGTTAGGTGGGTGACAGGTTGAATGATTTGGACATCGGAAGAATAGGCAACAATCGATACTGCATCATGCCTTGTTAACCAATTGACTAACGCACAAGATGCATCAATGACGGCTTCCATTTTTTCACCTTTCATCGACCAACTTTTATCGATGGCGAGACCAATCACGAGTGGTTTTCTTTCATCCACTTTTGGATTGGCAGGAGTACGAAAACGTAGTAACAAATGGTTTTCTTGTACTTCCTCTTTTTCGATGATTGGGTATTCCAATTTTGCTTCTAAAAACATGACCTCAAAAGCAAATTCCGAATTAATGTTTTCGCAAGAACAATTTCAAAGAAACTGACGGGAAGGGAAAAGTCAATGTTTGGAAAAATTCATGAAATCTATTCATCCATTTCTGGAGAAGGAATCTCACAAGGTGTTCCGACAGTATTTGTCCGATTTGCAGGTTGTTCCCTTCGCTGTGGAAAAACCGAATCAAAATCATTATGGTGTGACACTCCCTATGCACTCGGTCCAAACCAAGGGGAAACTAAAACAGTATCCAACATCATGGATGAAATAGAAACCTTGGACAAAAACCATGGTTATCAAATTTTACTCACTGGTGGAGAACCACTGGAAGGAAAAAACCGAGACCTTTCGATCACCATAGCACAAACTATTTTTTCCTACCGAACAAAACATGGAAAACCATATCCAGCATCCCGTGTGGAAACAAATGGCAGCGAAAAAATAACCCTCGATCCATTTTTTATTTTTACCATGGATTATAAACTCCCTGGTTCTGGGATGGAAAACCGTATGGACTCAGAAAATTTCCAGATCTTAGAAAAGAGACATAATTCACTTGACGAAATTAAGTTCGTTGTGCGAGATAGAATCGACTTTGAAAGAAGTATCGAAGTCATTCGCGAACAAAAAATACAGACAAATATATTGTATTCGCCAGTCCACGGTGAAGTGGATGCCAAAGAACTAGTTGAATGGATCAAAATAGACAACCCACCTAAGTGTCGTTTGTCGCTTCAAATTCATAAAGTTCTTTGGGGAAATCAGAAAGGAGTTTGATGGATATCCCTACTCAGTTAAGTTTAGATTTCGAAACAACGGTTGAACCAAAACAATCGAAAGAGTATGGTTTTTTAATCGACGAACCTGAGTTAGGTCTTGCTAGAATCACGAAAGAAACTCCAACTTCCGTCGAACTATTCTTTGAATCCAAAGAAATATTTAGAACAGTAAACAAATCAAATCGTAATTTACAATTTTTAAACCAATACCCTGAGTCTTTGAGAGTTTGGGAAGAATTTCCAAAAGCTATGGAACTTGCTCTCACGGCAAGCCAGCTGAAACTCACTTACAATTTCAATAAACTATCTTCACTTTCAAATTCTAGAACAAGATTATTACCTCACCAAATTGAATCCACTTTCATCGTTGCCAATAGTTTAAAACCACGGTTTATTTTGGCTGATGAAGTTGGGCTTGGTAAAACAATCGAAGCTGGACTTGCAGTAAAGGAACTTATGTTCCGTCGTGGTCTCAAACGGGTTTTAGTCGTCGCTCCATCACCTCTTTTAGTCCAATGGCAACAAGAGATGAAAAACAAATTCAATGAGGAATTTGCTATTGTTCGTCGTCGAAATTTTGTTACGAATGGACCCGATCATTGGAGAAATTTTAATAAAATCATTACCTCCATCGACTTTATCAAAAATCCAAGGTATGCTGAAGAAATTTTAGGAACCAAGTGGGATATTGTTGTCTTTGATGAAGCCCATAGACTTCGTCGCGACTATTCAAAAATCACACGTGGATACTTATTTGCTGAAAAAATTGCACGTAAAACAGAATGTTTGCTCCTACTCACCGCTACGCCGTTTCGAGGAAAGTTAGAAGAGTTATTCTATCTCATGCACTTAGTGGATCCAAATATTTTAGGACCCTATCATACCTTTATCAATGACTATGTGGTAGGTCAAAAAGGGGATTTAAAAGAAAAGATTTCTAAGGTATTACTCCGCCGTCGTAAAGTCGAAGTAGGTGGTTTTACAAAACGTTTTGCCAAAACAGTTCGTATTGATCTGTCTCCCATTGAACGTGCATTTTACGATGAGACCACTGAATATGTAAAACGAGAATACAATATGGCAATGGGAACCAAAAACCGAGCGATTGGTTTTGTGATGGTTGTCTTTCAAAAATTATTGGATTCTTCCGTCATAGCACTCCTATCTGCCCTTCAAAAAAGAAAGTTTATGTTGGAATCCAAATTCCATTACATGAAAGAACACGAAACCAACTTAGATGATTGGGATCTGGATGAAACAGAAGGTGTTGAAGATTTTATAACAGAACTAGAAGACGAAGAGATGTCTAGTTTCCAAAGGATCAAACGTGAGTTATTCACACTCAATCGTTTGATTCATTTAGGGAAACAAATCAAAGAAGATAAAAAAACCCAAAAGTTAAAAGAAACTCTCTACCGTTTGAAGAAAGAAGGTCATAAAAAGTTTATCATCTTCACACAATTTCGAACCACACAAGATCATTTACAATCCGTTCTCGAACCTGATTTCAAAGTATCTCCTTTCCATGGTTCACTTAGTATGGATGAAAAAGAAGTCGCAATTCAAAAATTCAAAGAAGACTATGAAATTCTGATTTGTACAGAAGCTGGTGGAGAAGGGCGTAACTTACAATTTGCAAATATTTTATTCAACTACGATCTACCTTGGAGCCCATTAAAAATTGAACAAAGGATTGGAAGGATACATCGTTTTGGCCAAAAGGATAATGTATATATTTTCAACTTTGCGTCCAAAGACACAGTAGCGGAAAGAATCCTAGAAGTTCTCACAAACAAAATTCGTTTGTTTGAAGAATCCATTGGAGCATCTGACGATTTACTCGGCACAATTGAAGAAGAATTGGATTTTAATTCAAGTTTAATGAAGTTCGTAACAGGAACCAAAACCAAAGAAGAATTAGAAACAGAATTTGACTTACGTATCCAAGTAGCCCAAAAAGGATTCGAAAAACTGAATGCCCTTGTAACACCTAAAGTTTTAGATTTTAATTTAAAAGATTATTACGACCACACTTTAGAAGAAAGAGAATGGAATAACTATCACTTAGAAGAAGTGGTTTCCGAAGGTTCTAAATTTTTCCAAAATCAACTTCCAGGTTCATTGACCGTCACTGGAAAAGGAAGTTATGAATACAAAAACGCTGAAGGAAAAACCAAAAAAGCAACATTTGATTCTGACTTAGCTTTAACAAATGATTCACTTGAATTTATGGCTTTTGGTCATCCGTTTGTTGAAAAAGTAACCGAACTTCTAACACAAAGTAATGTTGGTCGAAAGAAAAAATATATTTTATCAAATAATCTTTCTCAAAAGATTTTATTCATTTTCCAAGTGGAATTTGAATTTTCTCTAAAACGCAAAGATTTATTCTTTATCGAATATGATTTAAAGAAAAAGAAATCTCTTGTTTTGTCAGAAAAACCAAAAGATTGGGTGGAAGGAAAAACTTACGTTCCGGAAAAAGAAATCCCACTTTCAAAACTCGAAGAAGCATTTATCCAATGTTTTCCAATCGTCGAATCAGAAGCAGAAATCAAAAAAGAAACATTGAGAAAAGAAACACTTTCAATTTTCCAAAAGGAAGAATATAAAGTGGAACTCTCGCATCAAAAAACTATCCGGCAGTTAGAAGAAAAACTTATGAGACAAGAAGCTGCTTATAAATGGGACAATCGTCCAGAAAAAAAAGCAGTCCTTCATAAAACCATGAAAGAAATCCAAAGAGCAAAAGACGAATATACTGTCGAAATGCGGAAAATCAAAAATGGAGCAAAAATTTTCCATAAGATCCAACTCTTCCAAACATACATCAGTATTTAATTTCATTTACATAGAATTGAAAATTTAAATAATTTGGGAATGTCCTTCCCAAAAATAGCCTTCTGGAAACAAATTCTCATCTCTTTAGTGTTAGGTTTGGTTTTTGGAATTTTATTAAATCCAGAATCTGGCTTTGTAAAATCTGATCAAATCAAACCATATTTAAGTTGGTTAAAACTTCCAGGTGATATTTTTTTAAATCTATTACAAATGATCATGGTTCCCCTTGTGATCGTTTCGATTGCACTTGGAGTTTCGAGTTTAAAGAATCTGAAAGATCTTTGGAGTTTAGGTAGTAAAACCTTAGTTTATTTTATTTTTACTACTGTTGTTTCAGTAAGTATTGGGATTTTACTGACTTCGCTGACCAAACCCGGTTTCAAAATCCAATCCAATATTCAAAATCAATTGACACAAAGTCAGATGACTTCGATTGAAAAAAAAGAAAAGGAAGAAACGATTCCGGAAATCATCGCAAACATTATACCTAAAAATATCGTTAATGTTTGGTCCAAACAGCAGATGTTATCCATTGTATTCTTGGGAATGATTCTTGGAGTCTTTTTTCTGACTTCGAAAGAATCGGGTACTACACTCAAAACGTTTTTCTATTCTTTAGAAAGTTTTTGTTTATGGGTCGTTTCTACAGCAATGAAAATTGCACCACTTGCAGTATTAGGTCTTATGAGTTATGCAATGGTTCAAATTGGTTTTTCTTTGGTTTATGGACTTCTCACTTATATCCTGACTGTGTTAGCTGGACTTTTTATCATCCTTTTATTTTATTCTTTGATGGTGTTCTTTTTTACAAAGCAGAATCCTTTTGTATTTTTTAACCAAATCCGTGAAATACCGATTTTAGGATTTTCTACATCAAGTTCAAGTTCCGTGTTACCTTACTCATTAAAAATAGCCAAAGAGAAGTTAAGGTTAAAAGAATCAGTTGCCGATTTTGTTCTGCCACTTGGCGCCACCATCAATATGGATGGAACCGCATTGTACCAAGCAGTAGCCACAGTTTTTCTAAGTCAGGTGTACCAAATTGAATTAAGTTCAGTAGATTTGTTTTTGTTAGTTGGAACTGTTACAGCGGCTTCTATTGGTACGGCCGCAACACCTGGAGTAGGTCTTGTGATTTTATCTTCTATCCTATATACCTTTCACATTCCCATCGAAGGCATCACAATTCTTTTTGGTGTTGACCGGTTTTTAGATATGTGTAGAACTTCAGTAAATCTTACTGGTGATCTATCTTGCGCTTACATCATGGACCATATCTGGAAGGAAGAAAAACAATTATGAAAAAAATTAGATTAATAATTTTGATAGGAATGTCTGTATTTTTGATTCATTGTGACAAAAAAAAAGATCCCATCAATGACCTAGAAACAAATCTCCTATGTACTTCCTTTGCAATTTGTAACGGAGAAACACCAGCGAAAACGGGAATCATCGGAGATAGTTGGACAGATATTTTATTTGGATTTCCAATTGTCGAAACACTTAGACCTCAATTAGAGAATCGCTTTAACTACAAATTTGCTGGGGCAACACTTGGTGGCAAAACTTTACAACAAGTAGTTAGCCAAGGACTTCAGTTCCAAGTCATCGATCAAGGTGGCGCAGATATGAAAGTTGTTTTACTTTCATTGGGTGGGAATGATATCCAAGCCAATTTAGCCGAATACATTGGAAATGTAAATGCTGTCCAAGCCCAAAGATTTGCAACTATCAAAGCTAATTTAAAACACCTGATCATCACAGGAAACGCATACAAAATTGCAAGATTCGGTGGACCACCTATCAAATGGATCATCCACGGTTATGATTACCCAAATCCATATATGCCCGCAGTCATTGCTGGTTCCGATGAAGGTTGTAAAACAAAATTTGATAGAATTGGTTTAATTGTTCCCGATGCAGCAGTTTTTACTTCAACACAACTTGATGCCTTCAATAACTTACTTGTAGAAATCACTAGAGAAGAACCTTCGCTTATCTATGTAGATTTACGTAATACTTTGGGTGGTAAACCAAATTCGAGAGCGGAGTTGATGTTGGATTGTATCCATGCAAACAATATAGGTTATACTTTACTCGCAGATAAGTTAGCAAGATTGATTTACCCTGTCACCAATATAGGATTTTAACAATGAAACAAACATACTTAGTATTAATTTTATTTTTTACATTCGTATCGAATATTTATTCACAGTACAATAATAAAGGTTTTGCTCATCCTTTGCAAATTGAACCTGTTGCGGTTTATTCTAAGGTAAGAGGAAACTTAGGTTATTGGGATAAAGACTTTAACCAAGTCAAAGAAATTAATAAAAACGTCAGTATCGAAGGTGAATATAAATTTAATGAATCATTTTCTGTAATCTCATCTCTTGGTCGAACAGAATACTCTCAAACAGATACGGCAAAAGAAGTTACGTGGGATCGTTATAATGTTGGTCTCAAATATGGTAAGATTTTTGAGATGGGTAGCTCTCAATTTTTAATTGGGGGCGGTTTGCGTATCTACGACAAAAAGAGAAATTCAGTTTTTCGTGAATATGAAAATCCCGATTATTATTTGATCCGACCAAATTTTGGTTTTGGATACAAATACGGGATTTTTCAAATCATGACTGAATTTCGTTACCAATCTGAAACCAACAAACATGGAAGAGAATCCAAACTGGAAGAATTCAAACGATACTACCAAGTCGGTATTGCTCCGAGTTTTGCCATTGCCGATTCAGTAAGAATCTTTACTGAATTAGAATACAGAGAACCAATCGATAAAATAGCGGATAAAAATCTTCGTTATTTCAATTTTTTTCCTGGAATTTCAATGAATACAGAAAGTTTAGGAACCTTTAGTTTTAGTTTATCCTTTGGAGTGCTTCCAAAAGCAGACAATGCGATCGATCGAGGGATTCGATTTTCGTATTTTTACTTCTTTGATACCAACTAAAACTCTATGAAGGTTTTCTTCTGTTTCCTTTGGATGTTGTTGTTCATAAATTGCCTCAGCATCCAAATTGGAAATCCTTCCTTCACTCTATTGCAAAATAAAGGTCAATCAGGTTGGCATTCCCCTGGAAAAATTCCAGTTCCGAGTGAAACCTACGTGGAATCTTGTACCACCAATTACTTTGGTCTAGTGAGCATTGGAAACGCAAGTTATGACTGGGTTTCCAAAAAAAACCATTTCAAAGAAATACATAGTTTGGATCATTATTATAAGAACCAATACTTCTTTTTCCAAGAACTTTGCCTTAGGATCACGGGTGTATGAAACAAAACATCGATTCACTGAAAGAGTTTTCTAAAAAAATTAAGAGTGGTTTGATTTATGAAGAAATTGAATCTAAACTTAAAGAATTTCATTCTAAAAAAACAAACAAACCTAACAAATCTTTGGATGTATTGACAGATAAAATTCGAAAAAAAGAAGAACAGATCGAAAAACTGTATGATGACATTATCCAACTACAAAACAAACTATCGAACCTATTGGACAAAGAGCTCCAAAAATAAACCATATAATCAGATTCTGTTCGTGTTTCTCTTGCCTATTTCTATGAACAAATTCATTTCAAGACATACTATTTCAAGTTTCCTGATGATTCAAAAACACAAGTTTGGTACATTGCAGTTCCAGTTGGTTCGAAATGTATCTTTGATCATCCTCACTATTGTTTTTCAAAATTGTGCAAGTTCCGGATTTGGAACCCAAGGCCTTCTCTATGAAAACCAAAGGATCTCAATCATGGAAACGGGTAGTCCTACGACAAAAGAAGGTTTTTCTTGTGCCAAATCCTATTTAGGACTGATTGCTATGGGGGATGCATCCATTGAAGAGGCTCAAAAACAAGGAAACATCAAAGAAATTACGTCAATTGAATTAGAAACCTATAATTTCCTCGGGATTTACGCAAAACTATGTACGGTAACAAAGGGAATTTAGTCGAAACTAAGTATAGAGTTGAAGTTTATGTGGAAAAAATTCAGAATCATATTCGTTTTTATTTTTTCTACTTTCCAATGTATACCTGAACCTTCGCCGTCCCTACTTGGCGTTCTCATCTTACCACTCGTCACACAAACATCTGGAAACTTTACCATTGAATCCACATCACCTACAAATGGATCAACTGGAGTCTCATTAACCCCAACCATTTCCATTGTGATGACACAAGCAATTGAACCAACTTCACTCAATACAAATATATCTTGTTCCCCTTCTTGCCCAAGTTTAACCGGAGGTTCTTCTAACAGAACCATCACTCTCACTCCAACAAGTGCTCTTACTTCAGGGGTGACCTATACGATCACACTCAACCAAAACATCCAATCCATCTTTGGCCTCACACTTGGGACCAATACCAGTTTTAGTTTCACCACACTCTAAAACAAAAAAGCCGACGTTTCCGCCGGCTTCTCATTTGTTAAAATTTATGGACTTATTCTAGCCCATAAATTTGTGTTGGCACTTTCAATCTGGATCACACCAACAGTATGATATTGTTTCCATCCTTATTTAAAGAAATTTAAAACAATACCACCTTTTGTTACAAAAAACTCAGCAAACACAAGTGAGGTGATCGCCATAAGTTTGATCAGAATATTGATCGCTGGACCAGATGTATCTTTGAATGGATCACCTACGGTATCACCAACCACTGCTGCTTTGTGTTTTTCAGAACCTTTTCCGCCTGCAGTTTTTTCAATGTATTTCTTCGCATTGTCCCATGCCCCACCTGAGTTAGCGGAAGAGATCGCAAGAACAACACCAGAAACAAGAGCTCCAGCAAGTAGACCTGCAAGGGACTTTACACCAAACAAATATCCAACGACAATTGGGCTTAAAAGAACTAAAAGACCTGGAGGAATCATTTCCCGAAGAGCTGCAGAAGTAGAGATATCCACACATTTTGCATATTCAGGTTTTGCTTTTCCTTCCATAAGACCAGGGATCTCTTTGAATTGACGGCGAACTTCTTTTACCATATCAAGGGCTGCTTTTCCAACAGACTTCATTGTCATCGCAGAGAAAATAAATGGTAACATTGCACCGAAGAGTAAACCACCAAAAACCAATGGATCTAAGAGTTCGATGGAAGTTAAATCAATCGCACCTTCCCCCATTTCTTTGGAAGCATTTTGTGTTCTTGTGATAAAGGCTGCAAAAAGAGCTAAGGAAGTAAGAGCTGCAGATCCAATCGCAAAACCTTTTCCAACAGCTGCTGTTGTGTTTCCAGCTGCATCCAAGTTGTCAGTGCGGTCGCGAACTTCTTTTCCAAGTTCTGCCATCTCAGCAATCCCACCCGCGTTATCAGACACAGGGCCGTATGCATCAATGGTCAGACCAATCGCAATGGTAGAAATCATACCGATGGCTGCAATGGCAATTCCGTACATACCAGCAAGGATATTGGAAACCACAATCACAATCACAAGTAAAATCACTGGAATGACAGTAGACTTATAACCAAGTGCTAAACCGTATATGATGTTTGTGGCAGCACCAGTATCACATGCATCAGCTACTTCACGAACTGGTTTGTAAGAGTGTGATGTATAAATTTCTGTAATCCAGCCGATGAACATACCAGCAAACAAACCTAATGCGACTGAAGTGTAAACATCCCATTTAGTGATGGTTTTGTCGCCGATTTGGAAACTATCAATCATAAATAGGTCAGTTGCAAAATACAATGCACCTGCAACGATAAATGTAGAAATCCAAAGTTGGAGTTTGAGAGCTTTTTCTACGTTTCCACCTTCTTTCACTCGTGCAAAAAATGTTGTGATAAGGGAAGCAGGGATTCCAATCGCAGAAATTAAAAGTGGGTATAAAAGTGCAGAGTTATTATCAGCGAGGGCTGATGCGGTAGCACCAATCACAAGGGCTGCACAAGTTGCTTCAGCAGCAGAACCAAAAAGGTCAGCACCCATACCAGCGATATCACCTACGTTATCTCCAACGTTATCAGCAATGGTTGCTGGATTACGAGGGTCATCTTCCGGGATTCCTTTTTCTACTTTTCCGACTAAGTCAGCTCCAACGTCAGCTGCTTTTGTATAAATACCACCACCCACACGACCAAAGAGGGCAACGGATGACCCACCAAGACCAAAACCAGCAAGGGATTCCATAAGGATGTGTTTTGCGACAGTAGGATTAGCTCCAGTGAATAAAAGGAAAAGTCCAATCATCCCAAGGACTGCAAGACCGATGAGACCAAATCCCATAACCGCTCCGGAGTCAAACGCTACTCGGAACGCCTTGGAAAGAGATGTTTTTGCCGCTTGTGCCGTTCTAACATTTCCGGCTGTTGCGATCTTCATTCCAATAAAACCAGAAAGGCAGGAAATAAGGGCTCCCGAAACAAAAGCGATCGAAGTATAAATGCCTTCATTAAATTCTGTCTTAGGGTTATCTAATAAAAGGTAAATGAGAACTGTCATGAAGCTGATAAAAAGCAGAATGACTCGGTATTCTCTAAGCAGGAAGGCCATAGCCCCTTCTGCGATCGCGGCGGAGATTTCTTTTAATTTGGCGGTTTCTTTTTCGTTGCCACCCTCTGCGCCCACTTGGATTCGAACGACCCTAGCGGCGTAGAAAATCGCCGTGGCTATGGAAACAAGCGCCATGACGATAATGATTAACTCTACATTCATGAGATCCTCTTTTGAGATTGTTTATTTGTATTTCTAAGATATTTTAGAAGATGACCGATGAGAATCCATAGATGATACTTCGGTCTAGGAGAATATGGCAAATTAGTGTTCTGGTAACAAGTCTATTTCTATCCTTTTACCCAATTTTAGCGGAACCAGAACCCCTAAACCCGGTAAAAGCATTTTATGGCTATGAGGACTTACTCCGCATGGCTGAGGACAAAATCACCCAAGAAACACCCGCCAAAGCATTTGATTTTCTCATCAAAGCCAAAGAATTAAACCCAGATCCAGATTATCGGTATTATAATTTGTCGGCCGAGGCACATATGAAACTCGGTCAGGTTTATGATGGAATTCATGCTTACGAAGAATCCATCAAACGGAAAAAAGACCAATTGGATCTGGTTTTATTCATTGCTGATTTTTATGAAAAAGAAAAAAAACCAAGAGAAGCGCTTCAATTTACCAAATTTTACTTAGAACAAAAACCGAATGCAAAGTACAGACTGTATCTTGCTGCCATCCTTTCTCGGCAATTGGGGTTAGAAACGGATTACGAATCGTATATGAGTATTCTCGAATCTGATAAAACTTTTGTATCAGAAAAAGATGCCCTACAAACAAGCCTTCTCAAAAACATTAAAAATAGAAAATGGAAAGAAGCGGATGATTTGAGTCTTCGGTATCTTGTTTATTTTCCAAGAGAAGAAGGGATGTACGAAACTTTAATCCTAGCAAGGCGGGGTCGGAATTCAGAATTTTTAGAACAAGCTTACATCTGGACATCCACTGTATTTTTAAAAGAAACAAGATACTTCACTCGGTATGGAGTGTTTCTGCAAGAGAAACAAAGGTATCTAGAATCTTTGAGTTTGTTTCGTAGAGGTTTTTACAATCTACTTAAGTATGATCCAAACTCAGATGCAAAAGAAATTTTATTTCTCATCCGCCAAAGTTATGCGAATCTCGGAAAAGACCGCGACACATTAGCAATCGATTCTCTTGTCAAAGATTTTATAAACCAAAAAAATCTCAAAGCAACTGAATTGGAAAACCATGTAGCAACGTACCGTAAAAACAGAGAGTATTTACTATTTTCTATCTATTGGTTTTCAACCCGAGATGAAGCAAAAACAAACGAATACAGAAAAAAACTAAAGGAGAGAGATTTGGAATTTGAAGAATCAGAATTCCTGCGAGTGATGGGACCCTTTGCCGCTCTCCCGCAGGAATTATAGATTGTTTGTCTAACTGTGATACTTTTTTTTGTCATCAATCAAAGATTGAACAACGGATGGGTCGGCAAGTGTACTAATGTCACCTAACGTATCAAATTCGTTGTTGGCAATCTTACGTAAAATTCTACGCATGATTTTTCCAGAACGTGTTTTCGGAAGGCCTGGCGCCCAGTGGATCACATCGGGCCTTGCAATTTTCCCAATTACCTTTTCCACCATCGCAATGAGTTCTTTTTTCAATTGGTCGTTTGTGACAACACCTTGTTTCACCGTTACATAGGCATAAATCCCTTGCCCTTTGATGTCATGTGGGAATCCAACAACGGCTGCTTCCGCTACCGATTTGTGTTCCACAAGAGCACTTTCTACTTCTGCAGATCCAATGCGGTGTCCTGAAACGTTGAGAACATCATCCACCCTTCCTGTGATGCGAAAATAACCTTCTTTGTCACGATTGGCACCATCCCCAGTAAAATAATATCCTTTGAATTGGGAAAAATAAGTGTCAAAAAATCGTTTTGGATCTCCATACACACCACGCATCATAGAAGGCCAAGGTTTTGCGATACAGAGATTTCCTGAAATTTCGCCTTTCTCTTTGATCTCCACACCTTCATTGTCCACTAACACTGGCTTGATGCCGTAAAATGGCCAACTAGCCGAACCTGGCTTTTGTGGGATGGCACCAGGGATTCCAGAAATCATAATCGATCCCGTTTCCGTTTGCCACCAAGTATCAACAATAGGGCATTTGGATTTACCAATATTGGCATAATACCATTCCCACGCTTCCGGATTGATTGGCTCTCCAACCGATCCGAGTAACCGAAGTGATGCGAGTGAACGTTTTTTGATCGGTTCCAACCCCTCTCGCATCAGAGCTCGGATGGCAGTCGGAGCAGTATAAAACACAGTGACTTTGTACTTATCAATGACGTCCCAAAAACGACCCATGTCAGGGTAACTCGGGACCCCTTCAAACATTAAAGATGTGGCTCCATTGGAAAGTGGTCCATACAAAATATAACTATGACCTGTAATCCAACCTATGTCTGCTGTACACCAATAGGTATCCGTATCTTTATAATCAAAAATGGTGGCAAAGGTTAAATTTGCACCTAACAGATAACCAGCGGTTGTATGTAATACTCCCTTCGGTTTGCCTGTGGAACCAGAAGTGTATAAAATAAACAGGGGGTCTTCCGAATCCATTGGAACAGCAGGGCAATCTTTTTTCACCTCAGGGTCTTTCATGAGGTAATGGTACCAATGGTCACGACCTTCTTTCCAATTCAGATTTCCTTCATCACCCGTTCGTTTGACAACGATGACATCGTTCACTTTGAACTTGGTTTCAGCAAGAGCCGCATCCACATTTTTTTTCAGTTCAATGGGTTTACCACCGCGATAACCACCATCGGCAGTGATGACCAAGGTTGGTTTACAATCTTCAATGCGACCAAGAAGTGCTTCTGGAGAAAAGCCACCAAAGACAACAGAATGTACGGCACCGATGCGAGTACAAGCAAGAGTGGCGATAGCAAGTTCAGGGACCATCGGAAGGTAAATAAGAACCCTGTCTCCTTTTTTCACTTTGAACTTCTTTAAAACGTTTGCGAAGTGATTCACTTCTCTATGTAAGTCGTGGTAAGTGAGGACTTTGGATTCGTCTGGATTGTCACCTTCCCAGATGAGAGCAGCTTTGTTTTTTAAGGGAGAGTTAAGGTGTCGGTCTAAACAATTATAGGAAACATTCAGTTTCCCACCCACAAACCATTCTACTTTTGCTTTTGCAAAGTCATGTTTTAAAACTTTGGTCCATTTTTTAAACCATGTTAGGCGTTTTGCTTGTTCCGCCCAAAATTTTTCAGGTTTTTCAATCGATTCTTTGTATTTTGCTTTGTATTCTTTTAAGCTAACGTTTGCAAGTTTGGCAAATTCTTTGGATGGTGCCACGATTCTTTCTTTCGGCATTGTGTCCCTCTAGAGGAAAAAGACTGAACTTTTTTGAAAAAAAGTCCAGCATGAATCAGAAAAAAAGAATTTAAAAATTGAACTTAATGGGAACCGGTTCGGATCAAATCTAAAAATTCGCTGCGGGTTGTTGAGTCCGTTTTAAACAAACCGAGTAAACTAGAAGTGAATAATTCTGAGTTTTGTTTTTCCACGCCGCGCATCATCATACACAAATGTTTTGCTTTGATGACAACACCCACTCCCAGCGGATCCAAAGTTTCTTGGATGGCTTGAGCAATTTGGTCTGTTAGCCGTTCCTGTACTTGTAATCGTCTCGCAAACACATCAACAATCCTTGGAATTTTACTAATTCCAATGATCTTTTTATTTGGAATGTAGGCAACATGAGCTCTTCCGTAAAATGGAAGCAAGTGGTGTTCGCATAAGGAATACATTTCAATGTCACGAACAAGAACCATACCTGTAGTGTTCTCTTCAAAGATAGCACCATTCACCAATTGGTTGATGTCAGCCTTGTAACCACTTGTTAAAAAATCATAAGCTTTTTTGACACGATTAGGAGTTTTGACGAGACCTTCTCTGTTTGGATCTTCACCAATTTGTTTAAGGATTTCTTCGATTAAGTTTTCCATCCGATTCCTTTTTGAAAGTAAGTTCCTTGTGAACCTGCTTTTCAAAATTTGAATGCAGAATATTCACTACTTATTTGACTAGACTTGAGTTCTCAGGAAAAGATACATTTCCTTTTTTTAATTCGAAAGGACATAATCAACATTCAAATGCAAAAAAAAATTGGCTATGATGCAAGGATGATCGAAAATTCTGGGATCGGAATTCGCATCCAACATATTTTAAAATTTTGGTCTTTAAATCCAAAGGAAGCCAAATTGTATGTCTTTGGTGATCCAAGTCGTTTAAAAAAATATGCCCTACCTAAACATGCTGAAATCATTCCCTATCTAACAAAGATTTATTCCCACCAAGAATTTTTTGGTCATCCAAAAATGGCTGAAATGGATGTGTTAGACATCCCACATTTTAATGTACCACTTCGTTACCTTCGCAAATGTA